>JAAXHE010000339.1 GCA_012271065.1 Candidatus Latescibacterota bacterium
AGATCGTGCAACTGCTCCCGTTCTTCGGGACTCAGACGGACAACGTATTTCTTCGGCATGTCGATGGCTCCTTCCTCTCCAGGGGAGACATCGAACTATACGAACGCGCAGTCTTAGAAGTCAATAGGTACTAGGGCCGTCGTGCGTAATTCGGGATTTCGGCTGCGTTTTCGTGTGCGATCCGTAAAGGCGAAAGAGCCACGGGACGATTGGGGATGGTGGGTCCCGCCGGGTCCCTGTCTCGCAGCGGCGGCTATCTGCCGCCGAGTACCGCGCCGACGTTCAGGAGGAGTCCGATCTGGTTTGCCTGCTCGTATTCTTCCCCCAGCCATCGAACGTACTGCACCTCGTACCTTAGAGCGATGCCGCTACGGAAAACGTGGCGAGTGCCCAGGCTGATCCCGCCCCCGAATCGAGAGTCGAAAAAATCTCCGTCAAGAGTCGTGGCCAGGATCCTGCAATACGGAGACTCCGAAGCCGACCCCCTTGTGAAGAAACCAAACCCCCCCTGTGCGACCCGCAAGGTCGTATTGCGACTGCCCGTTGTCGCCTGGTACGTGAAGGCAATTCCAAAATCTAAGGAGATTCTCTCGGTAAAGAAGGAGGACATATAGAAGGTCGGCGTGAGTCGTGCCATCCCGCCTCCGCCGTTGACCAACGTTACGGTATCATCGGATTGGCCCTTCAGGATTGAGACCGAAAGCAGGTTCGCCCCGATCTCGCACCAGGGCCTCTTCCGGGTTTCGAGTCCCGCCGCCGGGCTGGTTTTCCGCCACGCTTCCACGGCGTCTCGTTTCTTTGAAACGACGATGATCTCGATATCCTCGAACGCAATCCGCAGGCTCCTTCGTCTTGCAAAGCCCCGCCGCCTGACGGGTGGCGTGTGTTCGATTGTGACGCCGGTCGAGTCCACGGCCGCAATCTCACCGGTCGCCGCGCTTTCCTTTCCATCCGCTGTGTAAACCACGCGAGCATACCAACCTGTCGCAATTTGCGACGGGTCGAGGTCGTCCTGATACATGACGTTCAAGTAATCTGCGGCTTCCCGGACCTTTCGCCATCTCTCAAGGGTCCGACGGTCCGGGGCGCCGGCGAGTGTCTCGATCACCGCGTAGGCGATTTCCGGCCTTTCCCATGGTCCGGACTTGACGACAATGCCGTCCGGGTCTCTACTGATAATCTGTCCATTGGCGGTCTCCAGTACGCTTTCCAACGCGTAGACGACGTGCGCGTGCCACCCCGTGACAATCTTCGAGGTGTCCAGGTCCGCACGCGTCATGACCAAAACGCCCATCTCACGGGACCACCGGTCGGAAAGCTCCTCCCCACCGGTCTGCGTCCGCGTTTGCTCTTGTTTTGTGCTGTCTCCAGCGGTGGTTGAGGCGAGCGCAGGCCCGGTTGGTGCGCTTGCATCGGGATCGACACCGGCATCTAGTTTAGCCGAAAACGGATGGCCGGACCAGAAAACCAAGACAAGCATGCTCGCAATCAGAAACGTAGCGTACCGCATCATAAATGCCTCCCCGGTTGACATTTTCCTGTTTCCTTTCTCGCGTTGGCTTGCAGATATACGTGGGCAGAATGAACAGCAGGAATCGGTTATTCTCAGACACAACATCGATAGGGTCTCTGTCGTGCATTCCGTTTTTGATTTTTCTGCCTTCTTCGCTCTTCCCTGTCCTGTCTGAATCGCGTTGGTCTCACCGCGTTACAAGGGTCGCGGACTGGGTCGCGTGCCAATCGCTTTTCGGAGTCCAACTAAAATCGATACGTTGCAACAGCGGAAAAGCTCCCTTTTCTCTGCGGCGCCAGGCCGACCGAGAAACGGGGCAGATCAGGTGGCTTTCTTAATCGTTCGGACGCAATCGTTGCAGCAATTACGGGTACCGTTATATAACCGAGCACAACAGCGCCTATACGCTCGGATTGGGTGAGTCGAACAACCGTGGCAACGGCGGCGCATCCGAGCAGGCCTCCTTTAAAGGCATGTCTGTATAGGCCGATTGGATCGGCCCTGCTTACGACCCACGATGTCGTCGCTGCATGCAAAATGGCACTCGGTATTACATATTTCAAAGGGCTATGACTGCTCTGATGATCGTCCAGCAATAGACCCGGGTAATGGCTAAACGCAGCCAAAGATCCCGTAATTAAACCAAACGCTGTACCGAAGATTAACTTTGCGGCGATCCGCTCGCCAGAAGCAACATCGCGGCCTGAAGTAAACTCCAAGTAATTCATCGCCCTCAGAAGGTCTCGTCGATCCCTGGCAACAATGACAGTTTCGAGGTCACGATATGCTACTTCCAGATTTTCCGGGTGCGCCCATGTGGCCTTGCCCCCCACCCAGTACTGAATCACCACTCTATCGCCGTGTCTGTCTACGATTCTCCCGGCTGCTTTTCGTTTTGCGCTGCCGGAAGTGTAGACGACGTGAACGTATAGGCCCTCATCGAGCATCGAAGGGTTCAAATCCCAGCGCGACATTTGGACGATGCCGCGTTCGGACCACTTCTGCCACCTGTTCACCGCCTGTACGGTCCTGGAGAAAGCGAGTGTGTCGATTTCCGCAGCCCCTATTGTCACAGTGTCCGGCGGTTCGGCCCCGGATTCGACCATGATGCCATGTGGACCGATCTCCAGGACCTTTCCGGATGCCTTCCTCTTGAATCCCTTCCACGTATAGACCGCGTGTGCAAACGATCCGGTCGCCAGTTTCGTCAAGTTGAGATTGTCGCGGGTCATAGCGGTGATCTTCTCCGCCGCCAGTCTCGCATTCAGCCACGATTCGAAGGTAACCCGATCTTCGGCTACGGCCAGAATGTCAATGTCGCCGTAGGCGATTTTTCGCGTTTCCGATGGCGCGGCCTCGGAGTCAAGCACGATACCATCCGGGTTGATTTGCACCATTCGGCCCCACGCTGCCCCTTCGATTCCATCCGATTTGAAGGCCACGTACGCATACGTTTCCGTCTTCAGCTTTGTGGGGTCGATGTCCCCTCTCAACATCACCGTGATGTCCATGCTCTCGGGCTTTTGTGCGGCGAATGAAGCGGATGGCACAATAATGATCGCCAGGCCCGCTGCGAACAACAATCGCGCATTTGACTTCATGGAATTCACCTCGTTGAAAGACTCTTCGTACTGTCCTTGTCGATGAAGGGTACGAAGGAAGAAGCAAGAGGAAAAGGCAGTTATTCTGAGACGTCTAGAAATCAAATGACAGCGCGGCTCGAAGACCTTTATCCCTTGTCGGCGCGATGCTCAGGTTGATCCTTGAAGTGGAGACTTCGACCCACTTTTCGGTTTCTATCGCAGCCCCAAAGAGCGCCCCGGCAAGTGTCATTACAGGTACGCCTACCCGCGTAACGTAGGCATCGATGAGGGCTTCCTGACCATATAAATCAACGTTTGTCGTGTCACTGGGTTTAGTCAATATCGCGGCGGTGGCGCCTAAGAGCAGACCGATTGCCATCCCTTTTATTGTGTGTCGATGACGGCCTTTGCTGACTTCGAAAACTTCGACCAAAGCACGCCGGATCCGTACGTGGCCGCGCTCGGCAAGCACCTCGAGCGTGTCTCCGTTCGAACCGGCAAATCTACCAGTGATCCATTCAGTTGAGATCGACGGCGCCTTCAACCGGACCCTGGGCCCCTGTAGCTCACGCATCGCCTTTTTCGCTCTCCGCCAGCGTCTCATGTCGCCGCGTTTGCGGGTAACGATAATGCGTTCGATATCGTCCGTGCGGATCGTCCGACGGACGACGAATCCTTTCCTTTCTCTGATTACGATATGTTTGGCGTCCCTGCGTATAATCACTCCCGTAGCGGAGCGCTTGATGTCGAAGGATCGATAATCAACGTGTGCGTGCCATCCGATTCTCAGCTTTTCGAGATCGAGGTTTTCACCGGACAACACCGTCATCGCCGTCTCTTGAACCTTCTTCATCTCACGCCTTGCCATCCGCCACAGTTCGATGCCGCCAGGGTTGTCGGCGACGGCGATGAGCACTATATCCTGTCGCGCGATCTCCCATCCTTTTCCCTCACCCGCCGCGATGACGATTCGATTCGAAGGACACAATTCGGCCCATCGCCGCGCTTTCCGCCTCGTTCAGATTAAACACCACGTACGTATACAATCCAGGCGCCAGCTTGTTCAGATCAAGTTCGTTACCGAGCGTTACCGAAACCACCTGCGCGTGGAGGCTCTGAATGGCAGCTTCCGCAGCCGGGTCCGCCTGCTGCGCGCCCCGAAGTTCTGTGGCCGCTTGCGCATTCGCGGGGGTAAACGCGTCGATCAGCAGGATTGTGAACAGAATGAGTGCGCCCGTTTTCATGATCTACCTCCGCAAGCCCTTGCGGTGCGATTTCAGCGTCATCGGAGACGTATTCACCTCGCCTACCCATCGTGCAGAGACGCCGTGGTTACCACTCGTTCAAGACCGTCCTTCTCCTTCGGCGTCCTGAACCGGATCGTGCGTGACCCCAGAAGGAGCAGAAGCAGGCCGAACAGCATCCAGAAGATCTTCCGGATCCGCCGGACGATGCCCACGGCCAATCCGGTCCCCGGCTCCAGTCCCATCAGATGGAAGAGAAACACGTGCCCGCCTTCGAAGACCCCCATGCCGTACGGGACGAAACCGAAAATCACATTGATCACCATCATCAGCGAGTGGAACAGGTAAACTGAAACCAGCGGCATCGGCTCGCCCAATACATGCAGGATCACGTAGATCTCCAGCGTTCCGAGGCCCCACGTCACCAGGTGCATCCCCAGCAGGCCAGCAAGACGCCATACGTTCAGCCGGTAAAACGCGGCCAGATTCCGATCGACTTCCGCCGCACGATCGCGGAACCGCGCCGCAAACGTGATCCGCATCCGCAGCAACAGATTTACAAGCCCGGTGAAGGGATCGCGGCGCTGCCTCACAACGGTCAGGACGACGCCGACAACGGCCACCGTCAAGGCTGCGAAGAGCGCCCACCGGATCTCCTCCGGGAACACGAAACGGTGGAGACCCGCCAGAACGCCGCCCAGGACGAAAAGAACGCCGCTGACCATCTCGCCCGTCTTGGTGAGCACGAGAGACGACACCCCGGCGGTCACGCCCATTCGCTCCCGCAGCATCATGACCTTGGCGACTTCCTTGCTGATCTGCGATGCCGGCATCACGTTGCCCAGGGCTTCGCCGACCAGTTTCACCCAGAGCAACGGTCTCACTCGAGGCCTTTCGGTCCCGCGGTCAAAGCTTTCTCTCCACACGCAGACGTTGTTCAGATAGGCTGCCAGGGTTATTCCGATTATCGGTACATATCCCCAGCCCATCATCACCACGTGCTGCCACACCTCCGGTTCACCGAGCTGGTGAAGCAGCACACCGAGGCATGCCAGGCCCAGCAGCCAGAGCAGTATATAGGCTTCCTGTTTCATCGCGTACTCCTCGGATACCGATCCGCTAGATGACAACCCTCTTTGCCGCCGTGATCACCGGAATTCCCCGAATCGCGCAAAGGGCGACGGTCAGGTAGGTCGCCGCGAGCGCGACCGTCTCCGCCCCCGACTCCAGACCGGGCGCCAGGTTCGACGAGTGTTGTACCGCGTTCAGGATGAACAGCGCGACAAACGCGATGACCTTCGCAACGCCGTACGTCGCCCTGCTTGTACGGGAAGCGACCAGGCCGTAACCGATGCGCGACCGCATCATCGTTGTCTCTCCAAATGCGGTCTGGCCCTGCGAGAGCGCGCAGCTCCGTATGGCGTCCGTCACAAATCCCCTGCTCAGTACGACCAGGGGCACCCAGAGGGGGACCAGATGCAGCCACGCGAACACCACCCACCACACGTTCTCCGCAATCCGGTCCCCCACGATGTCGAGCAGGCCGCCCACCTTGCTTTCGCATCCCAACCGGCGCGCGGCGTACCCATCCAGCCAGTCCATCAACAGCGCGGCGAACGCCAGGGGAACCGCAATCCATGCGAGCACGGTATCTCCGGTGACCGCAAAGGCCGCCGCCAGGAACAGGCAGACGACCCTGAAGACGGTAATCAGGTTGGCAACGTGGCGCTGAAGGGTGGCTGCGAACGTCAATGAGTGTGTCGACATAACTTCCTCCTTTCCTGCAGCACACCTTACGCAATCCCCGTGCCATAACCAATTGGGCCCCAAAACAGGCTGATTTCGGGGAAATTCGACTCGAAAGACGGGTGACAGGTGCCATCCGAAACTTGCACCTGCAATACGCGGGTTGCATGCAAAACGCCGCTGGGAACAAAAAAAACCGGAGACACGAGATATGTCTCCGGTCGCCAGGCTGTATCGATGACCGGTTGTGTGCGGTGTGGTCCTCTTCCTTCTACCTTCTTCCGTCTTCCCTTATCGGTATATCTCCGGATCGATTCCGAGTTCCCTGACCTTCTGCTGGAGCGCCTGCCGTTTCATGCCGATCGCCGGGGCCGCGCGGCTCATATTGCCCTCGTGGTGTTCAAGGGCCGACCGAATGAACGCGGCTTCAAAAGTTTTGACTGTCTCCTGTTTTGCTTCCTGAAACGACACGCCTTCCGTCCAGCCGGTCGCTCCGTTGGCCGCGGATTCCGCCCCGCCCGACCGGATTTCCTCGGGAAGCAGGTCTACGTTCAGCGCCGAACTTTCGGCGAAGATGACCGCACGCTCGACGGCGTGCATCAGTTCGCGAACATTGCCGGGCCAGGCGTAGGCCGCCAGAATTTTCATCGTATCGACAGGCACCTCCGTAACGGCCTTTCCGTGCGTTCGATTGCAGGAATCCAGATAGTGCCGGACAAGCAGGGGGATATCCTCGCGGCGGTCGCGTAGCGGGGGGAGGAAGATATCCACCACTTTCAGGCGGTAGTAAAGGTCCTCCCGGAATCTCCCCCGCGAGATCTCGTCGGGAAGGTCCCGATTGGTGGCGCTGATCATCCGAACGTCCACCGCCACCGTTTCCGAGCCACCCAGCCGCTCGAATCTCTGCTCCTGGAGCACGCGTAACAGCTTCGCCTGGGTTTCGAGATGCATGTCTCCGATTTCATCCAGAAAGAGCGTTCCGCCGTCCGCGAGCTCGAACTTGCCCTGCCGCCTTGACGCAGCGCCGGTAAATGCGCCTTTCTCATGGCCGAACAGTTCGCTTTCGATCAACTCGGTAGGCAGAGCTGCGGCATTCACCGCGACAAACGGGCGGTCTCTTCGCCCGCCGTGTTCGTGAATCGCCCGCGCCACGAGTTCCTTCCCCGTCCCGCTTTCGCCGTTTATCAGCACTGCGGCGTCGGTCCCCGCCACCTTGCCGATCATGTCGCAGACCTCTTCCATTGAACGGCTGCGGCCGATCAACAATCCGAAACCGGACTGTCGCCGGATCTCGTCGCGAAGCGTTTCGTTCTCCCGCCGCAAACGAACGGTCTCGAGCGCATTCTGCACGAGGCATCGAAGTTCATCCACGTCGTAAGGCTTGCTCACGTAGTCGTACGCTCCGGCCTTCATCGCATCCACGGCAATCCGCTCCGATCCGTACGCCGTCATCATGATGACCGGCGGCGGGTTTCCCTGTACTGCCAACCGCTTCACCAGCGTAAGGCCATCCATTCTGGGCATCTGGATATCGCAGATCACCAGATCCGGACCGCCGCGCGCGATTTCCTCGAGCGCCGCCGTTCCGTCTGCCGCTTCGACAACCTCGCATGACAGCGCCGCGAGCGCCCGCTTCAGACCTAGCCTCGCTGCCGGTTCATCGTCCACAACCAGAATCTTATGCCGCATCGTCCACTCCAGGAAGTTGAACCTCGAACACCGCCCCGGCCTGCTCTCCATTCACAACTGTAATCAATCCTCCCATGCGCTCCACGTCCCGTTTGACGGTGGCAAGCCCCAGGCCCGTCCCCGAAGCCTTTGTGGTAAAGAACGGTTCAAAGACGTGCGAGAGCGCTTCCCGTGAAATCCCCGGTCCGGTATCCGAAACCCACACCGAGACGCTCCCGTTCGAGCGCCCCGCCCTCACCGTAAGCCGCCGGTCCGTCGTCTGTTCCGAGTCATCCATCGCCTGGATTCCGTTCAGGATCAGATTGAAAAACACCTCTTTCAAATCTTCAGGATCTCCGGAAACCACCAGGCCGCCGGCAACCTCGGTCCGTATTTGCACATTACGCCGTTCCGCCTCGTGCGAAATGATCAGCACGACGTCGTCGAGCACAACCTTGATGTCAACGGGCTTGAATGTATCCCCGTGTTTCGGCTGCGCAAACCTGAGGAGCCGATCCACCACGCGGCCCAGCCGGTCGATTTCGTTCAACACGACTGTCAGATCGCCGGCCTTGTCCGGGTCGTTCTCCAGGTCTTCCCGAAGTACGGTGGTAATCGCCTTCATCGAGCTCAACGGATTCTTCACCTCGTGAGCGATGCTCGCCGAAAGCAGTCCCAGCGCCGAGAGCCGCTCCGCCTCGTACATGCGCCGTTCCAGATGCAGCCGCCGCTCCACGAGGCGTGTATTCTCCACCGCCAGCGCAACTTGATTGCACAGAGTGCCGAGCAGTTCCCATTCCTCCGATGAATAGGGCACGCTGCGTTTTTTCTCTCCGAGGCATAGAAACCCGGCGAGCTTTTCCTCCTGTAATACGGGTATGCACAGACGGACGCCCTGTTCCGCAAGGACCGCGGCGAGCGCGGGACGATGCAACTCGCCCACGTCCAGGGCCCGCCGATGGATCAACATCCAATCCGCAACCTGCCGAACCTGCTCGTGATTCCCCTCACTTCGACTGAACGGCGCCGCTGGCGGATCGAACCCGGCCAGTCCGCTTCCCGAGATCACCCTCACGTCATCGACGTGCCCGTCCTCGCTGTCGAACAACACCAGCGAAACGACGTGCACCTTGAGTACAGTACCCACGGCGTCCACAACCGCCTTCAACCGGCTTTCCAGCGCATCCGGCACATTCAGCGTCTGGCTCAGCGTTCTCAGCAGGTGCTGGTACTCGTACCGCGCTTTAAAGAACAGCCGGTTGATTGCCCCCTGCAACCGATTCTTGATCGGCTGAAAGAGGAAGATCAGCAGAGAGATCAGTACCGCTTCAACGACTTCCACCCGGAATCCGCCGCCCAGGCGCCCGAGCTCTTCGGCGACGCGTCGGATGACAAGGAGATAAACGGTGAGGACGATACCGGTCAGCGCGGAATAGAGCAACGCGGGATTCACCACGATCCGGAAAAAGCTGTACCGATAGATGTAGTAGCCCAGAATGTAGGCCGGCGCGATGGGCGACAGAAACAGCGCCAGGTCGAGCGCCGGTCCGGCGAGAGGCAGGTTGATTCCCCCCAGGGGATATGCGATGCATGCCAGAATGGCGATACCGGTCAGCGCGACCGCCGTGAGCCGGTAGAAGGACCGCTGAACTTCCGTAGTCAATTGCCTGGAAAAACTGCGGCACAGCCAGGCCGCGCACAGAAGCGCGGCAATGGCGTATACGCTGAAGGCCACTCGCTTCAGCGGCACTTCCCACAGTCCAATTGCGAATACGATCAAGCCGGGGACGACCGCGACCGGGACGAGATTGCGCCGAAAACCGTCGGCGATCCGGTTCTTTTGTTCATCAGCTGAAATCAGGACCGTCGCCAGCAAGGCTGACGGAAGGAAACACGTTCCGAAGCGTGCGACCTGGGACGCATAGGCCGCCGCGAGAGCGCCCGGCGCCGCCTGTTCTATCAGGAGCCGCACCGCATCGCCCGTATACCAAAGGGCACCCGCCAAAATCAACAGCAGCAGCGGAAGCGGCGTGCCCCTGCGCTTGATGGCGGATACGAAGATACCCCAGAGCAGCCCGGCGGCGATTGCTCCGCCGACCAGCCAGATCGTGTCATATAGCGAGAGATTGATCATCTGGGAGATACCTGTAACTCACCGGAGCGTATGAAACACTGGAAAAACGTAGTGTTTGGATTCTCTGAGGCCACGCGAGTTCATTTTTCTCATTACTTGTTGTTTTTTCTTTTTTTACGCCCTTTTTCTTTCTCGCCAAAGAAAAAGGGCCAAAAAGAACGGCGCCGCTCGGCGCGGGGCCGGTTTTTCCACGAATCTCCACAGTGGCATATATTGGCGATTGTGCCCTGCATACGAATCTGGCACCAAGCCACTTCATTGCTGGACGGAATAACGTGGAAAAACCCCCCACTCCACCTCCGGACGGTCGTAAGTCTTCGAGGCAAGGACCCCTGTTCGGATTCGAGCGTGTACCGTTTCTTGCCGATCGCTGCTCGCACTCCGATAACCGCACCGAATACGTACACGATGCCATTCAGGAGCACGACCAGAGCAGCGCGCGCGATTCCGTCCAGCACCGTAGATCGATGGGGCCTCCGCAGCTGATAGGGCGGAAGTTCTGGTGCGACCCGTGAGGGTATTCGCGCTATGTATCTGGCAGGCCCCGCGCCCAGCGGCGACAATTCTAAAGGCGGTGAGAAGGTAGAGGGAAGCCGGTAGAAGAAATGCGGGTAGACGGTAGAGGTGAGACGGTAGAAGAAATCCTTGCCCGGTATGCAATTCCTCATTGCCTGCGGCATGAGAAGAAACCTTACACGGCATACGTTCTCTACCCTCTCCCGTCTCACGTCTTCCCCGTTTTTCAAGGAACACGCCGTAGGCAGGGAATTTGGGGA
>JAAXHE010000329.1 GCA_012271065.1 Candidatus Latescibacterota bacterium
CGAGGGGCGCGCAGCCACGATACATTAGATATGGGCGCCTTTGCCCGCCTTGACCGACACATTTTCGCTCGCGCTCGGGACTCACCGGTGATTTAAAACAACTTCTAAATCGGCGTTAGTATACATGAATTCCGGTGCGCTATCAAGCGGGTCTGGCGGTGCCTCCGGTCTCCGGGGATGGGGACCGGGCCAATGCCGGACGACCGGCCCGGGACGTATCGGGATCGAAAAAACGGTTTGCACACAAGGTGTTTTTTGTTAAATAAGACGTGATTGACGCAATCGGGATTCGTGCCGCAGGTGAGATCGAATATGACTGTATTTCTCGTGTGTCTGTTCATATTGGGTTGGACGAATACCCGGCTTCAGGCCGAATCCGTTCGCGTGTATGCCGCAGTCAGCCTGATCGGATCAATGAAGCAGATCGAAAAGATCTTTGAAGAGGAAAGCGATATTGAGGTCAGTTTGTCGTTCGCGGCGTCTTCCACGCTGGCCAGGCAAATCGGGCGAGGTGCGCCCGCTGACGTATTTATCTCCGCGAATCCGGCATGGATGGATTATCTGGAGTCACAGGGACTGATTCACCCGGACACGAGAACCGACCTGCTCGGCAACTCGCTGGCATTTGTGGTTCCCCTCGGAGAGGGGTTCCAGATTGAATGGGAGAAGGGGTTCGACTTTGCCGCGGCGTTTGAGGGACCGCTGGCTCTGGCGGACCCGGACCTCGTTCCCGCGGGAATATACGCAAAGCAGGCGCTCATACGCCTGGGATGGTGGGCCGATCTGAAAGGCCGCCTGGCCGTCTGCCAGAACGTGCGTTCCGCGCTCGCATTCGTGGAACAGGGCGCCTGCGCGGCAGGCGTCGTCTACGCGACCGACGCGGTTTCGAGCGCCCGGGTGGAACCGCTGGCGGTGTTTCCAACCGGCATGCATGACGCGATTGTTTACGCCGCCGCAGTCCTGAAGGGTCGGGATGTCGCGAATTCGCGTCGGTTTCTGGATTTCCTGAAATCGGCGGCCGCGTACGATGTATTCAGAGAGGACGGCTTTCGGATCCCCGTTTCCCTGCGAGAGATCGAACAGCACGGGCGGGACTGACGCGCCGGGCGCCGCGTGCAGTTGCCAGCGGTCCGGATAGAGGTTGCCGTCCAACGGACGAGGGTAGAGGACATGTCAATACTGAACAGACTGAATATCGGCGTTGCGGGCGCCGCGGGCAGAGGCGGGGGTTTTCGTGCGGCTTTTGACGCGCATCCCGCCGCCCGGTTGCATGCCGTCTGTGACATCCGTGAGGACCTGCTGGACGCGGCGGCCGAGAAGCTGGGCGCCTCGGAGACATATACAGACTACGACGAGATGCTTGAAAAGTCCGATCTGGATGCCGTGGTTATCGGTACGCCGATGCAATTCCACGCGCCGCAGGCGATTGCGGCCCTGGAGTCGGGCGTCCACGTCCTGAGCGAGGTCACGGCCGCGGTTTCAGTGAACGAGTGCAAAAGCCTGGTTGCCGCCGCCGCGTCATCGGAAGCGATCTACATGATGGCGGAAAATTTCACGTATATGAAACCCAACGTGCTCGTGAAAGAACTGGTGAGGCGCGGACTGTTCGGCGAGGTCTATTACGCGGAGGGGGAGTATGTACACGAATTGAAGGGATTGAACGAGATAACGACCTGGCGCCGGAAGTGGCAGACGGGGATCGACGGTGTCACTTACGGCACGCACAGCCTGGGGCCGATTCTTCAATGGATGGCGGGCGACCGCGTGGCACGGGTCTGCTGCGAGGGCAGCGGACACCATTACAAGGATCCCAGAGGGAATCGATATGAGAATCAGGATTCCTGCGTGATGCTGTGCAAGACCGTCAGAGGCGCGCTGATCAAAATACGTGTCGACATGCTGTCGGACCGCCCTCACTCAATGGCGAACTACTCCCTTCAGGGCACCACGGGATGTTACGAGTCCGCACGTGCAAAAGGGGAGGCGAACCGGATCTGGCTCGTGGACTTGTGCGAAGACAGGAATTCCTGGAAGGAACTGTCGGAACTGGAAGAAGAATATATGCCGGAGATGTGGCGCAACCCGTCCGAAGACGCACTGAAGGCGGGCCATGGAGGAGGCGATTACTTCGAGGTTCTGGATTTCGTGAACGCCATCACGGGAAAGGCGCCCTGCCCGATCGGGATCCACGCAGCCATGGACATGACACTGCCCGGTCTGATCAGCCAGGCATCCATCGCGAGTGGCGGCGCATGGCTGGATGTTCCGGATTCGAGGACCTGGGTGAAATGAAAATCCGGTGGGACCCCGAGACCGCGGTCGATCCGCCTTACGCAGGTCCTGGCGCCAATGCACCCTCACCGAAAATGACCGAAAATTCGTTCCCGCGCGCGGACTTTGTTGCCGCGTGCATGTAACAGACGCTGAACGCCCTGCGGGGAAGGTCCGTGTGATTTGTGCCGGAACTGTGTAACAGCCAGTTGTGCAGAAGAACGACTTCGCCCTCATCGAGTTCCAGGTATACGGGATCAACTTTCTGAACCCATTCGTCGACCTGCCCGGGGTCCAGGAACCCGCTCGGGCTTTCGGGATTGACCAGGCCCCATTTGTGAGACCCGGGGATGATTCTGACACAGCCGTTTTCAACCGTGGCAGGGTCCAATGCCGTCCAGACGGTAACGAGCGGGTCCCTGTCGAGGTCCGTCCAGCGGTCCTGGTGCCAGGTCAGGCTGTGACCCTTTCCGGCGGGTTTGTTCATAAACATGGCGCGGAAGCAGGCCACCGGTTCATCTCTGCCATATACCCGGGCGCAGATGCTCCGGAAAAGCGGATTCCGCATGTAAGCGAGGAACAGTTCATCGAATTCCAAATCCTGGATTTTCCGGTAGTTCAGGGTGGCGCCCTTATGCCCCCTGGTCTGGGGTCCTGGACTCTCTCGGCCTTCGACGACGTCCAGTTGCATCATCGTGCGACTGTAATCCACGGGTGCAGTACCCAGCATGATGTCGTCGATTCGCCGCTTGAGCGCCGACATGGCAGCGGTATCCGCAACCCTGCCCAGGCGAAGATAACCCCTGGCTTCAAACCGTTCCCACTGTTCGTCGTTCAGGCTGCTCATTGGCGTCCCCCGGGGAAGAACCCACGAACCCTGCGTCCGCCATTCCGGCCCGGCGGAAAGGAGTCGATCGCATCCGGATCCGCTGATATCGGATCTCCTGAAGCAAGTTAATAAAGACAGGATCGGTCATCAAGTTTTCCGCGAGGAGCGGCCAATGTCGGACACGGTATTGTATCTCTCTAGAAATGACGTGGAAGCGGTGAGTCTGTCGATGTCGGAGATCATCGACGGGCTGGACCGGATGTTTGTGGAAAAAGGAGAAGGCAAGGTAGAGATGCCACCAAAGCCGGGCATCCACACGCAACCGGATGCATTCATTCATGCGATGCCAGCGTATATACCGAGCCTTGAATCGGCGGGAATGAAGTGGGTGTCGGGATACCCCGAAAACCAGACAAAGGGGTTGCCGTATATCAGCGGGTTGTTGATTCTGAACGATCCTGAGACCGGCATTCCAACGTGCGTGATGGACTGCACATGGATTACGGCGATGCGCACCGGAGCCGCAACGGCGGTTGCGGCGAAATACCTGGCGCGCAAAGACAGCTCTACGGTTGGCATTGTCGCCTGCGGCGTCCAGGGCCGTGGCAATCTCGAAGCGCTCTCGTGTGTTTTCGATATTCAGGAAGTAAGGGCCTACGATCTTTATCCGGATCTTGCCGATCGATTCGCGGCGGAGATGGGACCCCGGCTGGATGTGCGGATAGAGCCGGTTCGCGAGGCTTCAGAGGCCGTCAGGGGACTGGACATCGTAGTTACCAGCGGTCCGGTTCTGAGACATCCGGAACCGGTGGTTGGCAGCGGGTGGTTGTCCGAGGGGTCGTTCGCGTGCCCTCTGGATTTCGATTCATATTTTCGAGACGATGCGTTCCGCGAAGCGGACAAGCTGGCATGCGACGATACCGGCCAGTTGAATTATTACCGAAAGACCGGCTATTTCCGTGACATCCCCGAGCCGTATGCCGACCTCGGAGAAATCGCGGCGGGGCTGAAACCCGGACGGGAGTCGGCGAAGGAGCGCACGATTGCGATCAATCTGGGCCTTGGCCTGGAAGACATGGCCACTGCGATTCTGGTTTATCATCGTGCGTTGGCGCTGGAAATCGGCACCGAGCTACCGCTGTAGTCAGGCCCTTCAGACGAATACGCCGGGGAGGTGGAATGACTCGACAGACCGACGATCCGGAACAGATCGGGCTATCCGAAGAAGGCGTCCGGGCGGCTTGCGGAATCCTGGAGGAGGCGGTGATCCGGGAAGAGCTGATGGGCGGCGCACTGCAGGTGTCGCGGGGCGGAGTCTCCCTTCCGCCAGCGTGTTTCGGGCGCCGCAGACTGGCCACGGACGATTGTCCGGTCGCGCCGGACACCCTGTTTCTGATCGCATCCATTACCAAGCCGATCGTGGCGGCGGCGGTAATGTCGCTCGTGGAGCAGGGCAAAGTCTGCCTGGACGACCCCGTGGCTGAACTAGTACCGGAGTTCGGGCAGGCGGGCAAGGATGGCGTGCAGGTGCGGCATCTCCTGACCCACACTTCTGGACTCCCGGACATGCTCCCTCAGAATCTGGCATTGCGGGCGGAACATGCGCCGCTGGATGTCTTCATACAGCATATCTGCGGGGTGGAGCCGCTTTTCGATCCCGGAACGCGGATATCGTATCAGAGTTGCGGAATCGCGATGCTGGGCGAGATCGTTCGGCGAGTGGAGGCGACACCCATCCGGACCTTCCTGAAACGTACTTTCTTCGACCCGCTGGGACTCGTGGATACGACGCTGGGGTTGCTGAAACGGAGCCCGCGGGAGTCCGACGTAAAGATCCGAAGCGGCGAGTACGGCGGGGCTGACGTCGTGTCATGGAACTGGAATTCAGACTACTGGAGGGGATTTGGCGCCCCGTGGGGAGGTCTTCTGACGACCACGGCGGAAATGACGGCGCTCTGTCAGACCTTTCTGTACGGCGGTTCGCTGAACGGAATCCGCGTTCTGAAGCCTTCGACCGTCGCCGCAATGACAGCGGACCAGACGTCGGCAATGCCGGATCTGGTCCGGGCGGACAGACTCAGACAGCGATGGGGGTTGGGATGGCGCCTGCGCGACCGGGTGAGTTCAATCTTCAGCGATCTGACTTCGGACGCCACCTTCGGACACGAGGGGGCGACGGGCACGGTGGCGTGGGTGGATCCTGAAACCGAGACCACGTGCGTACTGTTTACCAACGACCCGCACGGCGCGGCTTCCCTGCGTCCGCGCGTGGGCAATGCGGTTGCGGCCTCGGTGATGTAGTCGGGGACCGCACCTCGAGCGTATCGCGGCGGCCTCCTGCGTTCCGGTGCGGGACAAGGATGCTTCGTTCGGTCCAACGAGGCAAGCAGTTCTATCCTTCAACGTGGACGTTTCCGAAGAGCGTGCTGACCGATTCGTCGTTGTGGATGCGACGGATGGCTTCCGCCAGGATGGAAGCGACGGACAGTACCTTGATTTTTCCGTTCCGGACGTTTTCAGGAACGGGAATGGAATCTGAAACGACGAGTTCCGTCAGGACGGAGTTCTCCACGCGCTCAACCGCGGGGCCGGCCAGTACGGGATGTACGATTGCGGCGCTGATATCCAGAGCCCCGTGTTCCCTCAGGGCCGCAGCCGCCTCGACCAGCGACCCGCCCGTGGAAATCAGGTCATCTATGATCACGACGTTCTTTCCTTCGACGTCGCCGATGATGTTCAGAACTTCGGTCTGCGTTCCGCTCGAGCGTCTTTTGTCGACAATGGCCAGAGGGGCGTCCAGCAGCTCGGAATATGCGCGGGTCATCTTGATGTTACCCAAGTCGGGCGTGACCGTGACCAGGTTTTCCATGCCCTTCTCCATCAGGTAGTTTCCGAAGACATTGATGGAGTAGAGATGGTCCATGGGGATGTCGAAGAATCCCTGGATCTGGTTGGAATGCAGATCCAGCGAGAGAACCCGTCTGGCGCCGGCGGTCACGATGAGATTCCCGATCAGTTTGGCGGTGATCGGCACCCGCGGCCTGTCCTTCCGGTCCTGGCGGGCATAGCCGTAGTACGGCAGCACGGCGGTAATGCGGCGCGCGGAGGCCCGACGGGCCGCATCGATGAGGATGAGGATCTCCATCAGGGCGTCGTTGGGCGTATATTCCCCGTTGCCGCAGATGGGCTGAACGATGTAGACGTCGTTGCCACGCACGTTCTCGCGGATCTGGACGCTGATTTCTCCTCCCGGAAAACTCGTGACTTCGGCCACTCCAAGTTCGATATCGAGGTGTTGACAGATTCCCTCGGCGAGGGATCTGTTTATGTTGCCGGTGAAGACCTGAAAGTCGTAACCCAAATCGTCAGCCTCCTTTGGGGAAATCGAGTCGCGGGGTTGAATCGCCGATTCCGAAAACGTCGGTTGGAATATAAAAACCGCCAGACGCCGGAGCAATCGAATTTGACAATGCAGGACGATTCGGATAGCATCAATTCATCGTCAGGGCGCGGCCTGTCGATACCTGGACGGGCCTTCTCAGAAGCTTCGGTTCGGCGCGTGTCGGAAGTTTCCTCCCGGATTCTCCTGCACTGTCGGGATCTGTTGATGTCCCGCTGATTTCCGGAAATATCATCCATCGAGTGCCGTGCTGACCATCATCTACCAGGACGACCACTACGTTGCCGTTGACAAACCGAGCGGCATCTTCGTACACCCGACCCGCCTGGGACGCCGGGAGCCCGACTGCATGTCCCGCCTGGGCAGGCAACTGGGTCATCCCGTATTCACGATTCACAGGCTGGACCGCGCCACGTCGGGCGTGCTTCTTTTCGCGCTGAGTTCCGAGGCAGCCCGGAAAATGTGCCTCCTGTTTGAAGAGTGCCGCATCCGGAAGGAATACCTGGCCGTGGTTCGGGGATTTGCGCCCGAAGCCGGACGGATCGATCATCCCCTGCGCAAAGACAGGAAAAAACCGGCGGCGGACGCGGTGACCGACTTTGTCCGGGTGGGAAAAGCCGAACTTCAGGAACCCGTTGGCAGACACGATACAGCGCGTTTCTCACTGGTACGGGCGGTTCCCCATACCGGCCGCATGCACCAGATCCGGAGGCACATGGCCCACGTCTCCCATCCCGTTCTTGGCGACACCAGGTACGGCGACGGCGCGCAGAACCGGTTCTTTCGCGCCCGGTTCGGCATGCGCCGTCTGGCGCTGATGGCCGTCCGCCTCGCATTTCTGCATCCGTATACCCGAGAAGGCGTTTCTGTCGTCGCGGAACCGTCGGAGGACCTCGAAACGACGTTCACTGCGCTTGGCTGGTGCGAGTCGTCAGGCCCGTGCTCTCATCCGCCCCTGGCTTCCTCTACACTCTGAGGCCGCCCTGAAACGTCTCCGCCGGCCCACCTGTACAATCTCGGCAAGAGCGCCAGCGTTCGATCTTCGAGAGGAAGTCTTATGGGGGTACTGTTGCCGCGCACCGATTGCCTGGCCGCAATGGACACCTCGAGGGCCTGGCGCAGATCATGACCCGTAATCCACGGTTCGCCCCGACCGCGTACTGCCGCCAGGAACGACCTGAGCGACCCGGTCAGATATTGAAATTCGCTCCATTCATAGGGCTCATAGGCGGTTTGTTCTCTTATGCGACGCCCCACTGGATCAAATCCTCGGTAGACCTCCGGGGGCGCCCAGTTCCATCGCACCAGTGAATCATCGGTCCACACATCCACGCCGCCGTGCGGTGTTGGCGTGCCAAATACCGCGCAATCGATGCCCGAACTCATTCGAAACCAGCCGTGAAGAACAAGACCTTCATCCGTTTTCGCAGCCAGCGCCTTCTCCGGCGCGCCCCAGGCCATCACTTCCTCCACTTCCGCACCGGCAAACAACCTCAGTACTGATATATGCTGACAACAACCGCCCGAAATCTCACCGCCGAATCCGTGAACGCTGGCCCCTCTCAATGCGCCGAATTCACCGGCGTGAATCCGCCGGGCCACTTCCTGAACCTCGTGCATCGCCCGCTGCAGATTACCCCCGCCGAACACCACCTCCTGTTTTCTGCAGACATCGACCATCTCGTCCGCATCGGCCAGCAGACCGGCGATGGGTTTCTCCGCCGTCACTCCCTTCACACCCGCCTGTGCGCACGCCACCACCGCATCTTTAATGTACTTTACCGGTGTCACCACGGAGGCCACGTCGGGAACCGCGTCACGCAACAGGGCCTCCGCGTCCGGATAAAGCGCCGTTACTCCGAATCGCTCGCCCACCGCCCGGCGTCGATCCGCGTTGACGTCGGCGATGGCGACGAGTTCCGTATCCGGATAGGCCGCAAATGCTTCGGCGTAGACCTGGCCCATTCTACCGCATCCGATGACAGCCGCGCGTAGATTGACTTCACTCATTGTGCTCTCCCGTGCTTGCAGGAATCCGTCCGGACGCGGAGGGCATGGTGACGGGGGCAACGATCGAAGGAAAAACCCGGCAGGGTCTCAGCTACATGCCCGTCAATCCGAAACAGATCTCGATTATCCGTAGCGGCGCCATCGGCGACTTCGTGTTGACGCTGCCCGCGGTCAACGCGCTGCGCGCGGCTTATCCGTGTTCATGCCTCCGACTCATCGGCAACCCGTCGATTCTCCATCTCGCCCCTGTTAATTACCTCGTCGACATCAACAGCGCGGAAGTCGCCGGTCTTTACAACCCTGTGGGGCCGGTCCCTGAACGTACCCGCGCACTCTTCTCGGATGTCGATCTTCTTATCGCCTACGCCGTTGACCCGGGTCGCAGCCTTCAGTCCCGCCTCACCGAGATTGTCCGCGGTCGGGCCATCGTATACGACCCGCGCCCGAGACGAGGCGTGCACATCGTCGAACACCTCCTGACGCCGCTGAGACGGATGGGCATTCCCACGTCCGACCCGATGCCCCGTATCCGTCCGGCCGTCGATGAACTGGCTCAGGCAGGCGAGATCCTTAAAAAACACGGTCTGGCCTCCCCTCTGATCGCCATTCACCCCGGGAGCGGGGGCCGGGATAAATGCTGGCCGCTGACTTCCTATTTCGAACTTGCCCACAGACTCGCCACACGCGGAGCGGGCGTCATGGCCGTATGCGGCCCCGTGGAGCGGGACGTCGTCGATGAACTGCCGGATCACCTTCCCTGCCTGGTTCCCCGGGACCTTCGCAGCCTTGCCGCCCTGCTGCACGCAGCCGACCTGTTCATTGGAAACGACTCCGGTCCCGGACACATAGCAGCGGCGGTCGGCACCCCGACACTCACCCTGTTCGGGCCCACCGACGTGGAAACGTGGGCGCCGCGGCATCCGCTCGCCCTTTTTCTAAAGGCCCCGGACGGCCGCCTCCCTGAGCTCCCGGTCGAATCCGTACTGAATGCCGCACTCAAACTCCTTGCAGCGGTACCATCACCGTTGACGGATTCATGCGGACCGCAATCCTTGCCGACGTGATTCTTCTTCCGGTTCACGGCATTGAATTTGACAGCCTGGGTCCATTGTGGCATATTGAGTCCCGATATCAATAGCATTTTTGGCTTCGTCTTCGGGTTCCGCTGGTACCAACCGCAAGGAGATTCGAATGAGCGCCCTGCTCGACCTGACCTTTCGAGGGAATTCAATGGCGGGATCCGTCAACGACGTGGGCGAGTTGCGTCGTTCGGACGACATTCTTCGCGATCCTGCCGCGCTGCACGCCCGAATGGCAGACGACGGCTACCTCTACCTGCCCGGACTCCTCAACCCTGAAGAAGCGCTGGCGGCGCGGCTGGAAGTCATGAAACGCCTCGCCAGGATGGGCTCGGTGGATGAAACCCTTCCAGTTATCGAGGGGAAATACAAGCCGGGCGGCGGGCTCGGCACCATGTTCGACATCACACTCGATAATCCGGCGCTGACGAAAGTCCTCTATGACGGACCCATGATCCGTTTCTACGAACGATTTCTGGGAGGACCCGTCACCCATTTCGACTATACATGGTTCCGGGTCAAGGCGCCGGGAACCGCATCTCCCACCCAACCCCACTACGACGTTGTCTACATGGGCCGCGGAACCCCCAACCTCTTCACCTCCTGGACCCCGCTGGGGGACGTACCCTTCGAAATGGGCGGCCTGATCATTCTGGAAAATTCACACAAAAACGAACGCCTCCGGCACACATACGCACGTACCGACGTGGACAAATACTGCGAGAACGAAGACAAGGCCGGACGGATCGTAGAAACCGCCAGGATTCAGAAGCGCGACCTGACAGGCGAGGAACAGTCCCGAATCCGATGGAATTCCACCGGTTCGTATGCTTCCGACGCCATACAGGCTCGAAACGAACTCGGCGGCCGATGGCTGACGGCGGACTACAAACTGGGCGACGTGCTTGTCTTTTCAATGCGTACGTTGCACGCAAGCTCGGACAACCGAACCGACCGGATTCGCATCTCCTCCGACTCCCGTTATCAACTCGCCTCCGAACCTCAGGACGAACGCTGGATCGGGACCCGTCCGCCGGCGCATGGCATTCGCGCGAAACAGGGCATGATCTGCTGAACCGTATTCGTTCGCGGATTGAATTCACCGGCCAATCCGTCCACAAGTGAACGGTCCGGACTTCAACAGAATCGCCAGTTCTTTCAATCCCCCTCTCCCGGGCCGCGTTCCTGCATCTGCCGCACAAACGAATTTTTCGAGTATTCTCCACGAACGGCCCTGAAATCGGCGGCAATCTCGACCGCGCCACCGTCGGCGCCATATCCGATTGCCGCTGCGGCGCCAAACTCCTTTTCCGCATCCGCCAGCACCCTTCTCGTGGCCGAGGCGCGCAACTTCCCGCGGGCCCCTTTCATTTCGTCGAGGTCGTCTTCCGTCAGTGCTTCCACATCGGCGCCAGTCCGGTCACGGTACGTACGGCGTACCCATGCCCACTCATCCGTTGCGTACATTCCGTCAGCCGACGCGAATGCCGCATTGAACGCCGCCACCGTGTCGATGTTTCCGGTAACGATATCCGTTTCAATCGACGCCAGCCGTGACCCCGCCAGCAGCAAACCACCCACATCCGCCCAACGCTCATCGTATACCTCCCCATCCATCGGGCCCAGAGCTTTTCCGTCCGCCACCCGCTGAAGTATCTTTTCAACCAGGTACAGGTCGATCGCGGCCGCGTAGCTCCTGATGCCGTGGCGCAGGACCAGGCGCCGGATCCTCACGCCGTTGTGGCGCACCTGATCCACGTCTCGCGGTGTCTTGTCGTACAGATCGTTGAGAAGCGCTTCTCCCCGCATCATCCGCTCGACCGTGTAGGGACTGAACACCTCGTACCGGATCCTGTCGCGCTTATCGGATGCCGTGCGCCGGTCCCGGTCCGGCCATTTGTCGCCATCGCGGATGGTGCCTACGGTGTGCAGGTTCATCGCAGGCGTAAGAAAGCTCGCCCCCCTTTCCTCGACGAGGTACGAGAACGGAAAATCACGAATATCGAAGTTCGTCATATGCTTGCCGATGACAACGGTGAACGGCCCGACCGCGCTCGGCAGGAGCATATAGGAAGAAGACCCCGTCTTGCTTCCTCGTTCGAGTACACCCTGGTGCACCGGACCGAGCTTATACATGTGGTTGCTCTGGTTGGTCCCGCTGCCGGCATTGTAGAACGAATAGAGTCCTGCGATCAGTAGCGTGCTCTTGTGATGGGTTACTGTGTAAGGACCGCCGAACACCGCGCACGCTTCGCCGTTAAAGCACTCCGAATTGGCGAAAAAGAGGGAATGCTCGGCCGAAAACTGCTTTCCGACCTCTACTCCCTGCCCAATAAAGCACCGGGTAAGAATCGCGCCACTTTCCACACGGGAGCCTTCCGCAATGATGAAATCCTCGGCCACGACGGATGCGCCAACCCGCGTGCGCGCCGCCGCCTCGCTCAATACGGTCCCGTTCTTCAGCATGGCCGCCCCGACGACCTCCGCGCCGCGACCGACATTTACATCCAGAATCTCGTTTACATGGGCTACAACGGCTCCTTCGCCAACCACGCCCGCGTCCGACGCGTTTTCTTCGACGTATGCGTCGACCATCGCCTGAAGACGCGATGTCATCTCCGTCCGGTACCGGTGCATGCTCATGACGTATGCGAACTGGCTGGACATCTCATTGAACATGGGCACCTCGCGTCCACCCCCCTCGTTGACGGGTTCCACGACCGCACCGTTTCCGAATACCGCGCCGGCGCGCGTCGCCATCTGCCCCACGTCCGTTACGACCGCCCCGTCGCCAACCCGGTAATTCGAGAGGTGTCCGCGGACCCGCGTCACCCGCACGTTGTCCCCCAGTACACAGTCTATCAGGGTTGCGTCCGAAATCTCCGCCGGTAAATCCGCGCCAGCGAAGGATACGGTACCTTCCTGGGTGCCCAATTTTACCTGTCCGTAGAAACCGACACGCTTCACGCGATCCGGATTGAATCCGCGCTTCACTTCCACCGTCGACCAATCCGGGCACGCGCACCCGTTCCTTTCCATCGCCGCGACCTCATCCCTTGACAGCGCACGATATCCAGCCATGTGTGAATTCTCCTTCCCCCGTGATCCAGTTCAGGCGTGCGTATCTTACTGAAAAACCGGTCATTATCAAATCGGGCCGGCGGGTAAGATATTCAGCGCCGCACCACCCGGCAAGCGTTTTCTGTGGAATTCCCCTCGCGTTTCGTCACTCCCTGTCGAAGGGCAAAACACTTTACTTCAATCCGGCCTTTTGGTATATTGGCTGTCCTTTTTGGACCCTCACCGAATCCTGATTCGGGGGTTTGTCGACAGGGCGCCGACTGTCCGGAAACCTGGATTTTCAGCCGATTCAACCGGCTGATCACAAGAGCCCGAAACGAATGGCAATTGGAATACGGCGAACCGGGAACACACCAGACGAAAACCGGGCGAAAGGACGTTAATGGCGGGCACGATCAAACTCGAGGTTTGCGAGAGCAGCGCTGACGTGGCGCTCAAAGCGTCGAAAGTCATCGCAAGTCTGATCCGCGCGACGCCGGATGCGGCGATCGGTCTGGCCACGGGATCCACACCTGAACAGACCTATGCCAGACTCGCTGATCTGCATCGCAGCGAGGGCCTCCGATTCGCCCGCGTCACCTCCTTCAATCTGGACGAATACTGGGGCCTGGATGGCGATCACAATCAGAGCTACCGTTATTTTATGGACGACCGCCTTTTTCGGAAAATCGACATTCGACCCTGGAATACCCACGTCCTGAACGGTACTGCCGCCAATCCGGATCTGGAGTGCAGGGCATTCGAGACGAAAATCCTTGCGGCCGGCGGTATCGACCTGTGGTTGCTCGGTATCGGCACCAACGGTCATATCGCATTCAACGAGCCGGGCAGCCCCGTGGACAGCCGCACGCGACTGGTCAACCTTGCGCCGAGTACGATTGCGGCGAACAGCGACGGACGTTTCTTCAAGGATGCCGCCAGCGTCCCTCGATTCGCCCTTTCGGCCGGAATCGGTACCATTCGAGAGGCGCGGCGTCTTCTTTTGCTGGCCACCGGGTCCGGGAAGGCCGATGCCATTGCGCAGGCCCTGGAAGGACCGCCCTCGACGGACTGCCCGGCAAGTCTTCTGCAGAGCCATCCGGACTGTACATTCATCGTGGACCGCGAAGCGGCTTCCAGGCTTGAGTCCGCTTAAAACCGAACGTCGCGCGCAAAGGGACTCCCGTCCGGTTTTCCCGCATTTTCATGGAGCGTCAAATGGATCGCGAAACAATCAAGACAGGCGTGTACCAGGTGATATCCAAGGTTCTCGGAATCGACACGAACGAGGTCTCGGAGGATCAGAGCTTCACGGCGGATCTGGGCGCCGAGTCCGTACAATCCGTAGAACTCATGGCCGGATTCGAAGAGGAATTTGAAATAGAAATGGACGAAGACGAAGCCCTGGCCGTACAAACCGTGGGTGGCGCCATCGACTTCATCGCACAGTATGTAAACGACTGATACCGAACCAACTTGTTCTCGTAATTCCCAGGAGTGTGCCTCATGAAAACAGGAGAACTGATCGAAGTTGAAAAGCCGAATCTCCTCGACGAGCAGTTCGACTACAACCTGCCGCCCAGGATTCAGTTTGACGGCCCGCTATATGAAGAAATTGGAGACCAACTCGTCAGATTCGACCCGGAGGAAGCCCTCTCCCGCGACCTCGTCATTACCGATACCACCTTCCGGGACGGCCAGCAGGCGCGCCCGCCTTACACGGTGGAACAGCAGGTCAGACTCTACGATATGATGGCCAGGCTCGGGGGGCCTGGCGGCATTATCCGGCAGACCGAGTTCTTTCTCTACACGAAGAATGACCGGCGCACACTGGAAGAATGCCGCGCGCTGGGGCACCGTTTTCCTGAAATCACCTCGTGGATCCGGGCCGACAAGGGCGACTTTCGCCTGGTAAAGGAAGCTGGCGTACGGGAAACCGGAATGCTCACACCCAGTTCCGACTACCACATCTTCTACAAGCTCAAGAAAGACCGCAGAAAGGCGTTCAACGACTACCTGGAGGTTGTCGAAGCCGCCTGGGAGTCCGGCATACGGCCGCGGTGCCACCTTGAAGACGTCACCAGGGCGGACATCGACGGGTACGTGTTGCCATTTGTCCAGGAACTGATGCGCCGTTCCGAGCAGGCACCTCCCGAATTACGCGCCAAGATCAGGCTCTGCGACACCATGGGATTCGGGATCAGCTATCCCGGCGCAAGCCTTCCGCGCTCGATTCCCAAGCTCGTCTACCGGATGACCAACGACGGCGGGGTTCCTTACGATTGCCTGGAATGGCACGGGCACAACGACTTCCACAAGGTTCACGTCAACGGGGCTACCGCATGGCTCTACGGCTGCAACGCACTCAACACCACATTGTTCGGTTTCGGCGAACGCACCGGCAATCCTCCCCTCGAGGGGGCCATACTCGAATACATCGGCCTTCGCGGGAGCCTGTGCGGTATTGACACCATGGTGATCCAGGAAAT
Source organism: Candidatus Latescibacterota bacterium (assembly GCA_012271065.1). The sequence goes on from JAAXHE010000329.1 coordinate 15,139, forward strand.
GGCCGACTACATGCGGTCCATCGGCGTGGACATCGCGCCGAACTACCCGTTTGTGGGCAGGGACTTCAACACCACGCGGGCCGGCATCCACGCGGGCGGGCTGCGTTCCGACGAACGCATATACAACATCTTCGATACCACCGCCCTGTTCGGACGTCCGCCCAGGGTGGCCATAACGGACAAGACCGGCGTCGACGGGGTGGCCCTCTGGGTGAATGAGTTCCTTGGTCTCAAGGGCGACGACCGGCTCAGCAAGATCAAAGTGCATAAGGTCGCCCGCTGGGTGATGGATCAGTACGAAGTGCACGGACGGATGAGCGCAGTTACGGACGAGGAACTGGAAGAACAGGTCAAGATCAACCTCCCGGACCGGTACGCAATCTTTCAGGCAGGGCGCAAAGCCGGCTGATCCGCTCGTTTCGACGTGAGGTTCCGGCTTCTGGCGACATATCGTGACGATCCGCACCGTCTCCCACACCGCATTAGACGCCTTTTGCGTTGACCTCCTCAAAGCGGCGGGTGTGCCTGAAACCGACGCCCGAATCACGGCCCGCATCCAGGTCGAAGCAGATCTCCGCGGCGTACACTCCCATGGTGCGCGCGCCATTTCGGGCTATATTCGCCGGATCCTTAAAGGGGATATCAACCCGAACGCCCATCCACGTGTCCTGAGCGAGGGGGCCGCGTACGTCCACATGGACGCGGACAACGCCCTCGGACAGGTGGCCGCCTACGGGGCGATGCTGCGCGCGATCCGGAAATCCGAGGGGTCGGGCATCGGCATGGCCGCCGTCCGGAACACCAATCACTACGGCGCCGCGGCCTACTATGCCAACATGGCGGCCGAGGCCGGTATGGTGGGGTTCAACACCACCGGGGGACGAGAAAACCGGGGCAACATGGCGCCGTACGGCAGCATCGAACCCGCCATCGGGAACGCGCCTTTCGCGTACGGGATTCCCGCCGGGCGGGAACGCCCCATCATCCTCGATATGGCCACAGGCGTTGTTGCCGCCGGAAAAATCGAGATTGCCCGGGACCGCGGCGACAAGATTCCCCCTGGCTGGGCGCTGGACGCGGCGGGCAATCCCACGGAAGACCCGGAAAGAGCGCGTATTGTCGTACCGCTGGGTCCGAAGGGATCGGGACTCTCCATCGTGATGCATTGTATCGGCGGCATCCTGGCCGGGGCCGCCTTTCCGGACGTGGAAAAGTCCGGCTATCTGTTCATCGCGATCGATGTTTCAACCTTTTCCGATCCCGATACCTTCGCAAGAGAAGTCGACGCCCGCATTCAGACCATCCGCGACGCCAGGCCAGCGCCCGGCGTTGAGCGCGTCTACTACCCCGGCGAACCCGAATGGATCAGCCGCGAACGCAACCTGGAAGACGGTATCCCCATGCTTCTTCCACATGTGGCCGACCTTGAATCCGTCGCCGACCAACTCGGCGTATCGACTCGATTGGGCTGACGCTCAAATTTCCGACCCGCCGATGGACATCCTCGTCCTCACAGCCACCGCATTCGAACAGGCGGCGCTCAGAAGAAGCATTTCGCATCCCACCACCCGCACCTTCGCCCGCCGCGCGCGCACCGAGGGCAAACTGGGGACGCGCCGCGTCGTTCTGATCGAAACCGGTATCGGCGCCGTCAATACGGCGCAAGCAGTGACCGCGGCACTGGAAGCCGGTCGGCCAGACTTCGTTCTGCAGGTCGGCGTGGGTGGCGCCTACGCCGGCTCGCGGCTGAACCTGGGCGATCTCGCCGTGGCCACCGAAGAGAACGACGGGGAATTGGGGGTCCTCGCGCCCGACGGCTGGCGCCCGGCCGATCATATCGGTATCCCGGTCCTCAGCAAGAACCGGATCCACTACAATACCTTTCCACTCGACGCGGACCTGGCCCGACGCGCGGCAACCCTGATCCTCGAAGCACGCCCGGATGCGACTCCGGCCGTGCGCTCCGGTCCTTTCGTAACAGTACAACAGATCAGCGGCCGCGCCGCCAGAGGCAACGAACTCGCGGCGCGATTCAACGCCATCTGCGAGAATATGGAAGGTGCAGCCGCCGCGCACGTCTGCACGCTGTACGAAGTTCCTTTCGTCGAACTGCGAGGCATCAGCAACCTGGTGGAAGACCGGGACACGGCCGCGTGGAAGCTCACGCTGGCCTCCGGGAACGCCCAAAAAGCTGCGGGTGTCCTGATCGAGAATCTGGCGCCCTGAGAAGCTGTCTCTAAATCCCCAGCGGTCGTTGCGCGGCTGCCGCGTTGGGGTTTCGCACGTTTCGAGGACCCGATGGCCTTCGTTTCGCTCGGCTACTCTCCCTCACCTAACGACACCTGTATCTTCTATGGCCTCACCCGGGGAAAGATCCCGGGTGCGCCCGCGTTTGAAACGACGCTTGGTGACATAGAGACGCTCAACAGGCTGGCTATGGATGGCGGATTGGACGTTACCAAGGCCTCCTTCCATGCCCTGGGCTTTCTTCGGGACCGGTACTGCCTCCTCCATTCGGGCGGCGCGATGGGCCGCGGGTGCGGGCCCCTCGTCGTTGCCGCCAGACCCCTGAATCCGCCGGAACTGACCCGCGAAAAGATCGCGATTCCTGGAAGACTGACCTCAGCCGCCCTGCTGCTGCGCCTGTTCGAGCCCTCCCTCCACGATCTCGTCGTTATGCCTTACCACCGCATTATGGATGCCGTACGGAACGGCGAAGCCGGCGCCGGGCTCATCATTCACGAGAGCCGGTTCACTTACCCCGATTTCGGGCTGCACGAAGTCATCGACCTGGGCGAATGGTGGGAACTCACCACGGGCCACTCCATTCCGCTCGGAGGCATCCTTGCCCGCCGGGACCTGGGCGCCGACCGGATCCGCGCCATCGATAGCGCTGTGCGAGCAAGCGTGGAATATGCCCGCGCCCACGCCGACATTGTCCTTGAAGATATCCTGCGGAATGCACCGGAAATGGATGCGTCCGTCGCGCAACGGTTTATCGATCTGTACGTCAACACCTATACCCTGGACTACGGCCCGGACGGGGAAGCCGCGATTGCCGATATCGTCGCGCGCGCCGAAACCGCCCGCATCATTCCGACATCCGAAAATAAGCTCTTTGTTGACGAATAGCCTCAAGTCGAAAAGAGACAACGGTCAAATTGGCCACAAAAAGCCTGAATGCGGGTAGAGGGTAGAGGGAAGACGGTAGACCAAAAGCGGTGAGACGGGAGCCGGTAGAGGGTAGAGATTACCTGCCTTGTAAGGCTTCTCTTCCTGCCGGAGGCAAGGAGGGATAAACTAGTGGGCGAGGATATCTTCTACCGTCTTACGTCTCCCGTCTACCCGGTTTTCTCCCCGTCTCCCCGCTTCCTGGGGGATGGGAGGAGAGGTCACGAACACGTCCAGCGACCTGGTGTATCCTGGTAATCCGCC
>JAAXHE010000209.1 GCA_012271065.1 Candidatus Latescibacterota bacterium
GGTAGAAGCCACGTTCGATGGAGGCATCCTGACCAGTGACAGCGGGGTGATGCTGCTTCGTGAGGCGGAGGCCCAAATCGGCATTTTGAATCGGATCGTTGAGGCCATCACGGATCGTCGGCATCAAAGTTACGTGGATCACGCCACGGTGGATCTGGTGAAGCAACGTGTCTTTCAAATGGCCTGTGGCTATGAGGATGCGAACGATTGCAAGACGTTGCGCGAGGACCCCGGTTTCAAGGCGGCCTGTGATCGGCTGCCGCTTTCCGGTGCGGGTCTGGCCAGTCAACCCACGATGAGTCGGTTCGAGAACCGGATCAGCAGAACCGATTTGCTTCGGATCGGCAAGGCCTTTGTGGAGGTTTTTGTCGCCTCGTATGAGGAACCGCCTGAAGCCATCGTGCTGGATATCGATGACACGGAAGACAAGGTGTATGGGTCGCAACAGTTGTCGTTGTTCAATGCGTATTTCAAGGGGTATTGCTACCAGCCCCTGCATATCTATGAAGGGCAGACCGGCAAGTTGATCACGACGGTGTTGCGTCCTGGCAGGCGGCCCACGGGTAAAGAGATCGTCACCATTCTCAAACGGGTGATCGCCTACCTGCGTAAAGCCTGGCCCGACGTGGCGATCCTGTTGCGTGGCGATGCGCATTTTTCGTGTCCGGAAGTGCACGCGTTGTGTGAGGAAGAAGATGTGTATTTTGTCCTCGGACACAACGGCAACGCCAAACTGTTGCGGAAGGCACAGGCCCTGATGGACCAGGCCAAAACGCTGAATGCGGAATCGGGAAAAACGGTGCGTCTTTATCGCTGCTGGGACTATCAGGCGAAAACCTAAGATTGTCCACAACGCATCGTCTGCAAGGCGGAAGTGACACAGCAAGGAGAAAATATCCGATTCGTGGTTACCAACCTGCAACACGCCCAACCGTCACGCATCTACAAAACCGTCTATTGCTCACGCGGCAGGATGGAAAACTTCATCAAGAATCACAAAGCCTTTCTCTGTTCCGATCGCGCCTCTTGTCACACCTTCCAGGCCAATCACTTTCGTCTCTTTCTCCACAGCGCCGCCTATGTCCTGATGCATTCACTGGCGCAAATCGGGTTGCGCGGCACGAAGTGGACCCACGCACAGTTCAATACCCTGCAAAATCGTCTCTTGAAAGCCGCCTGATTTATTTCACATTGAGGCTAACTGATGGCAAAATGAATGACCGTAGAATTGCCAAAAACGGGAGTGGGCGCCGGGACGTTGACGGCGGTGTTCACGAAGTGCCGCCCCCTCCCGTCAGGTCCGCGTGCGCGAAGTGCCAGTCTTCAATGTGGTTCAGGACGACGGCGGAGGTCAGGCTACCGTCGTTTTCCAGGCCCAGCGTATTGTGAATATCCACGATCTTCTCATTTGAATGGATTCGGTTTCGCACAAACCCGTTCCATGCGTCGACGGCGCCGGGGTCCACGCGTCCGTCGTTCCTCCCGAGAATCCAGGCTTCGAAATCGAGATAGGACGGCGCGTTGTCCCGGATGAAACAAACCGCATCGTCCGGTTGGATATTCACGGCACGCAAAACGCGGGGATCCAGACCGTCCTCGGTCATGTCGGGATAGTCGGGATGCAGCAGGTTTCTGGACTTCAGCAGTATTTTCAGCCAGGTGCGCGGGAGCTGGCAGACGTTGAGCGGTCCGTAATCCAGGCTGGAGATGAGTGGAACCACGGAACCATTCAGGGCAGAAAAGTTCCCTTTCAGGTCGCGTTTGTAGAAGAGCGACCAGTCCTGAAGGCCGTTAAGGACCACGGCAGACGTGATCGCGCCGTCGTTGGGAATGCCGATGTCACTCGTGGTTTCCTCGAACTTGTCCGGTCTGGTGTGAATTCTGGTGCGTACGGATTCGTTCCATCTGTCAATCGCCTTGCGGTCGAGCGCTCCATCGTTCTGCACGAGGAACCAGGCTTCGAACTGCAGGTAGCCGGGCATGTCTTCCCGCAGATAGGCCAGCGTCTTCGACCTGTCCAGATTCAGCACTTCCAGGACGGATTTGTCCAGGCCCTCGCTGACGTCCGGGTACTCTTCGTCGAGTATGTCCGCGTTCCGCAGCAGAACCTTCCACCATGTCCGCGGAAGTTGACAGACTTCGAGCGGTCCGTAGCACAGGCTGCTGAGCAGGGGGATCATCGGTGTGTCCTCCTCAATTAGGGTCCATAGGCGCAGTAAAGAGCTTCGGAAAGGGACATCGCCGCTGCCCGGCGCGATCAATCGCCATTCTGACTCTTGATTCCCATCATTCCCAGCGACGTCGCCGTCCGGATGACAAAGGTTCTCTCGTCGCTGGTGAGCGGACGCTGCGGGGGGCGGGGGTCGCCGCAGTCGATACCGAGTTTTTCGGATATCAGGGCCTTCATGGACGCGATATATCCCGCGCGGTTGAAGATCGTATAGAGATCGGCCGCCCGTTTCTGTTCGGCCTCCGCAGACTTGATGTCACCGCGATGGTACGCGGTCCAGATATTGACCCACACATCCGGAGACAGCGCAAGGGGGCCGTCCACGCAGCCTGATGCGCCGATGGTGAGCGCGGGAAGGAGCAGTGCCGCGCTCCCGATAAGGCACGAAAGGCCCATCCTGGCGAAGTGGCGCGTGTTTACGAATGCCGGAGCGGAGTGTTTCAGGCCGGCCAGTTGCGGCACATGCTCCTGGATTTTCTCAGCCAGTTCGAGGGTGATCTCCACGCCCGTGGCGCCTGGAAGGTTATAGACGAAGAGCGGAAGGTCCGCCGCGGCTCCCACCACGCGGTAGTGTTCGACGATTTCGTCGGGTCCGGGCCGGTAGAAGAATGGAGGCACGGCGCAGACGGCGTCAACCCCGGCCTCCGCGGCGTTTTCTGCCATCCTTGCGGCGCGTACAGTGGTGACCGCCCCCACGTGCATGATGATTTTCGCGCGACCGGCGGCCTGATTGGCGGCGGATCCGGCGATACGGGCGTTTTCCTCGTCCTCCAGCAGGACGCTTTCACCGGCGCCCCCGGCAACCCAGAAACCGTGGGCGCCCGATTCTATGTTGTATTCCATGAGCCTGCGGAAGGCATTTTCGTTAAAGTCGCCTTCACGCGTCATCGGCGTGATCAGTGCGGGGTAGATGCCGCGGAATTCGTTCATTTGACGTCTCTTGGTTAAAGTGTAAAGAACCGGACTTCCTTCGCGGGCCCCCGATCGAACTCAGTCGGGTACCGCGAGCCCGCCCTGAGCCTGAACATCCCGGGCGAGATCCTTTTCGACGAGGGGTTTTCCACGACGGACTCGAGTGATGCGCCCGCCGGACTCACCACTTGCCGCGAACGAAACGAAGACTTCACCATCGGAATCGCTGAAGCTGAGTTCTACGTTTGCCCCGGTCACGGCCGCCTTCGCATCGCTCATCGAGCAGAGGGATTGATCGCCAACCTGTATGAGGTGCAGAAAGAGGTCCTCCTTCCGGGCCACACCCGGCCTTACTTCCATTCGCCATCGGCCCATCAGCTCCGGAACCTCCTCGTAGTGCATTCTGCCAATCGGATATTTGTTTTCAACAATGAGTTTCGAAGGGCCGGCGTCAATCGCATAGTTCACGCCGTCGGCCACGAATTCCCTGCCGGGTCCGCCTACCCTTTCGAGTGTGGCATCTTCGGGTAACAGTGTCCGGACGAGTATACGTCCCCGGTCCTGATCCGACCTCCATGCGTTGCCATCAACCATGGGCTCGTTGGCATGGTGCAAGAGCCAGGTTTTCGCGTAGCCGGCGCGGGTGGACGTAACGCGATCGAACACGACGAAGTGGTCCGGCGGAAGAAAGAGGAACTGACGGACCATAAGCGCGCACTTTTCGGCATTGTAGACCGGGGTGGCGTCTGCGGCAACGTAGGTGAAGTGAGGGTTGGTTTCGAAGGCGGTTATTTCTGAACCGACGGTTTTGTTCTGCCCGCCCGCCTGCCCGTAGACCTCGCCGTTCCAGTACGGCGATGGCGCCTCACCGGGCATCTTGATCAACATACAATTGTGGGCGACGGTCTGCGCGTAGTAGTTCTGCAGGTTGTCGGTATTGCCCATGCGGGTGCCGCTGTCCAGGCCGTGGAGCAGAAACGGGTAGACGGGCCACTTGTCCAGGAGAAAGCCGCCGCCGGCGATGTCCCGGATATACCGGGCGAGTCCGGCCCACTCCGGATGCGTCCGTCCGAACAGGTGCATAACGTGCGACATATGCGTGTACATCCAGTTCGTCCGCATGCGGTTGTCGGTATGCGTGTTGTCGCCGTAACCGAACTCCAGGTCGCCCGGCAGCCAGTTCCAGATCACGAAGTTGGGAAACATCCGGATGTGCGGCCAGTTGCCGGATATGTCTTCACCTGTCGATGAATGGAGGGTATGGATGAAATTCCATTGCGCCAGCGGGTATTCGCCAAATGCGTATCCAAGCGTGGGCGAGGCTTCGCCGCCGTCGTCGCCGCACGCGGACGCGCGGTGAACCAGCAGCCTGACGTGGTCGTCATAGCCCTTTTCGAGAAAACGGGCCGCCCTGGTATCGTCGATGCCTTCTTCGTGGAGCAGGAGCCCCGCGAACCAGGCCAGGCTGGGTGCGCCGTAGAATCCGCTGCGGTGGTCGGAACCGTTGCGGCGACGGATGCCTGGTTTGTGGAGCGCTGTCGTCCACGTGGTCGAGCAGCCGCAGCGCGATCTCCCGCCGGTCGTTCGCTTCGAGGTCATTCCAGATCCAGTCAAGGGTTACCAGGCACGCGGCGCGGCTGGCGGCGTACCAGTTGACAGACTCGTCCTCCGCGTAACATGCGTGGTAGTATTCGGCGCTGGCGCGCAGTTCGGAAATGAGCTCTGTGAGTCGTTCGGCCCCGGGTTCCACAAGATGGACGATGGCCGAGCACATCATCCGGTGGCCCCAATCCCGCACTTCCGTGCCGTCGGGCAGCGGCGGCGGACGGTCGATGACGGCCCATCCCGTGTCCGGCGGACTCGCCGCGGTGAAAGACCTGACCTTGAGGTAATAGTCTTTACAGACGGTCGACGCGCGGGTGCGGATTGCCGGAAGCGTGTCCCGGTTGATGAAGATCCGCGGGTGGTCCGGGCGAATTCGGGTCTTCCAGTCAGGGTCGGTTTTCACGGAGGGGTACCAAAGCTCCAGTGCGGCTGTTTTGGCGAAAGGCGCCAGAGTTCATGTCCTTGGGCAAAAAGGATCCCGTCGGGTGCGGCGCCCAGAATCGGGTTCTGGCCGCGTCCCGTCGAGTGCGCGACGGTGAGCGTTTCGGTTCCGGGGTCGAGGCGGACGATGCGGTTGCCGTGGGTGAAATAGAGATCGCCGTTCGCGTCCGCCACCATCGGCCGGTTGTGGGGTCTGCCGCTGGTGAACGGATTGCTGAGGGCGTTGACGGCGCGGTCCGAAAGGCGGATCGCGAAGAGGCGGCTGCCGCTCTCGTGGTCGTCGGTCCAGAAAAAGACGCGGCCGGCGCTGCATCCCATCGTGATGAGACTCCGGGCGCCGTCGATTTCCCGTTCGTACAGGACCGTTTCGTTTTCCGGATCGAAAATCAGAAAGCGGGCGTTGCCCTCGGCGGGCCGGATGTAGCCGTCCGCGACGATGCTGGTACCGATGTATACGTGTTCGGGGCCTGCGGCCAGACCCAGGATGGAATGGTCGGGAACCAGGTGCCGGTACGACTTGTGGCTGTTGTCTTCCGGATTGACAACGGAAAGCGCGCCGCCACGGGCCCCGTAGTCAGGCATGGATCCGACGTAGAGTCTGTTGCCCGGTCCATTGAGAATGCCGGTGACGGGGCGGTACTGCTCGTCGCCCATCGGGCCCAGATTCCGGGGGTTGTCGCTCTCCGCCGGTCCGGGCCGCCAGGGTCGATTCGGATTGTACACGGTGAGGACGTTGTGAGTGTACGAGATGCTGTAAATGTCGCCGCGGGCTTCGGCGCTGCCGTAGATTTCGCCGGAACCGTTGTACGTCAGGCCCAGCACGTCCGCCCGTTTCGTCTCAGGTTCCACACGCGTGAGGGAAAGGCCCAGATGGGCCGAGCAGTAGATGTCCCCGGAAGATGCCGGCAGGATGGAGAAGATGCCGATGGGGGGATTCTCGATCTCGGTCCGGTGGAGATCGAGTTCGGCGGTCCTGATGTCGCAGATGCCGTAATACTGCGAATGGCCGGCGAAGAGGACCCGATGCTCGTCAAGGAAATAGTAGCTGCCGCGGCTTGGAACGTGAGGGATGCGGCAAACGAGGTCGGCCGTATGTGATTCGAGGTCGATGGCGTAGATGTAACCGTCGTCCACGCTCAGGAAAGGGCGGCCGTCCGGCGAGGCCATCAGGTTCCGTCCGGAGGTGATCGCGGTCTTCACGACGAAAGAACCGAGGAAGCTGAGGTCGAGCGCGGAAAACCGACAGATTTCAATACCGCCCTCAGGATCGCCGACGGTGACAAGGAACTGGTCCCCGAGCCGCAGGAAGCTGCTGTAGGCATCAGGCCGGCCTGTCAGGTGGGGCGGCGACACGACATTGACGTCATTCGTGCGGGGGTCGAAAGAATAGACGCCGTGCTGGAGGCCGTTCAGAATGCCGATGTTTCCGCCCTCGGTGACACAGGCGGCGAAGAGCTGATGGTTGTTTTCCGCCAATGGGACGTCCCTGTATTCGCCGGTGCCCCGGTCAAAACTCACACAGTTGCCGGAGGGGTAGCCAGGCATGCACAGCCGTCCGTCCGGTCCTTCGACCACGTCCGTGAGATGGGTGTTTTTCGAGGACGGACGATGCGGCGGAACGCCTTCCCAGGACTCGGTCATCGGATTGAAGCAGGCGAGTTGCCCGGGACCGTTCATTCCAAACCACAGCTTGTTGTCGGAAAGGAGACGGACCTTCCACGTCCCCCTGCCTTCCGGTTGGGCGAATGACGCATATTCGTGGCGCTCGAAGTCTGTGCGTACCAGAGCCGGCGGTCGGCCGGGGACCGCGGAAAACATGGACTGGTAGAGCACGCGGCGGCCGAGTCCGGGGTCGAAGATGAGCTCCCCGGTGGAATTGGAGGGCGCCAGGAAGGGCACGTCACAGATCTTTGAAGCGTTCATTCAAGGGTTCCTTATATCAAGTTCAAGAATTTTCAAAATCGCGGCCGTTGACGCGAATCCCGCGTCCGCGATCGTGCAGGGTCACGACGGGCTGAATATCGCCCTTCGCAAATACCCACCAGACACGGGGAGCGGCCGGGTCTGCGTTCGCGACCAGCGTGAGTTGGCCCCTGGAACCGGGGAGGCGGTCGACGTTCCCGTCTGTGATCCGGGCCTGGGGCGAGCCGATCCAGAACGTAAGGTCGGGCGCGTAGATGCGCGCCATATTGTCCTGCACCCACCAGGCCGCGTCCGGATGTCCGTGCCAGTGGTAGGTGACGGACTCGACGGAGGCGCCTCGCACGCGGTCGGCGGCGACCACCAGGTCCCTTTCTGAAAGCCACAGCGTTCTGACGACCCGGTCCAACGCCAGTTCCGCGGGATAGCAGTCGGTCAGGTCCAGTTCCGCCGAATACGTCGTTCCGCCGCACCGCCGCAGAACCACCCGCCGGTCGGCCGGTTTCTCCGCCCGCGCCATCCCGTTGATCACAGGCGCATTGTGCGCCGTGAGCCCCAGGGTGAATTCGCGTTCCCGTTTCTTCATATACTGCTGATAGCCGGGGTCCGATACCGGCCAGCGGCCCCGTGCGCCGATGACGATGGTCCCGTTGTCGTTCTGGATGTGGCTCATCTTCGAGTTGCTCGCGGCCATGGCCACGGCCAGGTCGTCCGGCTCCCATCCGCTCCTGAGTACGACCGCGTAGTGCGCATCGATAGCGCCCGCTCGGGGCGGTTCAAACTCTTGATCGTCGTCAATCCCGTGAAGCGCCGCCAGCGCGTCCGCTCGCAGCCAGCGAAGGCCGCAGCGTTTCAGGTACCAGCCCGTACGCGGCGACGCCCGGTGCCGGAAGAGTTTGGCATGGCCGGATAAATGAAACGGCATCTCCCGGGGCTCGGCGTCGCTCAGCTGGGCGACATTCGCGACGTCGCCCGGTGCTCCCAGGGCGATGGACTCATCGAGGACGTCCCCGAAGCGTGGATGTTCCATCAGGGCGTTGCGTCTGGTTGGAGAGAGCGTATCCAGCCAATCGGCGGCGAAGTCCAGAATATATCCGTCGTAACCGATTCCTTCCGAATGACCCCCGGAGCGCAGGTCCAGGATCGCCCCCAGGAGCGCCTCCAGCCTGCGGTTCAACGTGTCGGCGGCGGGGTGCGAAATGCCGTTCGCGGCAAGGGCGAGACCGACCGTGCCGATGAACGGGATGTTGTGCAGCGCGGTATGGGGTGCGTCCAACGCGAGGATATTGTCCTTGCACGCATACGCGCCATGCCTGGCTTCGGACAACGGGAGTGTGTCCTCTATGTGGCGGAGAAACGCCCGCTCGATCTTCCCCCGCAGGCGCGGGGGAAGCCAGTTCCAGCGGGTACAGGCGTGCCAGAGGATACGCAGCGCGTGACCCGAACTCAGGTCGGGCATCGGCATCTGCCGGTAACACGGCCATTCGGCCAGCGCGTCAAGGTCGGCAACAGCCAACCGGCGCGCCTCCCCGTCACTGAACCATAACGCCGCCCAACCGAGGCTCAGAATCCGCTCCTCCAGGCTCCACGTCATCCAGATGGACCATGGATACGTCTGGATGCCCGGGATCGGCAATCCGGGCAGGTAGATCTCGCGGATCGGGAGGGGGTACGCGATTTTCCTCCGAACCCTGTAATAGTCGGCAATCAGATGGGTCTGGGGCTTGTAACCATCGGCGCGCCGTCGAATCTCTGCCTCGATATGGTCCCGTCGCATCATCCGCCTCAATGGTCGTATATCTCCGGTCCCCAGTCGATTTCCTGATGCTGCTGTTTCAGGATGACGGCCTTGTGCGGCGGCGCGTTGTTCATCAGAACCACGCCGGGCCCGACCATGGCGCCGGGGCCGACAATGCGGCCCGGCATCAGTATGGTTCCCACGCCGGTGCGTGCGTAGTCGCCGAACAGGGCCCCCGAAAAACCTGGCGCCGGATGACGGATGCCCCGCACTTCCACCTGCGTCGGCCCGTCGTCGAATCGAAGCGTGCCCACCTGGGTGCCGGCCCCGAATTCCGCGCCTTCCCCGTAGATGCCGGCGATCTGCATCTGGTGGGTGATGCGGCCGCCCGCCAGAATGACGCCGCTGAATTCTCCCAGAAAGGTGATGTGGTTGTTGCGGTCGACAAAGCCGGAGACCTTCGCGAAGGGCCCGATTCTGCAGTCGTCACCGATGACCGTGTGCGAGGCAATCTGGGAGCCTTCGAAAACGTGCGTGTTTCTGCCGATCCAGACGGGTCCGCTGATACGTGCCCCTTTTGAGATGGTCGCGCCTTCGTCGACGAACACCGGTCCGTCGATGTGCGCATCGGAATCGACCCGCGCCGTGTCGGCTATACTGGAGGCCTGCAGGCGCAGGGCCATTTCCCGCAAGGCCAGACGGCAGACCGACTGGGGCTCCCAGGGCATGTCCATATCGAAGCAGACACCGTCAATGCCGACGGCGGCGGCGGGCCGGCCTTCCCGGTTCATGAGCGCCAGGGCATCGGCGATCTCGTGGCCCTCCGGGGGCGTGACACCGTTCTGGACGTTGGTAACAAAGTCCGACGTATTGCCAAGGTCCTGGAGCGCTTCGTTCTTGAATACGAACAGGCCCGACAGCGCCGTGCCGGTGGATGAACGGGGCTTCCACGTGTAATCGACGACATTTCCCACGGTATCGATTTCAATGCGGATGCAACGGTTGAGCTGCTCGCTGTGGTGTACGGCGGCAATGGAACGGCCGGTGAATGCGTCCAGGAGTTGAGAAAGGACCGTCGGTTCGAAGAAGAGGTCGCCGTACATGACAAGGAAGTCGTCGCTCCCGATAAATCCTGCGGCGGCGCATGCGGCGTGGGCCGTGCCGAGTTGCTCCCCCTGTTCGATATAGGTGATTCTGCATCCGAACCGGCGGCCGTCGGAAAAATGGCTGCGTATCCGGCCCTGTCGATGGCCGACAACGATGCCGACGTCCCTGATGCCCGCGGCGGCGATGCGTTCGACGCCCCACTCCACTAAAGGCCGGTTGCAGATGGGAAACATGGGCTTGGGCCGGTAGTGGCTGAAGGGATAGAAGCGGTCCCCTTTGCCAGCGGCCAGGATGATGGCTTTCACCTGGAAACCTCTGGAAGTTAAAGTCGTTTGTCTGAATGCGGGTCGAACGCGGTCGGTTTCGCACCGGCTACCGGATGGGCTCCGGATCGATGGGACCAACAGGCACGTCGGTGAGATCCTCCGCAAAGACGATCCGCCCACTGAAGATGTGTGCGGCTTCGGCCACGAGGCGCTCCCGGATGCCGGGCGGTTCCAGCTGTTCGGTAACGTGGGTCAGGACCAGCGTGCCGACGTCCGCCTCGCGTGCGGTCCGTGCGGCGTCCAGGTGTCCGGAACAGCAGCCCGTGATGCGCGGGTCCAGTTCCACATCGTTGATCAGGTGGCACATATGGATGAGCACGTCCGCGCCCTGCGCCAGGTCCGTAAGGCTGCCTGTGGGCGCAGTATCTCCGCCGAAGACGACCGTTCCGTACGGGGTGTCCAGCCGGTAGGCCAGGCACGTGAGCTGCGGCTGAACATGCACGACTTCAGCCGTTTCGACCCGCCAGTTTCCAGCCTGAATGCTCGAGCCGTCCGCGACTTCGGTGACGACGGGCTCGGGGCGTTTCCGGGGAAGGATTCCCCCGCGCCGTTCGTAGACGAACTCGCTTCCCGGGTGCCGTGTCCTCGCCTCCAGGTCCGGCCCGAAGGCGCCATCGGACCCCAGGAGCCTTTCCGTCATGCGTTTCAGCGGGGCCGGTCCGTAGACGTGGAGCTCGGGGACCTTGCCTGCGCCCTGGTCCCAGCGCGTGAGCACGATGCACGCGTAGTCCACACTGTGATCGTAGTGGAGGTGGGTAAGAAACACGCGTGTCAGCGCTTCGGGAGGTACTCCTGCTTCGAGGAGGCGTCTTGCAATACCCGGTCCGCAGTCGAACAGCAGGACTTCATCGTCGAACGTCACGAGATAGCCTGAGCCCGCACGATGGGCAAGCGGGGTAGGGGTGCCGGTGCCAAGAAGGGTCAGTTTCAGAGACATGAGACGGTTATCGGTGAACGTCGGCTTCGAAGTGGCGGATGAGGGGGGCGAGTTCTGTCCAGAATGTCTCGGGAATCTCGACGTCTCCGGCGGCGGCATTCGCCCGCGCTTCCGCCGGGACCCGGGCGCCGGGTATGGTGGCGGTCACCTGCGGATGACGCGTGCACCATTGCAGAGCCGCCGCAACCAGCGGTACGCCGTGGCCGTTGCAAAGGTCCTGGACGCTTGCCACGTGGTCCAGGCAGGACTGGCTGAAGCTGCGGGCGAGGTAGTTGATGCCGTCCGTGGGGCCTGTGGCGAGCAGTCCCCGTTCAACCGGCGTGGCAATCACGAGACCCACGTCGTGTCTGACAGCCGCCGGCAGAATCCGATCTTCCGCAAGCTGATTGATCAGGCTGAGCGCCTCGGGAACCACGGCGGCATCGAATTCCCCCGTTTCGATGTACCAGGCGTTGGTATGGGGGTCATTGGTGGCGGTACCGACAAAACGCGTAACGCCCGTATCTTGGAGTTTTCGCAGGGCGCCGAGTGCACGGTCCTTTCCCATGACTTCCTCTCTGGGAATGTCCATGGCATCGTGGATATAGAGGACGTCGAAGGCGTCGATTCCCAGCCGTTGCCGACTCTCCTCGACATGCCGCATCACGGCGTCGTAGGAATGGTCCGGCCCCGCCGCCGTCTGCCCGACTTTTGTCGTGATCGTGCACCGTTCAGCAAGGTCAGGGCGTTGCCGGAGGGCCTCGCCGATAATGGATTCGCTGTTGCCCGAACCGTACAGCGGAGCGGTGTCGATCAGCGTGGAGCCCGCTTCGATCGCCGCGTGCACCGTTTCAATTCCCAGTTCGGCCTTCATATGGCTGGACCGCGGGGGGGCTTCTCCGGATGACATGGGCCGATCCGTGGTCCACGATTCCATGAAGTCGTATTCGGTCGCCGCGCGGTTGGCGTCAGCGATGCCGATAAAGCCGGTACCCAAGCCCACAATCGGGACTTCGAGTCCGGTTCGGCCGAGTCTTTCGGTCTTCATCGGCAGGCCTCACATTTGACCGGAATTGCGGCATCTGCGCCCGGATTCCAGGGCCGCGTTCAGGGCGGCGTCCAAGATAGCATGCGCCCCTTCCGGGCGCAACAGGCTTCTGTTCGTCGGGTCAATATACGCATTACGCGCTTGCCTTTGGTCATTGGGGGTATTATCATAATTCCGTTCTGCGCCGATACGGTTTTTATCCAAAACAGACTTGGAGGAGGCGGGTATGCGAAAAAGATATCTGTGCGCGATGGTTGTGGGATGCCTCGTCGCAATGACGCCGGCCGTCGCGGAAAAAGCGGCCGAAGGGGACAAGTGGTGGCCTTCGGAGTGGGGGCCGGAAGACCAGCGAGGAGCGGCAAACCGGTTGACCCCGCAGAAGGTAATGGAGGCTGCGGGATTGATCCGGAAAGGCAAGACCTACCAGCTCGGACGGGTGTACGAGCCGGGCATTCCGCTCTTCGGCAACCGTCACTACAGTCTGACCATTCCCGGTTCGCCAACCGGAGGTCCCGTCGGAGAGAACCAGCTGATCTGGTACGACGAGATGTTCAGCGGCGAGATCGGACAGGTGGGGACCCAGTTCGACGGTTTGGGTCACATCGGTACGCGTAGGGGCGATCAGGACATCTTCTACAACGGATTTACACGGTCAGAGGTAGGGACGGCATACGGACTGGAGAAACTCGGAATCGAAAACGTCGGTGTCATCTTCACCCGCGGCGTACTGGTGGACGTCGCGAAGTACAAGGGACTGGAGCGGCTGGAAGTAGGCTATGTGATAACCGCAGCCGACATCGAAGGGGCCTTGAAGAAGCAGGCCGTCTCGGTCACGGAAGGCGACATCGTGCTGATCCGAACCGGCCACGGAAAATTGTGGATGGTCGACAACGAGACCTACAATTCGGGCCAGCCGGGCATCGGGCTCGAGGCTGCGCGGTGGCTGCTTGAAATGAAGATCGTCATGGTCGGCGCCGATACATGGGCGGTCGAGGCCGTGCCCGGTGAAGACTCGGAAGGCGCGTTCCGGGTCCACGAGTTATTGATTCAGCGTAACGGGGTCTATATCCTCGAGAATCTGGACCTGGACGGCCTGGCGGCTGACGGCGTTTACGAGTTTGCGTTCGTTTTCGCGCCGTTACGGCTGAAGGGCGCCACAGGATCGCCGGGAAATCCGTTCGCAATCAGGTAGACCGTTCCTGATTCGACCGCGTACACCCGTGGTCGCGCGAAAGAACAGACGTTGGGGGTTCGCGTGAATCCTGATGAACAGAAGCAGCGCTTTCCGGAATTGGCGCCGGAATTGAGCTCGCGGCGCGTGATGGACTTTCTCAAGTTCTTCGGACCCGGAGCCGTCATCGCGTCGGTAACGATCGGGAGCGGGGAGACGGTCTGGGCGTCGCGCAGCGGGGCAATTTTCGGCTATGCGATGTTCTGGGCATTCAGTCTTTTCTGTCTCACGAAGGGCGTGCAGGTCTACTCCGCGGCGCGGTACATGACACTCACCGGCGAACATCCGATGGAGCGGTGGGCGTCATTGCCAGGCCCGCGCGGGCTGTTTCCCGGCATAATCGGCGTTGTGGTTATCGTTGCATTCCCGTTCTATCTTGCGAGTCTACCGATCATGCTCGGCACGATTACGTCGTGGGTGCTGTTCGGTGACCCGGGGATGTACCCCCATGCCATCGCAATCCTGTTCATTGTGCTGCTTGCGGTGTTGACCCTGATGCAGAGTTACGGGTTTCTGGAGCGCGTTCAGTTGACACTCGTCGGGTCGATGCTGGTGGTCATGCTGATCGCGACATTTGCCGT
The DNA here is from genome assembly GCA_012271065.1 of Candidatus Latescibacterota bacterium. The sequence continues at coordinate 14,056 of JAAXHE010000209.1, forward strand.
CAATCCGGACTGGCTGTCGGTACTTGCCGGCGCGATCACGCCTGCCCTGCCGGATTACCCGCAATGGGTCAAAATGAACCCGGCATTTGCCGATCGTACGCTGATCGTGGAGATGGTCGCATATATGGGCGTTATGGGCGGCGGTGTGCAGGACTACGTGGGATACGTGGGCATGTTGAGAGAAAAGGCCTGGGGTCTGATCGGCAAGGTGTCTGGCGGAAGCCGGAGGCCGGCGCTGGCCGTGGACGACAGGAATGTCCGGCTGGGGCGCATGTGGCTGAAGGCGCCGCTTATCGATTGTACGGTATCTTTCGGCAGTGTGCTCGTGTTCACCGCGACGTTTCTCATTCTCGGTGCAACGCTCCTGCATACGAATCGGATCGTGCCCTCGGGAATGGATCTCTACAACTACCAGGTCGTATTCCTCACGCAGCTTCATCCCGGCCAGACGGCGCAAATCCTCCTGTCGGCGCTTTACAAGGCAGGTGTTTTCTTCGCAATATTCGGTACGGTCTACGGCGCGTTTGAACTCTACGTGCGGACCGCGCACGAATGCGTACGATCCACCCGGTTGAAGTGGCGGGATCTGACCCTGGACAAGATGCGCCTGTGGACGCTTTGCTATTCCGGCGTTGCGGCGATCGGGCTCGTGATCTACGCCTGGTGGACAGCAACCCTGGACCCCCGTGGCGTGGGTTGGAACCCGATTTCGATGATGACGATTCCTCTCCACATTACCGGGGTCCTTCTTGCCGGACCCTGGTGTTTTGCCATGGTATGGGCCGATCGCAAATACCTTCCCGAACCGTTCAGGATGGGTCCGTTGCTCGTCACGCTCAATATTCTGTGCGGCATTGTTTTCACCTGCTTTGGCGTACTGGCCGTTATCGAGGACCTGAAGCCATTCTTCCAATAGCGGCGCGGGCGCGAGCGGGTGACGTGAGCCCGCCCCGTCAGTTGATCAACGTATCTGGCTTACGGAGTACTGAACGACGCCGGAGTCCGAAATCCCATGTCCGATGGTCTTGCAAATGACGACGGGAATCGACGCGGAATGGCCGCGCCCTCACTTCAGATGACATTCGTTGTCCACCAGCCATGAAGTCCAGTTCCGAGACCGATAGTGGCCCGGCCGGGGTAACGCTGAGGGACGTCTGGCTCGCCGGAGTGGCTCTGGCGCTTGTCGCGGCGGCTGTCCTGGCGCTGCCGGCGCGGCTGGGCAGGGGCGAGCGTCTGGACCGGCTGGCGCGGGCAGAGGCCCTTGTTGCCCGTACCGCGTACCGGAACGCGTTGCAGGTCCTGTCCGGGTTGGATCTGGCGGGGATGGACGAGTGGGCGATTCGCAGGGCGCAGCTTCAACGGGCCCTGTGTCTGAAGGCGCTTGGGCGCTTTGAAGACGCATTGGCCGGTTTTCGCGCCGTGGAGAAGGCGTCTGAGGCCATCCGCGAATACATGGATTTCTGGCAGGCGGAATGCCACCTCGGGCTCGGGCGTGCCGACAGCGCACTGGTGTACTATGCGCGGATTCTCGATACACGGCCATCGGGGCGCCTGATGGAAGACGCGGCGCTTCTGGCGGCAGGACTCCATTTGCGGGCGGGACAGGCATCGGAAGCGGCCGGGCTGTACCAACGGTTGCCCGACGGAAGCGAGAAGAAGGCCAGGGCGCTGGCGGGCCTTGCGGACGCATTGAACGCCTCAGGAGATTCCACGGAGGCGCGGCGAATTCAGTTGCGGATGGTGCGGGAACATCCGGAGTCGCCGGAGTCGCTGGCCGCGTTGGGTTCGATGGGGCTGTTGCGAACCGTGCAGGAACGCTTCTACGGGGCGATCGCCTATTCAAGCCATGGACGGTTTCGCGAAGCGGTGGGTATCTTGCGTCAGATCGCGGGGGAGTCCGGTGAGAGCGGCTGGCGCGGTCGGGCGCAACAGGAACTGGGGCTTGCGCATTTCAAGCAAAAGGACTACCGAACGGCACAGCGGGCGTTTCAGGAGGCCCACCGGCGGTACCGGGTGCCGAAAGCGTTGTTTTATCTGGGACGCTGTTCCGTAAAACTCGGGCTTGATCTAAAAGCGGCCGGCCAATTCCAATCTTTCGCCAGCCGGTATCCCGCGACCCCGGGCGCCGCGGAAGCGCTCTGGCAGGCCGCGATGGCCTATGAGCGGCGCGGGAGGCGCGCAAAGGCGCGCAGGGTGTTTCTGAATCTTGCGGCGCGGTACCCCAGGAGCCGTCTTGCCGATCGGGCGGGGTGGCGGGCGGGCTATGCCCTCTTCCGTCTGGGTCGGTTCGAAGAGGCTGCCCGCGTCTTCATGCAGCTGGCGGACCGGACGCCGGAAAATTACATGCGCGACCAGGGCTGCTACTGGACGGGCAAGTCCTATCAGCGGGCGGGACGCCCGGAGTTGGGCGCAAAATGGCTGAGGCGCGCGGCCGCCGGGTTTCCAACCTCGTACTACGCTTCCCGGGCCCGCGCGATTCTGGCGTTGAAGGACACGGTGCATCCCCCGGGTCCCGCATCTCCGGATGGAGACAAGCGGCTGCCCACGTACGTGCCGTCACCGTTTCTATTGAAAGGTGACAGGCTGGCGGACCTGGGGCTCTACGAGGAAGCGGAACAGGAATACAGACACGCGAGGTGGGCGCACAGAGAGGAGATGCACGCTCTGGGTGAACTGCAGCTGCGGTTTGAACGTATCGGAGCGATGAACCAGGCACTCCGAATCTCAGGCCTGATCGTCAATCTGGAACGCGAACGCGGGATGCCGATTTCACTCACTTCGTTCCGCAGACTGTACCCGACCTATTACTGGGGGGAAATCAGCCGGACCGCCGGGTCTCTCGGACTCGACCCCAATCTGGTTCTCGCGATCATACGCCAGGAGAGCGCATTCGACGATATGGCGTTGTCCAGAGCGGGCGCCCGCGGGTTGATGCAGGTGATGCCGGCAACAGGACGTCAGATTGCGCGCAAGCTGGGTCTCAAGGGATATTCTACCGAAGACCTGTGGGATCCGCACACATCCATTCGCTTTGGGGCCAGGCATCTTGCCGATCATTTCCGGTATTTCAGGAATAGCAAAGACAGACGGCTCGGCCTGGCTCTATCGGCCTACAACGCGGGACTGGACGTGGCGCGGAAGTGGTCGGCCCGGCTCCCGGCTGACGACGTGGACGAGTTTGTCGAGAGTATACCCTACCGTGAGACACGAAATTACGTCAAACTGGTATATCGGAATTATCAGGTCTATTCGTATCTGCAGCAGACAACGGACGCGGGGGGATAGGGCGCTGTCGCTCTACTCGTACGGACGGTCCTTTCTGTGGCCCGCATCATGGCGCCCATGTCTCGATTTGTGATCCTGGGGCCAATCTGCCAATCGGTTCAGGCTGAGAGCTGATTTTTCTGCTTTTTGTCGGCCGGGTCTCGACGATCTGTTTCTGGGACTGAACACCATCTGAGGATACATCCATGTCAAATGGCAATGAACGCCGTATCTGGGTGGCGCTCGAGGACGTATTCATACTGCTGTCGATATTCGCGCTCTGGCCCGTGATTCTGGGATGGGAGGGATGGGTGTGGGAGGTGTTGAAATATCTTGCCGTGGCAGGTTTGGTATGGATCTTCGTCCGGCGGGTGAGGCGTTACCAGCGGCGTCCGAAAGTCGACGATTCCGGATCGGATTGATCGACGGGATCGGCGCGGCGTGCGGCACTGTACGGCCGCAATTTCCGGTTCAGACAAACCGGCTCAGCAGAGGGAACACGGACTGCAGTGCCTTCCCCCTGTGACTGAGCCGGTTTTTTTCGGCGGGCGGCAGTTCCGCAAACGTCCGAAGGAGGCCGGAAACCAGAAACAGGGGATCGTAACCGAATCCGCCTGTTCCCCGCGGGCACTGCAGTATCCTTCCCTCGGCCGTGCCCTCGGCCGTCTGTACCGAACCGTCGGGTGCGCAGACGGCTATCACACAGCGGAAACGCGCCGTACGTTGTTCGTCGGGGGTGTCTTCGAGGAGTTGGAGCAGCTTGACGTTGTTCTGCTCGTCGGTGGCCTCTTCGCCCGCGAATCGCGCGGAATAAACGCCCGGAGCACCGTCGAGCGCGTCCACTTCCAGGCCGGAGTCATCGGCGAGGGAGACGTGGCCTGTATGGTTTGCTACGGCAAGCGCTTTCTTGATGGCGTTGGCCTCGAAAGTCTTGCCGTCCTCCACGATATCCCCGACGCCGCGGAAGTCGGTCAGTGAAAGCAGCCTGACTTCCGATCCCAGTATTTCCCGGATCTCTCTGAGCTTGCCGGGATTTTTCGTGGCGACCACCAGAAACGACATGGCAATCCTGAAATTCGCTGTCAATCGTGGAGAACAGGTCCGTGGCCGAAGTACCCGCCATCACTCGAAAGCGGTCTCATATCTCATATTCCTTACGCGTGCGTTCCCGGAAGTCCGATGCATGAATGCGGACGATATAACACATTTCGATGAATCTCGAATAGAGCCTGCCCTCCGCCAGATCCTTTACGTTTTCGATGTCCTTGTTGGTAGTTACAATCGTGAATCGTCTATTGGCATACCGTGTATCCACCAGGTTGTAGAGCATTTCCAGCTCCCACTCCGTGTTCCGCTGTACGCCGAAGTCGTCGATGACCAGAAACGGGACGTTACCGAGTGTACGCAGAAATGTCTCTGACTTCCCGTGCATGGGACTGTTTTCGTCAAACGCAAATCTCAATGTCTGGAAAAACGCTTTTGACAGGCTGATGAATTTCCCGGGACGCCCCGAGTGGAAGATGAGCTCGTTGAGCGCGACATAGGAAAAGTAGGTTTTTCCCACGCCAGGTTTTCCCGTCAGAAAGTACCCCCTTATCGGTTGGGAGGCAACAGCATGTGCGCCGGCGTCCGGCGGGGCGTTCATCTTACGGGATTTTTCGATCAGGGTGCGCAGGTGGCGTTTGAGCCGGTCCGCGCCCTCAATCGGTTTTCCATCGTAACTTTCGTAGAAATCGTCGAGGAACTTGTACCGAAACGGATCGGGGATGCCGGAGCTCCCGATGAGCCGGTTGATCTCCTGCGTCTTCAACCTGTAGCGCCGGCAAGGGCACCAGACCGGTTCGGCATCGGGCTGTTGAAAAATCTGGTACGGTGGCCTGCCGCCGCATCTGCAATGTCTTTCGACCCTGGGAGACAGTCTGATTTCGCCGTGCATGCCGGCCGTAACCCGGGGATCATAATAGTACCCAGGATCGCCGCCGGGCAGGTCGATTCGCATGGACGGATCAGTTCCGGGTGAGTTGTCGTTCATATCGGTGTCTGAAATTTCGAATTCCGTTGAAGATTGCTTCGGCCATTTTGCGCTGGTACGAGGTCTTTCGCATCTGACCCTCTTCGACCGGGTTGGAGACAAAGCCCATTTCCACGAGGACAGAAGGCATGTGCCCCATGGCGCCTCGCATCACGTAAAAATTGGCCTGGCGGACGCCGCGGTCCTGCAATGGCCTCAGGCTTCCCAAAACCTCGGCGCGAATATCGGCCGCCAGATCCTGGCTTTCTTTCAGAAACTGAGTTGAAAGCAGGCCGAACTGGATGCTTTCGATTTCGTCCATGGAACCCGATTCATCCTGTTCTTCCAGGTCGAGGACGGCGTTTTCCCGTCTGGCCACTTCGGCGGCTTCGTCAGTCTTGGCCTCGGAAAGGAAGTAGACCTCGAAACCTCGTGCGCGGCGACTTCTGCTCGCGTTGTAGTGAATGCTCACAAATAGCTTTCCCTGGTTCTTCCTGGCAATGCGCGCGCGCTGTCCGAGCGTAACAAACCTGTCCGTGCTGCGCGTCAGCACGGCGTTTACACCAAGCTGCTCTTCGAGCAGTTCTTTCAGACGAATGGAGACCTTCAATGCAATGTCCTTCTCCCTCGTCCCGCGTTTTCCCTTCGCGCCCGGATCTCTGCCTCCGTGCCCCGGGTCCAATATGATGGTGTCTATCGTCCAGCGTTCGCGGTCGACTTTCGTTCCGTGCAGGGGCAGTCCCGCGGCAGGCCGCCGTATTTCGCGCACCGGCGCGCGGGCCGGATTCTCAACGGGTTGCGCCTTCGGAGAACCCGGAAGGGTTCGCGCCAGCAGCGCCAGGATCGCTTCTGACGGCACGTAAAGAGCCTCGGTGTCGTGGTATCGCGTTTCCAGCGGCAGTCTGTATCCCACGTCGTTTACGGTCACGACAGAGGAAAAGGGGGTGAAGACGATCAGATTACCTCCCCTGCGCAATCCGATCTTTCCCCCGGACGGATAGGGATGGAGTCGGCCGCCCAGGATCTCGGCCAGGTCGCCGAGGGACACGTACGCGCCGCCACCGATTCTCCAGGCGGGAATGGTAGTGGACGCTTCCGTCTGTCCCGCGCTGGCGGAGGTACCCGGTGGTGAAAACACGATACAGGCGACCAGCAGGGAGGCGGGGAGAGTTGACCGCCTCCAATTCTCGTTTCTCATGGGCCGTCTCGAAGGGATGTCCGCCTGCCGGCTTCGCGGCTGAATAGTTAGATATTTTCGGGAGAGGACTAGTTTCGAGATCTCGTTTCTCGTACCTTGAGTTCGCGCCGCATTTCACGCTGCGCGTCGCGTTTGGCGATCTCCCGGCGCCGGTCGTATTCGCGCTTGCCCCTGGCAAGGGCGAGTTCGACCTTGGCTCTGCCGCGTTTGAAGTAAAGCTTGAGGGCCACAAGCGTCAGACCCCTTTCTTCCGTACGGACTCTGAGCCGGTCGATCTCGTACCTGTGCAGCAAGAGCCGGCGTTTCCGGATCGGGTCGTGATTGAAGCGGTTGGCCTCGGTGTATTCACCGATGTGAAGGTTGTGCAGGAAGACCTCATTGTCTTCCACGCGGGCATAGCTGTCTGCCATATTGGCGTTGCCAAGGCGAAGTGATTTTACTTCCGTGCCCTTGAGTTCAACGCCGGCTTCATAGGTGTCGACAAGAAAAAAGTCCCGCCTGGCTTTTCGGTTCTGTACGATGATTTTTATGTTTTCGGGCATAGGGTCAGAACGGCGACGGGTCCCGGTTCCACTGAATTGAACGCTGTGTGAAACCTGTCACTCCGCGATCCTGCGTGCGCAGGACCGCGGGCGGATGCTTTCAGCGTGTCATGTACAGGGGTGGAAATCTGATTTCGGCTGACCGCACTCACAGGGGACGCCGGTAAACCGCCGCCAATCTCTGGTCGAAGCCTTCCGAATCGAGCGAACCGGTTACTCCTGCAACGGGTGACGTTTGAGAAGGATTTTAACCAGACGTTCGAGGGCGTCGACCCTTCGCGCGTCCTTTCGATCTCTGTAAGCCGCACAGAGGTTGAACATCATGCGGGTGAGAATCTGCCGGTCGGATGACTGGCGGAGCATGGATGGCTCGAACGCCACGTCGAATCGGGAGAGATATTCCGCACACTCGTTCGCCGTCAGGAGTTGACCCTTGTTGAAGGGGTCGAACAGGAACTCCATGCCGTCCGCTGTCTTGTACTTTACGATGAAGTGTACCGGCATCCCCACGCCGAGTATCGGAAGATCGAGCCGGCGCGCCAGAAAAATGTAAAGCGCGGATATGGAGATTGGAAGACCTGTCTTCCGATCCAGGACCCGGTTCATATAGCTCGAGGCCGGACAGACGGGTTCGTTTTTCTGACCCCGGAATCCCTGGGATTCAAAGAGATATTGGTTCAGGGTCTGGATGACTCTGAGCGGATGGTCGTCGGGAGCGATCGAAGGCGCCAGTTCCTCGGCCATCTTGTTGAGGTGGCTTCGGTATCGCTGAATGTCAAGAGCGGGGTATTCGAGCTTGGCCAGCGTAAACGACGCCGTTTCCAGATCGATGTCTCCGCGAGTTCCCTCGTGGAGGTTCCGGAACTGCGTTTCCAGAGGCGGTTCCTTGAGGCACAACAGAATCCGGCCTGCTTCCCGTTGTGCAGGTGAGCCTCCGGGCGCGGCATCGAGGACCTCGCGCACAGCCGGCTCGCCCATCATGAAAAGCTTGCTCCGCACGATTTCCACGATATCGGCATCAGGATCGGCCAGCAGCGAAAGAACGGCCTGCACCCGTGTCGCGCCCAGATTCATGCCGCGCCTCGCGCGCGGGCTCTCAGGATGACCATCAGGGCTGAGATATCAGCGGGTGAAACACCGGGAATCCGTGAAGCCTGACCCAGCGAGCGAGGGCGCACCCGGGCGAGCTTTTCCGCAGCTTCGCGGGAGATGGCGGGAAGGTCGAGATAGTTGAAGTTTTCTGGAAGGCGCTTTGCCTCCAGATCCTGAAATCTGGCCACCTGTGCCTTCTGGCGCTTAATGTAGCCTTCGTACTTGAGCTCCACCTCAACCGAATGGCACACATCCGGAGGCAGCGGTTCCGGCGGCGGCGCCACTGCCTGAACAAACCTGTAGTCGATCTGCGGCCTGCGCAACAGATCGATCAGGGGCACCGTCTGAGCGAGAGGGGTTGTGTCGGCTTTCCGCAGGCATTGCTGGACCCGGTCCGAGGGCGGAACTTTCACCCGCTTCAGGCGGTCTTGTTCGGCGACGATTGCGCCCGCGCGACGCTTGAAGGACTCGTACGCGCTGTCTGATATCAGCCCGATCTTGCGGCCGGTTTCGGTCAGCCGAAGGTCGGCGTTGTCGTGCCGCAACAACAAACGGTATTCCGCCGATGCGGTGAACATGCGGTACGGTTCTTCGGTACCCTTGGTTGTGAGATCGTCAATCAGCACGCCAATATATGCCTCGGCGCGGTCCAGAATGAGCGGGTCCTCGTCCCGGACCTGCAACGCGGCATTGATGCCCGCCATCAGGCCCTGTCCGGCCGCTTCTTCGTAGCCCGTGGTACCGTTGATCTGCCCGGCGAAAAACAAGCCGCCGACGGGCTTGGTCTCAAGGGTGGGAAGGATCTGGGTCGGGGGGACGTAGTCGTATTCAACGGCGTAACCGGGCCGCATGATTTCCGCGTTTTCAAGGCCGGTTACGCTGCGAACGACCTCAACCTGAACGTCTTCAGGCAGGCTCATTGACAGACCGTTGAGGTAGACTTCCAAGGTGTTACGGCCTTCGGGCTCCACAAAGAGCTGGTGTTTCTCCCTGTCTGCGAACCTGACAATCTTGTCTTCAATCGAAGGGCAGTACCGCGGGCCCACCGACTGGATACGGCCGCTGTACATCGCGGATCGATCCAGATTCCGTCTGATGACTTCGTGGGTTTCCGGTGTGGTGCAGGTGATGTGGCAGTTGAGCTGTTCCTGTGTGATGGCCCCGGTGCGGAACGAGAACGGACACGGTTGCTCGTCACCGGGCTGGACATCCATCACGCTGTAATTCACGCTGCGTGAATTGATCCGCGGCGGGGTCCCCGTTTTCAGCCTCCCCAGCTCAAACCCCAGCTGCCGAAGGCCGCCGGATGCCCGCTCGGCGGAACCTTCACCGGCGCGACCCGCACTGTAAGACCGGTCCCCGACGTGGATAAGGCCCCTCAGAAACGTGCCCGTCGTCAGGATGACGGTCCGGCCCAGGAAGACCGTGCGGGATCTGGTGAGGATGCCCCTGATCCGTCCCTCGTCAACCAGCAGGTCTTCGATAAGGCCCTGCTTGAGATCCAGGTTCGGCTGACTTTCCACGACGTACTTCATCCGAAACTGGTATGCTTTCTTGTCGGCCTGGGCCCGGGGGGCCTGCACCGCCGGCCCTTTGCTTCGGTTGAGCAGGCGGAATTGCAGCCCCGTCGCGTCGATGTTCCGCGCCATCTCGCCGCCCAGGGCATCGATTTCCCGCACCATGTGGCCCTTCGCAATCCCTCCGACCGCCGGATTGCAGGACATCTGGGCGACCGTGTCCAGATTCATCGTCAATAGCAGCGTGCGGCACCCCATGCGCGCGCCCGCCAGGGCCGCCTCGGTTCCGGCGTGCCCCGCGCCCACAACGATGATATCGTAGTGTTTATCGTAGGTCCACATAGATTGCGGGAGGCGTTATGTGACTGCATTCAAAGTGCCTGCCGGCACGTTCGTTCCATCTTCAGTTTTCCACTGCTCTTCGACTTCGAATCCCATGTCGTCGATGAGTCGATGGGTCTCCGAGGTGGACTGTCCTCCGGTTGTCAGATAACCTTCCATAAACAGGGAGTTCGCCGGATAGAGGGCCAGGGCCTGGAGCGACCCGAGCGTGAGTTCCCGTCCGCCCGCCATACGGATTTCCTTATTCGGATTGACAAAGCGGAACAAACACAGAACCTTCAGGCCTTCCTGAGGCGACAACGGTTTGCGCCCGGCAAGGGGCGTGCCATCTATGGGATGCAGAAAGTTGACAGGAATCGAATCGATGTCGAGTTCCCGAACGGCGAAAGCAAGGTCGACGATATCCTGCATGGATTCTCCCATCCCGATGATTCCTCCACAACAGGCTTCAAGTCCGGCGGCCTTGACGGCCATAAGGGTATTCAACCGGTCCGTGTAGGTATGCGTGGTAACGATGTTGCCATGATGTCCTGCACTGGTGTTGAGGTTGTGATTGATCCGGTCCACGCCGGCTGCTTTCAACGTTCTGGCCTGCTCTTCGTCCAGCAGCCCCATACAGCAGCAGATGTCGATATCGACGGTCTGTTTGACTTCGCGCACGATCTTGGCAACGGTCTCCACTTCTCTGTCCGTGGGGCCTCTTCCGCTGGTGACGATGCAATACCTCAGTGCCTTTCCCGCCTTGGCCTTTCTGGCGCCGTCGAGAATCTGCTCGCGAGGCAACAGCGGGTATTTGTCGATGGCCGCGGTCGACACGGCGGATTGGGAGCAGTAGGCGCAATCTTCCGGACACAGTCCGCTTTTGGCGTTCTGCAATACGTGCAGCCGCACTCTGTTTCCGAAAAATCGGTGGCGAACCCGATAGGCCGCGTGGATCAGCAGGAGCAGGTCTTCGTCCGGCGTATCGAGCACCGCCAGCATTTCCCGATTGCTTAAGGGTTTGTTTTGCAGCGCTTTGCGTTCGAGGATCGAGTAGTCCTTCATTGGAATATGAGCCCCCGGGAGCGTGATGCCGGAACCGCCGAGCTAGCGGTAGACGGCCAGACCCAGCACTGCCGTGCTGACGATAGCGATGGCCGGATGAAGGTTCAGAAAATGGATGGCGACAAAGGCGGCAAGCGCGATCAGACCCGTGTGCCATGAGGTCACCGACTTGGGCGCCATCTGCCAGACCACCACCAGAAGCAGACCGACAACCGCCGGCCGGACCGCCTTCAGCATTGCCTGCACTGCCGGCGCGCCTTTGTACGCCCTGAAGAACAGCCCCAGGATCATCATCAGAAGGAGAGACGGAAAGACCGTGCCCAGAAGCGCGACGATCAGGCCAGGGGTCTGCGCCACCTGGTAACCGATGTAGGCGGCCATTTTTGTGGCGATAGGACCTGGAAGGGCGTAGCCCATGGCGAGTGCGTCGGTGAATTCTTCAATGGTCATCCAGCCGTGCACGTCGACGACTTCCTCCTGGACCAGCGGAATCATGGACGGTCCGCCGCCGTAAGCGAAGATACCAATTTTCGTGAACGATACAAACAGCTTGATGAGTTCCATTACCGCCTCCACTAGCGGACAGGACTGGTGCGAAATAGCGTCATAACAGCCCGTTGAAAGAGCCCATCTGGGCTGCGTCAGGCCCTTGCGGTCGAAATACTGCGTTNNTGTCTTCGGCCACAATGGCTCGGCCTAGCCTGCAGAGCGACTCTATCAACGGACTGCTAAACGGCTTTGAATATAGCACATCGCCCATATTCGCACAAGGCAAATCCCGGAAAAATACGCCCCGGCTTCAGGCCTGAAACCGGCATGGAACGCCACTGGTTCTCCTGTATTCTTTCGGCTCCGGCGCCGCCACTTGAGGGCGTGTCCGATTTCAACCAGCCATTCGGCGTGGAACCCGGCGAACAGCCTCTTTGTGGCGGCCTTGACAAGCATTGGTCTTTTACATATACTTTCCCCCGGTTTGGTGTCAGGTTCTGGAAATGGATTGCCGCAATACGGCCGTACCGAGCAGGAAATACAGGAATCAGCCGTCGTCCTGAAACGAGAGACCCTGCAGTTTACGTCGGCGCCGAGACGAGGCAGCGCCAGAAAGGGCCCAGCGTCGGCAACGTCGGCGAGTGAAGGCGCTTCGACAGGCTGGCTTCGACTGGCTCAGCAAGGGCAGCGCAAGCTGCACGGCAAGACCGGATGAGGGGTCACCTGTTTCAGGGGCGGGACACTGAACGGGGTGGCGAGAAGATGACGTCCGCATCCCTTGCAAAGCTTGAAAGAATATGCAGCAGGAATCCGACTTCGATCCTGTTTGCGCGCCTCGCCGATGAGTTGCTGCGCCGGGGCAACGTTGACCGCGCGTCGGAGATCTGCGGTAAGGGTCTGAGGTATCGCCCGTTCTACCCGACCGGCCATCTTGTCATGGGCAGGTGCCACATGGCGGCCGGACGGTTGGAAGACGCCCGCCGGGAGCTACACGATACACTCGCGCTGGATCACGACAATCCTTCAGCCCGGTGGCTGCTCGGCAGGATCGAAAGAGAGTTGGGTTTCGAGGAAAGGGCGCAGCATTATTTCAGGTGCGCCCTGACGGTCGATCCGTTGAGCCGGCTGCTGATTGCCGAGATAAATGCTGATGCGCAGGCGGAAGCCGGCCCCGACTCAGAATTCCGGCCCGACGATGAGACGGAGTCCGTGGCGTCGGATGCAACGGTCGAGGAAAGCCGGCCCCGGGCGGAACCTGAGGAATTTTCCTTTCTGCTGCGGGACCTTCTGGACGATCGTGGCCACGTTGAAGACCGGCCCGCGGATGCCGACTCTGAAATCGCGCCGATTGCAACCCCCACCCTGGCCGAGTTGTACGTGGTGCAGGGGTTGATCGATGAGGCCGTGGCTGTCCTGACGCAAGTTTGTGAGCGCGAACCGGACAATAAGCGTCTTAGAAAGAGACTGAAGGAACTTCGGAAGATGGATGGCGCGTGCATGGGAGGGTAATGTCGAACGATGGTCTCAACGTCCGAATTCAGAAATGGAATGGTCCTGCGTCTGGACGGCGACCTTTATTATATGGTCGAGTTCGAACACTTTAAGCCGGGCAAGGGCGCAGCCGTCGTGCGTACCCGCCTCAAGCGCGTGAAGACGGGCGCAATGATCGACCGGACGTTTCGCTCAGGAGACAAAGTGGACGATGTTCGGCTCGAACGGCGCAAGATGCAATATCTCTACAAATCCGGCGATCTGTTCTGTTTTATGGACAATGAGACGTACGATCAGTTCGAACTGCCTCCGGAGGTAATGGGAGACGCGGTTAAATATCTGAAAGAAAATGAGATACTGGAAATTCTGGTCGCGGAGCAAAACGCCGTGAGCGTCGCGTTGCCGATATTCGTCGAGCTGGAGGTTACGGAAACCGACCCCGGGCTGCGGGGAGATACCGCAAGCGGTGGCAGCAAGCCGGCCGTGCTGGAAACGGGAGCTTCCGTACAGGTGCCCCTGTTTGTTGAACGGGGCGACGTTTTGAAGATAGATACCCGAACGGAGTCGTACGTGGAACGGATCTGATCGGAGTACGCCGCCGGAGGTTGTTTTCGGCAGCATTGCGGCCGACGCGACCCTTTACCCTGTTACCGGCCGTCGTCCATTAGTAAGGAGCGAGGAGCGCGCGTGAAACTCTCCAAAGCCATGACGGAGACCCTGCAGCAGTTGATCGAACTGGTTGGCGAAGACCAGGTCCGGGAAATTGAAATAGAGCGCGGCGTTCTGGGGTATAAGAGAATTCGCGTCTCTGCGGGAATCAACGCGGCCGCCAACCAGCCGGTTGCCCAGGTCGCACCGCAGGCGGCCGATTCGGACGATACGCCCGCTCCCGCAGAACCGGACGATACCGAAGGCCTGCACAGTATCAGTTCTCCGATGGTCGGTATGTTCTATCGTGCGCCCAACCCGGATTCGCCGGCCTTCGTGGAGGAAGGCGACGTCGTGTCGGTCGGGCAGACCCTGTGCATCATCGAAGCCATGAAGATTATGAATGAAATTGAAGCGGATACAAAGGGCCGGGTGGTCCGTGTCCTCGTCGAGAATGGCAATCCGGTTGAGTATAATACGCCTCTTTTCCTCATCGAACCGATTTAAGGCGCTTCCTTCAACGATGCGGCGGCCCGAACCGCCGTCCCACCAGACCCGTCGTGTCATCCACTCCCTTATTCGATAAAATCCTTGTAGCGGACCGGGGCGAAATCGCCGTGCGTGTGATCCGGGCATGCAAGGAACTGGGCATTCGGACGATCGCAATACACTCCGAAGCCGATAGCAATTCGCTGCACGTTGGCGTTGCCGACGAGGATGTCTGCATCGGGCCTCCTCCCGGAGACCAGAGCTATCGGAACATCCCTCGCATTCTGAGCGCCGCGGAAGTAACGAACGCCGATGCGATTCACCCGGGTTACGGGCCGCTGGCCGAAAACGCGGACTTCGCGGAGATGTGCGCTTCGTGCGGGATCGTATTCATCGGACCGTCTCCGGATGCCATTCGAAGGATGGGCGACAAGGCCGTTGCGCGGGAAACGATGCTGGCCGCGGACGTTCCTGTGGCGCCGGGCACGGGTGTACTGAACGCACTTGAAGAGGCGCAGGCCGCGGCCGAAGAGATCGGTTACCCGATCCGCCTGAAGGCCGTTGCAGGCGGCGGCGGCAGAGGCATGCGCACCGTCGACTCGGCGGAGGGCCTCGAGCGCGCATGGAATGCGGCGCAGGCCGAGGCGTCCGCGGCGTTCACGTCGGGAACGCTCTATCTGGAAAAGGAAGTCGTGGCGCCGCGGCACGTGGAAATCCAGGTCATGGGCGACCAGTCCGGCAACATCGTACATCTGGGTGAGCGCGAGTGTTCCATCCAGAGACGCCATCAGAAGTTGATCGAGGAGTCGCCGTCGCCAGTCGTCGACGAGGACCTGCGCCGGCGGATGGGCAGAGAAGCCGTTGCGGGGGCCATGGCGGTGAGTTACACGGGCGCAGGAACCGTGGAGTTTCTGCTGGATGCGTCCGGTCGCTTCTATTTTCTTGAAATGAACACCCGTATTCAGGTCGAGCACCCGGTCACCGAGCTGGTAACCGGATTCGATCTGGTCAAGACGCAGGTCCGCGTGGCCGCCGGTGAGCCGCTCCCCTTCGCCCAGGCGGACATACAGCCGAAAGGGCACGCCATTGAATGCCGCATCAACGCCGAAGATCCGGATCACAACTTCCGTCCTTCCGCGGGACAAATCAGCACGTTCCATGCGCCGGGGGGCCCGGGTATACGGGTCGATTCACACGCATATGCCGGCTATCGGGTCCCTTCCCATTATGATTCACTCCTCGCAAAGTTGCTGGCGTATGGTGACACGCGGGAGGAAGCGACCGCGCGCATGGTCCGTGCCCTCGACGAGTTCGTCATTGAGGGAATTCCAACAACCATCCCGTTTCATATCAGCGCGATGGGGCACTCCGACTTCCGCCAGGGTCGGATCGACACGGATTTCGTAACCAGATTGGGATACGGAGGTTGAACGCCGGCAAGACCGGAGAGACGTCAGGCATCCGTGAAACGGACGGCTGGCGGCCCAGGTCTGGAAACACCACCTTCATCTTGGAGCCATCAGTCATGTCGGAAATTCCGGACGGCCTTCTCTATACGTCAGAGCACGAGTGGATTCGGGTCGAGGGCGAACGGGGCACGATAGGCATCACAGACTATGCTCAGGGCGAGCTGGGTGATATCGTCTTTGCCGAATTACCGGAACAGGGGGGCGGGATCGAGCAGGGTCAGCCCTTTGGTACGATCGAGGCGGTGAAGACGGTGGAAGACCTTTACGCGCCCGTGTCCGGTGTCGTTCTCGAGGTTAACGATGAACTTGGCGAGGATGCGTCTCCGATCAACGCAGATCCGTACGGCGAGGGCTGGATGGTTGTGGTTCGGATGACCTGCAGCGAAGAACTCGAGTCGCTTCTCAGCCCGCAGGCCTACGGCGCACTCGTCGAAGACGGATAGCTGCCAATATAGTCTTCCTTTCCGTCGCCGATCGCAGCCCGAAAACACAGGATTTTCGGGACGTCCAGCCACGTGCGAATCCCGGTCGGAAATACAGATTGCGATATGGCGCCTTGCGCAGGGTAAGCGCTTGACATCGACTTTTAAAGGCTTTATTTTTTTTCTGTTAAGTCAAATCCGCAGCGCATCGCGGGTGCTGATTCAACCCGGTTGCAGACGCATCTGCTCACGGCAAACAACCGGGACACTCGCCATGCGTTCAACCCTGTCGACGACGTTTATTTTTTTCGCTTCGGGGTTGTCGCAAGAGGGGATGTATGCCATTGCTGAATCGGCCGGTGCTGGTCCTGAATCAGAGTTACGAACCCATCCAGGTGTGTAGCGTGCGCCGGGCTATCGTTCTCGTGTTTCGCGGCCGGGCCGAGGTTATCGAAGCGCTGGATCTGTATGTCCGCACGATTTCGGACAGGTTTCCGGTCCCCAGCGTGGTCCGTCTGGGCATTTACGTGCGCGTGGCGCCCAGACAGCTCGCACTGTCCAAGAAGAACGTCCTGAAACGGGATGGACACCGCTGCCAGTACTGCGGTACCAGGAAGGGACCGATGACGGTCGATCACGTGGTTCCCCGGACAGGAAACGGACGGGATACCTGGGAGAATCTGGTGTGTGCCTGTCTGCCGTGTAACAATCTCAAAGGCAATCAAACGCCCGAACAGGCGGGAATCAACCTGCTGCGCCGTCCCCGTAGGCCCACCACCGTGACCTCCATCAGCCAGCTGATCGGCGTGCCGGACCGTCGTTGGCGGCCGTATCTTTTCATGGATTGAACAACGGCGTCCGGAAGTCAAGGGAGATCGCTCGAATGGATGCCGAAGCGCCGGCAGTCCAGGGAAACGCCGGAGACGATACCTACGGGGTGAAGCTGGACGTTTTCGAGGGGCCGCTGGACCTGCTGCTTTTTCTGATTCGCAGGGACGAGATCGACATCTACGATATCCCCATCGCCGACGTCACGCGGCAGTTTCTGGAGTTCGTCGAAGTGATGCAGACGCTCAATCTGGAACCTGCCGGAGATTTTCTGGTGATGGTGGCCACATTGATGAAAATCAAGTCACGTATGCTTCTGCCGGCTGACCCCGATGCGGATGAAGACGAAGAAGATCCCAGAGAAGAGCTTGTAAGGCGCTTGCTGGAGTATCAGCAATTCAAGGAAGTGGCCAACTGGCTCGAAGACAAACAGGATTCGCATCGGGACAGTTTCTATCGGGGCGCCGCGCTGGATTCCGGAGAAATCGACGAGCCCGAGCATGATCCGCTCGCAGCCTTTGGTTCCGTAAGTCTCTTCGATCTGATGTCCTCGTTCCGAACGGCACTCCTGGCCGCTCCGAAAGCGGACTACCACGAGATACATCAACTGGAAGTCACGACCGAGGATCGGATGGAGGTCGTCCGCGGCATACTGGAGGAAAGGAATCGGGTTCAGTTTTCGGACCTGGTATCGGGACTTCCGAGAATTGTCCTGATCGTCACATTCATCGCCCTGCTCGAGTTGATCAAGACCGGGCGAGCCCTTGCAAGACAGAGCGGTTCGGAAGGTGAAATCTGGGTTTACAGGCGAGACGAAGATCAGTCAGAACCCGAATCGGCGCCTGATCGTTAACGGCGTAACAATGAAACGCGGCATTATACAGTCCGTTGGAGACTCGATTTAATCGGGATGTAATGGGCGAGTCGCATGGCATAGACCCGGCCGCGTCGGATGAAGACGCGCGCAATCAGGGCATAGTGGAAGCCCTGTTGATGGCGTCTGACAATCCGCTCGGCGCCAGCCAGATCGCTTCGATGCTCGATGGGGTGCGGGCTGGAGACGTGCGCGCGTACGTGGAGGACCTGAATACGCTGTACGGCCGGACCGGGCGCAGTTTCAAGATCTCGGAAATTGCCGGCGGATTCCTGTTCATGGTGCATTCCGAATACGGCGTATGGGTCCGGCGGCTTCTGAAAGACAAGGCGCCTGTCCGCCTTTCGTCGGCCGCCCTGGAAACGCTCGCCATCATCGTGTTCAAGCAGCCGGTCATGAAGGCCGAGGTGGAGCACATTCGCGGGGTTTCGGTCGATGGGGTTGTGCGTCATCTGCTCGAGAAGGGATTGATCCGCATCGCCGGCCGGTCGGATGCGCCGGGACGGCCGTTGCTGTATGGAACGACCCGGGACTTCCTGAAGCACTTCGGTCTGAAGACGTTGTCGGATCTGCCAAAGGTCAGGGAATTGGATGAATTGCTGGAAGACAAGGCAGCCGCCGTGTCAACACAGGGCGAGTTGCTGCAGGCGATGGTCCGCCCGGAAGCCGCGGCGGGCTCGACCGGTGAACGCGCCGGAGACGCCTCCGGGACGATGAAGGGCCCCGACGAGCGAGCGGGGTTATCGGAAGCGGGCGGTGTCGACACCGATGAAGGGGACCCGAATCCGTAACAACCGGGGGCGGAGGGTCGCGATGGGAAAGAGGGGTATCGTAATTGCCATCGACGGTCCCGCGGGATCGGGCAAGAGCACAACGGCTCAATGTGTCGCCAGCAGGCTGGGATATCTCTATCTGGATACCGGCGCGATGTACCGCGCCCTGGGTTGGGCCCTGATTCGCAGGGGTCTCAGTCCGGACGATGAAGCCGCCGCCGCCGGGACCGCCGCCGCACTGGCGTTCGACTTTCGCCTGGAGGATCGCGGCCAGCGGGTTCTGATCGATGGGGAGGATGTGACGGGAGAGATCCGTTCGGCGGAAGTCTCCGATGCCGCCTCCCGCGTAGCGGTGCATACCGCGGTCAGAAAGATTCTCGTAGCGCGTCAGCGGGAGCTCGGGCGCGAGGGCGGTATCGTACTGGAGGGTCGGGATACCGGCACCGCGGTTTTTCCGGAAGCTGAACTGAAGATATTCCTGGTTGCCGACGTCGTCGAGCGGGCGCGGCGACGACACCGTGAATTGCTCGATTGCGGAGTCAGGACAGACATGGACGAATTGATGGGACAGATTCGCGATCGGGACGCGCGCGACAAAGCCACGCAGCGGCGTTCGGGGTCCTGGCCGGCTTCGGATGCTATCACGGTGGATACCACCGGCCTGAATATCGACGCGCAGGTCGCCCGCGTGGTGGGACTTGCCCGCGAGTGCGGCATATAGAAAGAACCACCTGCACACCATGCGGACAGACATTTACACCGGACGACCGGACAATCTTTTTTACCGGTTTCTCTGGGCGCTCGGCGTCGGGGCATGCAGCTGCCTGTTTCGGCTTCACGTTGCCGGCCGGCAATTTGTGCCGCGACGGGGTGGCGTCATCCTCGCGAGCAACCACGCCTCCTATGCGGATCCCGTATTCATCGGGGTTGCGGCGTGCCGGGAACTTTCGTATGTTACCAAGCAGGAAGCATTTCCCGTTCCTGTACTTGGCTGGTTGATTCGGAAGCTGAACGCACTGCCAATAGACCGGTCTCGTGGAGATCGGGGCGCGCTGCGCGGCATCGAAGGGTGTCTCAAGGCCGGCGGTGCGATGTTTCTTTCGCCGGAGGGTACGCGCAACAAGACGTCCCGGCTGAGGCGGCCCAAAGACGGCGTGGGTATGCTGGCGTACCGGGCGCGGGTTCCTGTGGTCCCGGTCTATATTTCCGGTACGGTCAATATCTGGACGAGCCTGATCGGTCTCAACCGCGTGACCGTGCGGTTTGGAGAACCGATTTGCGTGTCTCCAGCCGGATTGCCCGCCAGACGTCGAGCCGTCTATCGTTCCATCAGCAGCGAGGTGATGCACTGTATAGGTAACCTGAGACCCCGCAGGCGCAATACCGGCCCGCCTGCGCCGGGTGCCATGCTTGAGCGCCGGTAAGATCCCTGCGGAGATCCTGTCTCCGTCTTTCCCGTGTAAATTTGCGCCGAACCGTGCGTCAGGGGCAACCGCCTCGTGCGGAACGGCCAAGGAGGTCGCAGTTTCATGTCGGAAGAAAACAACACAGCGAGCCAGCCCGTCTCCCAGCCGACGAGCGCGGAGGCACTGGAAGCTTTGGACGAGCGCGAATACTCGGAAGAGGAATTCGCCTCGATGATGAGTTTGTATGATGACACGATGAGCAATATCACCGAAGGTGAAATTGTCTCCGGAACTGTTCTGGCTGTCGCGGAAAATACAGTCGTGGTCGATATCGGGTTCAAGTCCGAAGGCGCCATACCTCTCTCTGAGTTTGCCGATCCGTCAGAAGTCGAGGTCGGACAGGAAATAGAGGTTTACCTCGAAGATGTTGAAGACCAGGAAGGGCAGATTGTGCTGTCCAAACAGAAAGCCGACTTTATGCGGGTGTGGGACCGTATAAAGGACGCCTATGACAGCGATCAGATCGTCGAGGGCCGGCTGGTGCGGCGCATCAAGGGCGGTATTGTCGTGGATCTGTTCGGAGTTGACGCATTCCTCCCCGGGTCTCAGATCGATATCAAGCAGGTTAAGAATTTCGATCAGTTCATCGGCGAGGTTTTCCCCTTTCGGATCATCAAACTCAACAAGAACCGGCGCAATATCGTCGTTTCCAGGCGGGTCGTTCTGGAAGCCGAGCGGGAGCGTTTGCGCAAGCAGATTCTTCAGACACTGGAAGTCGGCCAGGTCCGCGAAGGCGCGGTAAAGAATATCACGGATTTTGGTGCATTTATCGACCTGGGCGGTCTGGACGGTCTGTTGCA
The DNA here is from genome assembly GCA_012271065.1 of Candidatus Latescibacterota bacterium. Next base: position 34,815 of record JAAXHE010000209.1, read on the forward strand.
CATTACAGATATTTCCTGGGGCCGGATCGGACATCCGTCCGAGGTGTTGTCCATTGGCGACGATGTCCAGGTCAAGGTACTCAACTACGACGAAGAGCGCGAGCGGATCTCTCTGGGAATGAAACAGCTAACGCCTCATCCCTGGGAGAATATAGAAGAGAAGTATCCCGTCGGAGACCGCGTGGACGGCAAAGTGGTCAGCATCACGGACTACGGAGCATTCGTGGAATTGGAACAGGGAGTGGAGGGCCTCGTCCACATTTCCGAGATGTCCTGGACGCAGCATATCCGCCATCCGTCCAAGCTTGTCTCAATTGGCGACCAGTTGAAGGTTGTCATTCTGAACGTAGACAAAGAGGGTCAGAAGATTTCGCTTGGCATGAAGCAGACGACCGACGACCCATGGCTTTCGCTGGACGAAAAATACCCCGTGGGAACGCGCCTTACGGGCCTGGTGCGCAACCTGGTCAATTTCGGTGCGTTCGTGGAAATCGAAGAGGGAATCGATGGCCTCGTCCATATTTCAGATATGTCCTGGACACGGCGGGTGCGCCATCCCAGCGACGTCGTCAAAAAGGGTGAGCAGGTAGACGTGGTTGTACTCAATATAGACAAAAAACGTCGCCGCATCTCCCTGGGGCACAAGCAGACCATAGAAAACCCCTGGTCTGAACTTGCCGTCCAGTACGCGGTGGGAAAGACGACTGAGGGGAGAATATCCCGCCTGATGGAGCGCGGGGTCGTGGTTGACCTGGAAGGCGACGTCGAAGGTTTCATTCCGGTTTCGCAGCTGGGACTGTCGGATCTGCAAACTCCCCAGACCCATTTCTCGGAACAGGACGAGTTGCCCCTCAAGGTCGTCGAATTCGACGAAGAGCAGCGTAAGATCGTGTTGAGCGTGAAGGAATATCTTCGAGACGCCGAACAGGCAGAAATCGACGCCTACATCGAAAGCCACAAGCCGAAGCCGATAACGGTCGGCGAGGTGGTGGGTGACGCGGCTGATCCCGAAGCGACCGCCGGGGATGCGGATTCCGATTCCCAGGCCGGCGCCGAAGCGTCAGCCGATGGGGATGATGCCGAATCGACGGGTGACGTGGAGCCGGTTGCACAACCCGATGCCAGCGCCGAAGCGCCAGCCGAAGCGGCGGAAACCGGGTCGAACGGTGACGTTCCCGACGATGACGCTTCGCCCGCCGCGGAGACATCCGATACTGAGGCTGCGTCGAAACCGGAAGCGTAGGGTGTGCGGACAGCGGGTTCGCTCGAAGCAAAGAGTTGAGGAGTTGTCCTCAACTCTTTGTTGTTTGGACACTGCGGATTTCGGAAATTTGACAGGCTTGCTTCGACATTTCGACAAGCTCAATGCAGGCATGCTCATCACAAGCAGCGTAAACAACGCAAGCGGCACAGGCAGTGCATGCCAGAAAGCGTACGGATGAACGGAAACGATAAAACCGTATCGTTTTATACGCTCGGCTGCAAGTTGAATACCTACGATACGGAATGGTACCGCGAGCAATTCAGACACGAAGGGTACCGGGAGGTCGTGTTTGGAAGTCCGGCGGATGTTACGGTCGTGAATACCTGTACGGTCACGGGACAGGGCGCCGCCCAGTCCCGGCAGATGTTGCGCCGGGCGCATCGGATATCGCCCGAAGGCACGGTTGTGGCCATGGGCTGTTACGCGCAAACCGATCCCGATTTGCTGATCGAGATGCCCGAAGTCGATCTCGTTGTCGGCACGGCTGAGAAGACCAGGCTGCTCGATCTGATCAACGATACCTGTTCCATCGGACGAAGCTACGTGACCCGGCGTCGAACCGCTGAATTTCAGGACATGGATATCTTCAATTTTGGCGGAAGAGCGCGAGCGTTCGTGAAGATCCAGGAGGGATGCAACGAGTTCTGTTCATTCTGCATTATACCGTTTGCGAGGGGTCGCAGCCGGAGCCGCGGCCTGCAGAGCAGTGTCGACCAGGTGCGGAGGCTGGTTGACGCCGGATATCAGGAGGTCGTCCTCGCAGGCGTGCATATTGGAGACTACGGTGCGGATCTGGATGGCCCCGGACTGCTTGATCTGTTCGAGGCCATCGAGCGGATCGAGGGGCTGCAGCGGTTTCGGGTGAGTTCCATCGAAGCGTCTTACATCAGCGATGCAATGGTCGATTTCTTCTCGTCCTCGTCCCGGTTCTGCAGGCACCTGCATATTCCGCTTCAGAGCGGCGACGATGGGATTCTGAGATCGATGCGCAGGCCGTATACGCGTGCGCGTTATCTCTCACTGATCGAGACGCTGGCGGAAAGGGTGCCCGATATCGGCCTGGGCGCGGATGTGATGGTGGGATTTCCGGGTGAGACCGAAGAGGCGTTTGCCAACACTTTCGATCTGATTGACAGAGGTCCTCTGGCATTCCTGCACGTGTTTCCCTATTCGCCGCGCGCCGGCACGTCAGCGGCGAAGATGGGGTCGGAGGTGGATGCGGCCGTCAAGAAGAAGCGAGGCGCGCTGCTCAGGCGTCTGGGCGAGCGGAAGACAGAAGCGTTCAACCGCCGTTTCACGGGGCGGACCATGAACGTACTCTTCGAAGACAGACGCGAACCTGAAACCGGATACCTGCAGGGCGTTACTGACAATTACATCCGCGTGTATGCCCCGGGACCCGAAAGCGCGAAGAACGCCATCGCGCCCGTGCGTCTCACCGACGTACAACGCAATCGGGTCATCGGCGAGCAGGCGGACTGCCAGGCACTGCCCCGATCGCACGCGAATCTGCCGCCGGCGCCAGATGTGCCTGGTGCGATTCCGGTTCTCTGAGTATATTCGTTCATACCTGACCGCGTGACGCCGGCCGTCAGGGCGCGGCTGGCTGTACTCAAGGAACTACTGAACAGCCGGGATTCGGCAGGCAGGATCTGGGTGCGTGTGGGTGTTTTCGGATCCGGGGAGCGCCTGCGGCGCACCTCCGGCAGGCTGATCCGGGCCGGATTTCCTTTACGCGACGAGGCGGCAATTGTTCCCGGTTTGCGTGTCCTGCTGGTCGGGCCGTTTCCGGACCGGGCCGCCGCCGAAGCCCAGAAGCCCCGCGTGGAGAAGGAGGCCGGGGTGGCGCATTGTGTAATCGTTGAACGTAACTAGGAAACGTCAGATGGCACGGCCAAGAGACGTTACGCCCGCAATGGAACAGTACCTGCGTTTCAAGGACGAACACAAGGACGCCGTACTGCTCTTCAGAATGGGCGACTTTTACGAGACGTTTTACGACGACGCCAAAGAGATCTCCGGCCTTCTCGGTCTGGCATTGACGTCCCGTAACAATGGCCGGGGGGGCGAGAACGTGCCGATGGCCGGCGTGCCTCATCACGCACTCGATACCTATCTTGCGAGGTTGATCAAGGCCGGTCGCAAGGTCGCCATCTGCGAACAGATGGAGGCGCCACAGAAAGGCAAGGCGGTTGTGCGCCGCGAGGTCGTCCAGGTGGTGTCTCCAGGCACGGCGCTCTCGGATAACCTGCTCGATCAGAACCGGAACAACTATCTGCTGGGTCTCTGGGTGGAGTCCAACCGGCTGGGCGCTGCGGTTACGGATCTGTCCACCGGTGATTTTCGCACCATGGAGCGGGATGCGGACGATCTGTGGGAAGTGCTGGAGCGAATCGGCCCTGCCGAAGTACTCGCACCCGAATCCTGGGTTGAAGCCAACGAGGATGAGTTGGCGCGACGAATGCCGGGCACGCTCCTCGTACGGGCGGAAGACTGGCATTTCGGATTTGCATATGCGCACGACTTGCTGCTGGAACACTTTCAGGTCAATTCGCTAAAATGCTTCGGATGCGACCTGCTGACGTTGGGCGTCAGTGCGGCCGGTGCGGTGCTGGCCTATCTGAAGCAGAACCAGAAGGGCGCGGTCTCGCACATCACGCGTCTGTCACGCGAGACCGAAAGCGCGTACATGGGCCTCGACCTGGTAACCCAGCGGAATCTGGAGCTGGTCACGTCAATACAGGAAGGCCGGCGGGAAGGTACGCTGCTGTCCCTGATGGACCGCACCAGCACCGCCATGGGAGCGCGGACGCTGCGGGCGTGGCTTTCGCAACCACTGCTGGATATTTCGAGGATCGAATCCAGACATGATGCCGTGGAAGATTTCGTGCGGCATCCGGTGCGGCGTGAGTCGGTCCGCACGGCACTCAAGCATGTCGGTGACCTCGAACGGTTGATGTCTCGCATCTGCTGCGGGCGCTGCAGCCCCAGGGACCTCGTGGCGCTCAGGACGTCGCTTGAGGCCATACCCGTTCTGCGGGACACGCTGGATGAGGCCGCGGCGGAACTGCTGGTGAAAGCGAGGCTTCATGGGTTGCCGGACCTGGACGAACTGGTTGAGCTTATCGGCCGCACGGTTGTGGATGAGCCACCCTTCCAGTTGAGTGACGGGGGCATCATCAGGGAGGGCCATAACGCGGAACTCGACGAACTTCGAGACGCGGCGTCAGGCGGACGCCGCTGGGTGGCTGAATTGCAGGCGAAAGAGAGGGAACGTACCGGCATTCCGTCGCTCAAGGTCGGATACAACAAGGCGTTCGGGTACTATATCGAAATCACGAAGGCGAACATGGACAAGGCTCCGGACGACTACCTGCGCAAGCAGACCCTGGTGAACGCGGAGCGCTTCATTACACCGGCATTGAAAGAGTGGGAAGCGAAGATCCTTGGCGCCGACGAACGGGCGAAAGAACTCGAGAAAGAGCTGTTTCAGCAACTCAGGGGCGAAGTTGAGACCTGGGTGGACGGCGTGCAGCGGACGGCGCGTTCCGTGGCGGTGGTGGACGTGCTGGCATGTCTGGCAGAGGTCGCTGCGGTCAACGACTACGTCCGCCCGAAAGTGGACGATTCCACGGGAATCGAAATCCGTGAGGGTCGTCATCCCGTCGTTGAAGGGCTGCTGCCGGCGGGCACGTTTGTGCCCAACGATTTCTTCGTGGATGGTGAACACGAACAGGTGCTTATTATTACCGGTCCGAATATGGCCGGGAAATCCACGATATTGAGACAGATCGGCCTGATCGTCCTGCTGGCGCAACTGGGCAGCTTCGTTCCGGCGAGAGCCGCGCGAGTCGGTGTGGTGGACCGGATTTTTACACGTGTGGGGGCGTCCGACAACCTGGCCAGGGGCGAATCGACGTTTCTTGTGGAGATGAACGAGGCAGCAAACATTCTGAACAACGCCAGCACCAGAAGCCTGGTGCTTCTGGATGAAATCGGCCGCGGCACCAGTACGTTCGACGGGCTCAGCATTGCCTGGGCAATGACGGAATATCTGCACAATACAGCATCTATACAACCCCGGACGCTGTTTGCCACGCACTATCATGAATTGACGGAACTCGAGGAATTGCTTCCAAGGGTGAAGAATTACAGCGTGGCGGTCAGGGAGGAAGGCGATAACGTGACGTTTCTGCACCGGCTGGTGCCAGGGGGATGCGACCACAGTTACGGCATCGAGGTGGCACGGCTTGCCGGAATGCCTCGCAACCTGATCGCAAGAGCCCGTGAAGTGCTGCGCAGGCTGGAAACAAACGACCTGACCCCGGCCAAAAAGAAAACGCAGGCCTCGGTGAGTCGTGAGCCTGCCGTGGCCATCGGACAGATGACTCTGTTTGACGCGCCTCCTGAAGACCCGGTCCTGACCGAGTTGCGCAATCTGGACCTGGGCAAGACCACGCCGCTGGAGGCCCTTGTTACTCTGGATCGGTGGAAAAAGGACGTAGAAGGCAGGAACAACAGCGGTTGACAACCGTTGCCGCGCGCATCGTTAGAGGGGGTCGTCTTGAATAGCGCGGGGCGCGGCATCCGAAACTGCTTAAGGGGCGCTTACAGGACGTCGTCAGAAGTACCGTTTATGCGCTGGACGGATGAGACGCCCGGCACGGACAGGATTTTTTTCCGGAGGTCCCGGAGCTGTGCGACGTTTCTGACCTCGACGGTAAACCTGTTACCGACGTGGCCGCCGTCAGTGTTCAACCTGCCATCGACCACAGGCACGCCAAGCCCCGATATGGCCTCGCTGATGTCGCGCAGGAAGTTCGGGCGGTCGACGCCATTGACGCGTATCTGTACCGTGAATGTCGTCTCTTCCTCGGAGTTCCAGTCGACGTCAATCAGCCGTACGCGGCCTTCGGGAAGGTTTGAAACGTTGTGACAATCCCTCCGGTGAACGGAGATACCCTTGCCGCGGGTAATGACGCCGAGAACGACGTCGCCATATATGGGCTGGCAGCAACGGGCGAACTGGATCATCAGGTGATTCAGACTGTGAATGACGATCGGGTTTTTTTTCTCGCTCTTCCTGGGTTCCGGACGCTGCCGTTTCGGGGCCGGCCGGGCTGCGGGAAAGATCTGATGAACCACCCGTTCGAGTGAAACGGTCCCGTTGCCCAGGCTGGCGTAGAGATGTTCAATGTCCCGGAGGTTGAAGTGTGCGGCCGCGGACTCGAGTTTGTCCTCGGCGGTTCGTTTACGTCGTCGTTTGAGTTCGCGGTCCAGGATGTCCTGGCCAAGCCGGACGCTTTGAGAATACGCTTCCTCGCGCAACCAGCGCTTGATGCGGCTGCGGGCTTTAGCGCTCTTGACAAAATCGAGCCAGTCACGGTTGGGTCGCTGGTGTGGTGACGTCATCACCTCGACGGTGCTGCCCGTTTCCAGCGGCGTTGACAGAGGGACCATCTGGTCGTCCACGCGGCTGCCGGTACATCGCAGTCCGACGTCGGTGTGTACCGCAAATGCAAAGTCCAGAGGGGTAGCGCCTTCCGGAAGCTGGATAAGGTCGCCCTTGGGGGTGAAAACGAAGATCTCGTTCGGGAAGAGATCCACCTTCAGGTCATCCAGGAATTCCCGTGGATCGCTGGTTTCACGCTGCCACTCCAGGAGGCTGCGCAGCCATGCCATATGCCGGTCCATTTCCGACGGGCCGCGCTTGCCTTCCTTGTAAAGCCAATGGGCGGCGATGCCAACCTCTGCGGTCTGATGCATTTCCAGCGTGCGGATCTGCACCTCCAGCATCATGCCGTTGGGGCCGACGATCGTGGTGTGAAGCGACTGGTACATGTTGCTCTTGGGCGTGGCGATGAAGTCTTTGAAGCGGGCGATGACCGGCGGATACATGGTATGGACGAGGCCCAGAACATTATAGCATTCCGGAACGGTTTCAACCAGAATACGAAGCGCAAGTAGATCGTAGATTTCGTTGAACGTCTTTCCACGCACGTTCATCTTCTTGTAAATGCTGCTGAAATTCTTCGAACGGCCCGTCATTTCGGCCTGAATCCCGGCGTTGTCGAGCGCCTCCTCAAGCGGTTTCCGGACGGCTTCGATGCAGGCCTCCCGCTCCTCTCGCGTCAGGTTGATCTTCTCCTGGATATACCGGTACGCTTTCGGTTCCAGCCACTTGAGGCTGAGGTCTTCAAGTTCCGCCCGGACTCGGGACATGCCGAGCCGGTGGGCAAGGGGTGCGTAGATATCGCGACTCTCGTAAACCATACGTTCCTGGCTTGCGGGCCGCATGAATTTCAGGGTGCGCATGTTATGGAGGCGGTCCGCCAGTTTGACGAGAACCACACGGATGTCGCGGGCCATCGAGAGCAGCATCTTGCGGAAATTCTCGGCCTGTTCGGACTCGGGACTCTGAAAGGAAAAATCCCTGATTCGGGAGACGCCATCCACGAGGCCGGCGATTTCATGCCCGAAATGGGACTCGATCTGAGAAAGCGGAACGCTGGTCTCGTCGACGACGTCGTGCAGCAGGCCGGCGGCGATGGTGGCGGAGTCGAGGCCGAGGTCGATCAGGATGCGACACACGGCCACGGCGTGGGAAATGGCGGGATCGCCGGATTTGCGCTGCTGGTCGCGATGGGCAAGTTCGGCAAAGTGGTAGGCTTTGGCAACGAGGCGCAGATTCTGGTTCGGACGGATATCGATCGCAGACCGGAGCAGGTTCTGAAGATCGGGAAAATCCGACTCAGTTTCGATAATGGATTCGATGGCCGGGAGGGATCTGGTTTCAGCCGTCAGCAGCGCCACGGAGACCTCCATCGGATTTGATCGGCCCACGTTACGGGACCGTCTCTTGGCGGACACCATTCGGCCTTTCAATTTAACATATCCATGCGTCAGAGTCAACCGCCGGCGGCGTACGCGGCGGGGTCGTGAATTCTAACAACAGGTGTCCCTTGTGCGGCGCGGTTATCGTCGCTTCGTTCATTCTCGCCGCGGGCCGCCCGTTCCTTGCGCGGCATCCCGCGGACGGATGCGGCCGCACAACTGCAGAGTTGCTGGAGGATCGGTATGTCCATCGAAGATATCCGGGGGGTCGTGGCGGTACTGGTAACGCCGTTTGACGACGGGGAAGAGATCGTATTCGAAGATATCGGACGGCAGGTGGAGGCGGCGGTGGCTTTCGGCATCGGGGCGGTCTGTTTGCCCGCCTACGCAAGCGAGTTTTACAAGCAATCGGGACGAGAGCGCCTTGCCGTTGTCCGCGCCGCGGTGTCGGCCGCCGCCGGGAGGATTCCGGTCCTCGGTCAGTCGAACCACCCTTCGGCGCGGCAGTCGGCGAATTTCGCGCGGGCAAACGAGGATGCCGGCGCCGACGTCATCAGTTTTGCAATTCCGAGACAGTTCGGCACGACGGAAACGGACCTGCTGGCTTATTGCCGGACCATCTGCGACGCGGTGCAGGTCCCCGTCCTGATACAGGACTTCAATCGCGGCGGGCCGACCGTCGACGGGACCTTCTGCCGTCGACTTCGTGAATCCTGCGGGAATTTCAGGTATATCAAGCTGGAGGAACCGCTTCTGGGCCCCAAGCTTCGCGGGATTCAGGAGGCGACGAATGACCAGGTTGCCGTGCTGGAGGGATGGGGCGGAATGTACATGCCGGATCTATTCGACTGGGGCGTCGCGGGCGTGATGCCCGGGCTCGGGCACGCGGATGTGATGAATCGGATCTGGGAGCTGGGGTCGGCCGGCGACGTGGAGGGCGCGCTGGACGTGTTCGATGGGATCCTGGCGCAGATCGTCTTCTCGCTTCAGGACATGGAGCTGTACCTGGCGGTGGAAAAGAGACTGCTGGCCGCGAGGGGTATCATCGGACATACGACGGTACGCAGCCTCGCGTTGACTCCGGATCGTGAAACATTGTTGCATGCGGACCGGCTGAATGAACGGGTGCTGCAGGCTGCCGAGGGGTTGGGCTTTGCGCGGCGGCCACTGGACTGACCCGCAGGACGAGTTTTCGCTTGCCTGTGCGAGAAGAACAGGCTAAATTGTCCACGTATGAGATTGTGCCCGCGACGGTGCGGGAAGTCATTGGTCAATTCAGGAGTGTGATCACGGTATGCGAGGGCCCCGATACAACACGGTGTTGGAGCGCTGTCATCCCCGAACGGAGACCGTGCCGCTTTCATTCATCCTCGGGCATTCGCTCGATCCCGACCCCTATGCGAATACGGATCTGGACGTCGAAAAACTGGATGCCGTGAAGAACGCGATCGAGCCGACGTTGACCGGCCGCAAGTACGAGGTACTGCTACTGCGCTCGCAGGGCAAGTCCATGGCGGAAATCGCGCTGCTGCTCTCTGTCTCGAAGAGTACGGTGCGGAATTATTACCTTCAGGCGATACGACAGATCCGCGAGGCGCTGGGCGTCGAATCGGATACTAACGGAACGACCGACCGGGAGGACGGAGCCGATACCGTTTCGCCGGCTACGGCGTAAGAAGCTTTTTTAAAATTACCGGTGAGCTCCCGAGCGCGAGCGAAAATGCGGCGGACAAGGCGGGAAAATCCGCTCATATTTGTCTATACGGGTGGATTTGACCAACGCCGACCGGCGCTTTTGCAGCCGGGCGAAGACCGCTGGGAATTTTAAGGCAGCTTCTGAGGGCCGATACGATGACATTGCCCGAATTTTCCACGAAATATCCCGTGACGGTCGCAATGGCGACGCTGG
>JAAXHE010000213.1 GCA_012271065.1 Candidatus Latescibacterota bacterium
AGACCGCGGACCCTGCCCGCCAGGCCCCGGCGAAGCGCCGTTAGTGTACCGACGCTCTGCGCATATCGGCCAACAGCGTGCGCGGATTGGTAATACGCTTCGGGATTGGTCGAATCGGCGCGCACCGCCGCCTCTCCGAGCTGCATCGCGCGTTCCAAAAACCCGGTCCGGTCATCCCTGGTCGCTACATGGTGGCCGTACACCGCGAGCGATTGCGCCGCCAGGGCGTAGCCTCCGGAGGTCCCGAGGGCTTCCGCGAGATCCGCCGCCTCGAGAAACCGGCCTTCCCCGAAAGCGGCCCTTGCGTCATCGATCGACTGTGCGTTCGCGCCGGCCGCCAGGAGCACGAGGCCCCCAACCGCTGCGAATCGGACAAATTGGGTAAGGGTCATCTCAACATCATCGAACGAGAAGGGGGCAGGGAAATAGTGTCTCCAGACCTTCAGCGCTTCGCTTTCCTGAACCCCCAACCATACATGATACTCCCGTAATAGTTGAACGTCCGCCTTGCCCCGGGATCGTCGAAGGGATAATCCGCACCGATCTGTCTTGCAGTAGCGAGCCCGCTGACAAAGCAGGTTTCCTGGCTGTTGATCAGCGTATGGGCGCCACAGTGCCAGGTCCGTTTCTTGCCCTGAATGAAGCGGAACAAATGGACGAGCAATGCGACGTGGCGCACGTCATGGACGATATGCTGAAACCACCATCTTCCGATGATCTTTTGTCCATCGATTTGGCTGATCGGGTTGTAGGTCACCAGACAGGGCTTGTCAGACCGATTGGCCCACGGTTGCTGGTTGTGCATGATGTACGTGATTTCATAATTGTCCGGTCTGGCACCGTATTGTTCTATGTGATTGCTCCGCGTTGTCAGGGGCTTCACTTCGTTATCCGGAAGGACTGAAGCGTCGGAGTGGACGATCGTATGGTTGTGGAGTTCACTCTCGTAACGTATTGACGAGAGAATGTAGCGCTCCAGCATCGTGGGTTTGTCGAGGATCATCAGTGTCTGGTTCGCATTGCATGCGAAGATCACCTCGTCGAACGTCTCTTTTACGCCGTCCTCGTCCTCGACCACGACGCGGGACGACTGTCGGTACACCTTTCGGACAGGCCGGTTGAGGTGTATCCTGTCCCGGAAATTGGCGGACAGGTTCTCGTAGATGCGTCGTGTTCCCTGGTCCCACGTCTGCATGGGCGTGGCGGTTTCGATATCAAAGAATTCAAGATATCTCAGAAAGAGAGCCGCAGGCATATCGAACACATTTGTCGCCATCAGGAAGTTGACGAACATGGGTTTCAGTACCTTGTACCTGAAGTCCCCGGAAAAACCGGCCAGATTCAAAACCGTCCCCATGCTGATGTAATTGAACGGATTGAGGGCGTTCAGAAACTTCGATTGGGAACGGCTCAGCCAGCCAAACCTGTGCAGACGCCTCAGGACGCGTTGAAACTTTGCAATCTCGAATTGCAGCTGATCTCTGATGTCGGAGTCGAAATCGTGGGCATAAACACGGCCACGGTACTTCACACTGTAGCTGAATCTGGTATCGATCAGTTCGATGCCGAACTTTTTCATCAACAACAGGATGTGTCGATATACCGACGGAATACAGGCGGTGACGGCAATGTCGAAGGGAATGGAGCTGCCGTCATCCTGCGGCATATCGGCTGTAATCGCATTCCCGCCAATCCGGTCCTGGGCCTCAAGCAGCCGGAAATCAAAACGGTCCGGGTGGTGATGCAGCGCCCATGCGGCCCCCAGCCCTGATATGCCTCCGCCGACAATGGCTATGCGTCGCGGCATTGTCCTTTTTCCCACAGGTTGCAATGTCCTTTTGTTTTATCGTTGTCGTTGGCTGCTGGCCAGGAGCCTGCAGGAGAACTCCAATTCGGCCCGGCTGACATACGATTTATCGCGGATATTTGCGGTATATGCCAAATCACACCTGTCCAAAATCGGCTTCGTTCTTAGACAACAGTGACACCAAAAAAAAGAGTCTATCAGACGTATTCCGACAGGCTCATAGACGACGATTCATCTCCCGGGCGGACCCATTGTTCGGGAGATTTTTTCTCAACCCGCCCAATGGCTGAGGGTCCCGCGCGAAGGCGCGTCAGGCAGGCCTAAAGAGGCTTACGAGCCAAGAAACAGTACAGCGGCGTAAAGATACCCGCCTTGCCGCCCGCGATATAAGCCTCGGCGGTCCGGTCCAGGAGTCGGACGACTTCCGCGGAGCCCTTCGGAAAGAGCCGCAGTAATTCAGCCAGCTTCGATCCTGCGATGACCGCTTTGCGGCCCCACGGAAGCCTGCGCAAGGCGTTCCCAACCGTCCCATGACGACTCTCCATGGGTTGATACCAAGGTGTGGAGGGTCCTTCCTGGACGTCCCGGTCCATCCCTTCCATGACGTGGAATCCCGCGGCTTCGAGCGCGTGATTCACTTCCCCGAAGGTCGCGATGTCCTTCAGCGCAATGCCGCGCATGAGATCCTGCTTGATGGCCCGGTGCCGGTCGTCCTTCGGATCGAACTTGTCCGTCAGACACATTTCCTGACCCCAGAACAGGGCACCGGGTTTCAGCACGCGGCATACCTCCTCGAAGGCGCGTTGCTTGTCCGGCGCATGGCACGTTGACTCTATGGCATAACCCCGGTCGAAGGTGTCGTCCTCGATGGCGCTCATGTCCATGAAGCTGCACGTCTCGAAATCGACCATGTGATCGAGCCCCGC
>JAAXHE010000214.1 GCA_012271065.1 Candidatus Latescibacterota bacterium
GCCGAGCCGGACGTCCTGCGCGTGGATGTGGATACCGAAACGCCTTGCTTTGACGCGTTTCTGGTGAAGATCGACAGAGCCGAATGGAGGGAACAAACAACCCCCTCGCTGGAGTGGAGGCTGCGCGAAGGCCTGAACCAACTGCGTCTCAAGACGCGCAACAGCGCGGGGGTTTGCGGGCCGGAAAGCCACGCGGTGGTCGTGATGAATACCTGAAAGGCGACAATCGCGGGTCGACTTCTTGCTCTTCAGTTGTCCTCCACCGATCCGTCCTCGTACCTGAGCTCCTCGCGAAGTTGCGGCTTATAGGGATGCGCCAGAGCGACCTCCTCGTTCAGCTCGAGGCCGAGACCGGGCGTGTCCGGCAACGTCACGAAGCCGTCCTCGACCTGGAACCGGTGCCCGTAGAACAGGTCGTCCCGCCAGTCGGTCTTCTCTCTGGTGGAGTCGTCCGCATAGGAAGCCATCTCCTGGATCACGCTGTTCGGGCAGTTCATGCCCATGTGGATCTCGGCGGCCACGCCCACCCGGCTGTAGGTGATGTGTGGTGAGACCTGGATGTACTGCGCCTCCGCCATGGCCGCAATCTTCTTGAACTCCGAGATGCCGCCGCAGTGGACGATGTCCGGATTGAGGTAGCTCACCAGGCGTTTGGCGATGATGTCCTGGAAGCCCCACTTGGTGAAGTTCCTTTCGCCCATGCACAGAGGCGCCGTGGTGCGGTCGCTCAGCCACTCGAGGGCGTCATTGGATCCTTCCACCTGAATCGGTTCCTCCACCCAGAAGGGGCGGTAGGGTTCGACGGCCTTGCAATACTCCAGGGCCATGGTCGGCGTCAGCCGGCCGTGGGCGTCTATGAGGATATCGAAGTCATCGCCTCCTTCAATGCGCATTTCCTCGATCTGAGCAACCGCACGCTTCAGGTCCCAGGGCATGGGCACGGTGAGTGGATCGCCGACCTTGGTCACCGGCGGCCCCGTCTTGACGGCATTGCATCCCATGGCCCGGGCGCGCTGCACGCCCGCTTTTCCCCCGCCGCCGGCGTAGATACGGACCCGGTCCCGCGCGGCGCCTCCGACAAGCTTGTAGATAGGCAGGCCCGCGATCTTTCCCAGGATATCCCACAGGGCGATATCGATTGCGCTCAGAGCGGTGGTGAACAGCACGCCCACGTGCCACCGGTTCCACCTGAAAAGCCCCTGCCAGAGATGTTCGATATCCGTTGGATTCCTGCCGATGAGGTGGCCTTCGAAGTCCTTGATGCACTGGGCGATGGTACCCACCTTGTTGTCGCTGATCGAACCCTCGCCGAGCCCGGTGATCCCCTCGTTCGTGCTGATCTTCACGAAACAGCAGTTCCCTTCCACCAGGAAGGTGTCCACGGCGGTGATCCTGATTCCGGTGTACATTGATGGATCCTCGTGCGTCATCTTCTGCGTCTCCTCTGAAAGTCCTCTCAAAAGGCACTTCAAGCGTATTTTAAAAGGAACCAAAAGTCGCCGCTGGGCGCGGGACCTGCCATCTGCATAGCGCGAATTGCCCCACTGGATGCACCAAATCCGCTGCCCTGCAAGTCATCTGAGAAAAACAATCGTCGGCGATGAACGGAACCGCGCGCTCTGCTCTGGTAGTGCTTGGGTTTGGTAACGTGATAAACAACTGACGGGCAATCCGAGTGCAAGCAGGAATTCGTGGTTTTTTGTAGGGGCGACCGGCCGGTCGCCCTTGCGCAATCAACTGCCGGGTTGGCGCGAAGAGTAGACATCTGCGGAAAAGTGTTCCGCAAATGTCGCCTGGACGCCTTACCTCTTGCGTCTCCCCGCATTACATCCTCCTCCTTTTCCTTCTTCCCTCTTCCTTCTTAGACCGGATAATTGACCTTTAAATCCTTGAAATCTTCGTTTAGCTCGTACGCTTTCCCTTCCGCGCGGGCGCGGTCCTTGTCAACATCGTTGGCGTCCTTGACGAAGGCGTTGCTGACGACGTCCTCCGCCTTGTAGTGATTCTGAATCTGCCCGAGTTTGTGGACGGTATCGATATAGGCCTGCCAGGATTCCAGGTCGCTGTACCCGTAGCCTTTTCCGATGCGGTCGCCGTCAAAGTAGATGGTGCCCAGTTCGAGCATGGAATCCAGCGCGAGTTGCGGCGCCATCTGCTCGCGCAGGGCCGGAAAACGGCCATAGGTAATCTGGCCGGCCGCGCGCGGATTTTCCCGCGTGAATTCGTAGGCCAGGCAATTGGCCTTGAAGAAGCGCGTCCAGATGTCCACGCGTTTTTCGTCCTTCAGGTCATCGCGGTGGATGGCGTAACCGTTGGACGGATGATTTGAGAACTCCATCCCGACGAGAAACTTGAGCTTCATGCCCAGGGCCTTCCACTGGGCGGCCAGCCCCCGCCATGCAAGCCCCGCGTCCGCGCGGCCCAGCGCGACCATCTGCCCCCACTGAGGGCCGCCATTCAGGTAGGTGACAGATTTGGGGTCCAGCCCGGCTTCCACGAGGATGGGATCGATGATCACGCGCCATCCTTCCGAGGCGACGGCGATCTTCTTCCCTTCCAGGTCCTGGACTTTCGTGATCGGACTGTCTTCGGGCAACGCGAAGTCAAAGACCTGTTTCATCACCATCTCCCACACGAGGACCACCGGGATTCCCGCGTCGATGCTGGAAAGCAGAACGCCGGGAGACGGAAAACCCATATCCGCCTGTTTCTGTCCGACCAGTTTGGTTACCGCCAGCGCCTCGGTGGGACCGGGTTGCAGCATCACGTCCAGGTTCAGCTCCTTGAAGTAGCCCATTTCGTGGGCGACCCAGAGGTTGAAATCGTCCATGACCTCGAGGTTTCCACGGGGAGAAACCCACACGATTCTGTCGGCTTCGGCCCCAATGAGCGGGTTAGCGGGAATGCAGAGCATGACGCCCATGGCCGATGAATACCCCAGGAATTCGCGGCGGGTAAGGGTGTCTTTTTTCATTTCATTTCCTCCTGGTTGATTATTACCGGTTGGCGAAAGCGCCGGTTTTTTGTCCCGGAAATCGGTTGCCGAAATTCGGCCGCCGGGACGCAGCAGGTGCAGTAATCAGCAGGTAGCCAAAAGCGGTTCCTGTTAAGATAGGCGTTGGGAATCAGCGATATCCCCACCGCCATGTGGGCAACCACAAGGGTTGCCCCTACAAATTCAAATGGTGCGTGTCCGGTGATGTGGGGGGTTTTTCCGTGTTATACCGTACATCTCTGGAGACCGGGCGTTCCTGCGGGACTCGCAGGGCAGCCAATTTCGGTCTGTGGCTCTGAGGGTATTCACGGAAAAACCGGCTCCCTGCCGAGGGGCGCGCTTCTTTTTGGTCCTTTTTCTCACGCGCATAAGAAAAAGGACGTAAATAAAAGAAAACAAAGGATTTATGAAAAAAGATCCTACTTGCAAGGACAAAACCTTCGTTTGCCTTTCACTTCCAAATCACGCCTACGGCGTGTTTCTTGAAACCGGGAAGACGTGAGACGGAAGAAGATAGATAACCACACCCCGCCCCACCACCAGGTGAGAAGGAAGACGGTAGACGGGAGAGATTGCCTGCCTTGTGAGGTTTCTTTTCGCGCCGAAGGCAAAGAGGAAGAACAGATCGGGCAAGGAATTCTTCTCCCGTCTCACCTCTACCGGCTCACCGACTTTAACTAATTCTCCCAGTTCGCCCATTTTTTGCCGATCAGGTAAAAGGCGACGTACAGACCGATTCCAATCGCCGCAATGAGAATAATCACGGCAAAAAAACTGGACATGCGCGCGAGGGACGAATAATAGACCAGGCGATTGCCCAGGCCGGACCCGCCACCCACCATCTCGGCGCCGATCGCCGTCAGCAGTCCGAAAATGCCGCCGACCATGAGTCCTACGATGATCATCGGCAGCGCGAGTGGAAAGCGGACCTTGTAGAAGATCTGAAGCGTCGAGGCGCCGTATGAGCGGGCCAGGGCGATTTTCGCAAGGTCGGTCCTGCGGAAACCCGTAGCGGCGTTAATCATGACCATCGGGCCCACCGCGAGAGCGACCGCGATGACACGGGGCGTCTGACCGAACCCGAACTTGAGGATCAGCAGAGGTACGAGGGCGAGCATCGGCGTGGTGACCAGAATCAGGATATAAGGCGTGACGATCTTTTCCACAAAGGGGAACTGCGTGATAAGCGCGGCCAGGAGAATACCCGCGACGGCCCCGATCGCGTATCCCAGACCCAGTTCCTGAAGCGTAACCAGCAGGTGGGGCCAGATGAGCGGAAAGGACCGGTAGAGCGCGGATGCGATCTCGCTTGGCAGCGGGAAGACATAGGACGGGATGTCCCACGCGCGGACCACGAGTTCGGAAGCCCCAACCACCGCCACAGCCACACCGGCGATCACGGCGACCTGTACGCCGGCGAAGCTGAAGGACGTCAACGCGGACCAGTTGATGGGTTGTTTTTCGTCTTTATTGGACATGGTATAGAGCTATCAGTGGTCAACTGTCAGCCGGAAGCGAAAAGCCAAAAGGCGAAAACCAACAGCCACCTCCGGGGGAAAAAAACAAACCAATTCAAAATCCACGTCTCCCCAGATTCCCTGCCTACGGCGTGTTCCTTGAAAAACGGGGAAGACGTGAGACGGAAGAGGGTAGAGAACCACACCCCGCACCACCACCTGGTGAGAAGGGAGACGTTAGACGGGAGAGATTGCCTGCCTAGTTAGGGTTCATTTCGTGCTGAAGGCAAGAAGGTAAAACAAACAGGGCAAGGGCTTCTTCTCCCGTCTCGCCTCTACCGTCTACCCGCATTTCTTCTACCGGCTTTCCTCTATCCTCTCACCGCCTTTTGGCGACTTCTACACCTCGTCGCATTCCGGCGTCAATGTTCAACTTGATGCGACATCGTTCTGTACATCCTGGAAGATGGTCTGCTTGATTTCGGCGACGATTTCGAAGAAATGGGGTTCGGCGGTCACGGACAGCGGACGCGGGCGCGGCAGATCGATGTCGTAGATCTTCGAGTTCCTGCCCGGACGGGGCGTCATCACGTAAACCCGGTCGGAGAGGTAAACCGCTTCGGGGATCTGGTGAGTGACGAAGACAATGGTCTTGCGGGACTGTTCCCAGATGTTGAGGAGCATCAGGTTCATTTCATCCCGTGTGAATGCGTCCAGGGCGCCGAAGGGTTCGTCCATCAGCAGGACCCGCGGGTCGTATGCCAGCGCCCGGACGATGGAAGCCCGTTGCTGCATGCCTCCCGAAAGTTCGCCCGGATAGTGACGTTCGAAGCCCTTCAGGGCCGTGATCTCGATCAGGTCGTCGATACGTTCCCGGTATTCCCCGTGGTCTTCCCTCATGATTTCGAATGGAAAACGGATATTCTGCAGCAGGTTCCGCCATGGCAGCAGGTTGGAGGTCTGGAAGACCATCCCGATCTCCCGCCGGGGTTCCACGACCTGCTGTCCGTTTACCGTAATTTTCCCCTCGGTGAGCGGCCAAAGCGCCGCCATGGCCCAGAGCAGGGTACTCTTTCCGCAGCCGCTCGGACCGACGATCGACACCAGTTCCCCTTCCCGAACAGAAAGATCGAAGCCGTCCAGCGCCTGGACTTCCCCGCGGTCTCCGGCAAAGGTCTTGCACGCATTCTCAACGGTGATGATGGGCGGGTTTTGCATCGACTGGAATAAAGAACGCCGCAATAGCGCGTGGAACGAGGGCAATAGATCCGAGCCCAACGGGATGGGCGCGTCGCGGCTGGTTGGAGACGCCAGGATGACGACCGGGAGTATATTCGATTTCGAGAGACGGGACAAGGGAAAAGTCGAATGGCGGAAAGGCGTCAGCTATCAGCTAAACCAAAAACAAATTCCAAACCTCTCCCCCAATTCCCTGCCTACGGCGTGTTCCTAAAAACGGAAGACGGGAGAGGGTAGAGATTACCTGCCATGTAAGTTTTCTTCTCATGCCGCAGGCAATGAGGAATTGCATACCGGGCAAGGATTTCTTCTACCGGCTTCCCTCTACCTTCTTACCGCCTTTAGAAAAGTCGCCGCTGGGCGCGGGGCCTGCCATATGCACAGCGCGAATCACGCCGCAGACCTACCGAATCCTCTGGCCTGCCAACCTCGGAAGTATTTCAGTCTTCAGTGATGGACGGAATAGCGCGCTGTGCTCTGAGCGTGCTCTGGATGGCAACGCGTTCGAATTCTGTGGGGATAGCTGAGCGTGAGCAGCCGTCAGCGATTAGCCGTAAGGGGTCGGCCAAAGCCGGCACGCCTTTCGGCCTGCCGATTTCAATTTACGAAAGCATGATTGTGTAGGGGCGACAGGCCGGTCGCCCATTTGCAACCAGGCACACGGCTCACACGAAGACACAGAGACGCAAAGGCACAAAGGGGGCAACCACGAGGGTTGCCGCTACAAATGCAAGGGCGTCACGTCAGACCGCTACATCAATACGACGAATGTCGGGTTCTTGTAGAGATCGTCGCGAACCGCCCGCCTTTAGCGATCTGCCATTGCCGATATCCCGCTTGGCTTCGCCCGAACCGGTCTTTTCCCCGTTACCCTTGCCTCTATCCATGCATTTACTTAAAATTATAAGCCCGCGCGTGTCGGGCGGGATGTAAGGCGACACGTCATTTCTGACCGGATTCTTACCTGTTCCGGCAACAGGAGAACGAATGCAGACCGATTTCGCGTTTGAGATGGGAACTTCGAACTTGCGGTTCGGACCGGGCGCGACAAGGGAAGTGGGAATGGATCTGTCCGAACTGGGCGCCAGGCGGGTGATGCTGTTAACGGACCCCAATCTCATGGACCTGCCGCCTGTGCTGACGGCGGTCGAATCCCTCAAGAGCGAGGGGGTCGATTACGCGCTTTATGACCGTGTTCGGGTCGAACCCACGGACGTTTCGTTTCAGGAAGCCATCGACTTTGCACTGGATGGAAACTTCGATGCGTTCGTTGCCGTGGGCGGCGGTTCCTCCATCGATACGGCAAAAGCCGCGAATCTCTATTCCACCTTTCCCGATGATTTCTACGCGTACGTGAACGCCCCGATCGGCAGCGGCAAGCCGGTTCCCGGCGCGCTCAAGCCGCTGATCGCGATTCCGACGACCGCCGGAACCGGCAGCGAGACCACGGGCGTCACGATATTCGATATTTCCGAGAAACACGTCAAGACCGGCATCGCCCACCGCCGCCTGAAACCGTCGCTGGGCATTGTCGATCCTGAGAATACGCGAACCATGCCGCCGGTTGTTGCGGCCTCGACGGGCCTGGATGTGCTCTGCCACGCACTCGAGTCTTATACGGCGATTCCTTACGACCAGCGGCCATTGCCCGAACGGCCGATTCTGCGGCCTGCTTACCAGGGCACCAATCCCATCAGCGACATGTGGGCGATCCGGGCCATCGAACTGGTCGCGGAAAACATCGTGCGCGCGGTTGCGGATCCGGATGATGACGAGGCGAGGTCGAATATGATCCTGGCATCGAGCATGGCTGGGATGGGCTTCGGCAACGCGGGCGTTCATCTCCCTCACGGGATGTCCTATCCCGTCTCGGGGATGGTGCGGGATTACCGGCCGGATGGGATGGTAAGCGACCATCCCATCGTGCCCCATGGGATGTCGGTTTTCCTGAACGCGCCGGCCTCCTTCCGGTTTACCGGTCCTACACGCCCGGAACGCCATCTCAAGGCCGCGCAACTGCTGGGCGCGGACATTTCCGGGGTGAAGGACCCTGCGACGGAGGCGGGAGGGATCCTCGCCGACCGCATCGTCGTGCTGATGAAGCGTCTCGAAATGCCCAACGGACTTTCCGCGATCGGGTTTACGGAAGCCGACGTGCCGGCGCTGGTGGAGGGCACGCTGCCCCAGCACCGCGTGACCAAGCTGTCACCGAGGCCCGCCGGCAGAGAGGACCTGGCGGCGCTTTTCACTGACGCGCTGACGGCGTGGCAGCGGTAAAGCGGTATCAGGAGGAAAGGACTCCAATGACCTTAACAGGATCACGAGACTCGCGCGTCAGTAACATCGAACGCCCGGGCGCGGCTGGCACCGATCATTTGCCGCCGTTCCCGGAAGGATGGTATCTGGTAACGACCCGACAGGCCCTTCTGCGGGAGAAACTGATCGAGAAGACCTGGATGGGAGAAGAAATCGTCGCCTGGTGCGACGAAAAGGGCCGTGTATGCGTGGCCGACTCGATATGTCCGCACCTGGGCTCGTCCCTGGGACCGGACGTTGGCGGGAACGTATGCAACGGGCGCCTGGTCTGTCCGTTTCACGGATTTGAATTCGACACGACCGGTCAATGCGTGGCGACACCGAACGCCCCGGCGCCCGGAGCCGCGAAACTGAAGGTATACGAGACCAGAGAAATTCTGGGTCTCGTCTTCGCTTGGTTCGGGAACGGCGGCCGGCCCTCGCACTGGGACCTTCCGGATGAACCGCACACCGGCGCCGAGTGGGGCGAGTTGGGATTCCGGACTCTCCGGTTCCGCGGCCATCCCCAGGAAACAGCGGAAAACTCAGTGGACGTGGGACACCTGCGCTACGTACACGGCTACGATAATGTGAATCCGGTCGGTTCGCTAACGGTGGACGGCGCCTACCTGAAGAGTTGCTTCGACTTCAAACGCGTTCGCAGGATCCTGGGTGTAAAGGACCTCGTGTACGAAATCTCGGCCGTCGCCCATATCCATGGACTGGGCTACTCCTTCGTCGAAATTCACGAGAAAACCATCGATATGCACGCGAGACTGTGGGTGCTTCCCACGCCCATCGATGGCGCCCTCATCGATCTCGTTCTGGCCGGTCAACTGCGGGAAATCCGCAAGCCCGGGCGGTTCATCACGGGGCTGGGTTTCTTACCGCTGACGTTGCGCCAGCGGCTGATGAATCACATTCTGCTTTCAGGGCAAAAACATGATGTCATGCAGGACGTGGTGATCTGGGAAAAGAAGCGGCATCGGTCTCCCCCCAGGCTGTGTCGGGCCGACGGCCCCATCGGTACCTACCGCCGATATTGCCGGCAGTTCTATCCGGAACCCCCAAAAGCCTGATCGACGCCGCTCGCGAACCATACACACCGGCGATCGCCCGTTCCCCCAGATGGTCAACCGTCTTCAGCCCCTCGCCTTCCTGAACCCCCACCCGTACAGAATGCTCCCATAGTAGTTGAACGACCGTCTTGCTTCGGGATCGTCGAAGGGATAGTCCGCGCCGATCTGCGTTGCTGCGGCAAGCCCGCTGACGAAGCACGTCTCCTGGCTGTTGATCAGCGTGTGGGCCCCGCAGTGCCAGGTCCGTTTCCTGCCCTGAATGAAGCGAATCAGTGGAACGAGCAGCGCAACGTGGCGCACGTCATGCACAATGTGCTGGAACCACCACCTTCCGATGATTTTTTTTTCATCGATACGGCTGATCGGGTTGTAGGTCACCAGACAGGGCCTGTCCGACCGTTTCGCCCATGGCTGCTGGTTGTGCATGATGTACGTGATTTCGTAATTGTCAGGTCTGACGCCGTATTGTTCGATGTGATTGCTTCGCGTTGTCAGGGGCCTCACTTCGTTATCGGGAAGGACTGACGCGTCGGAGTGGACAATCGTATGGTTGTGGAGTTCGCTCTCGTAACGGATGGACGAGAGAATATAGCGTTCCAGCATGGTGGGTTTGTCCAGCATCATCAGCGTCTGGTTCGCATTGCACGCGAAGATCACATCGTCGAACGTCTCCCTTACTCCGTCCTCGTCCTCGACCACCACACTTTTGGATCGACGGTACACCTTTCGGACAGGACGGTTGAAGTATATCCTTTCTCTGAAGTCGGCTGACAGGTTCTCATAGATGCGTCGGGTTCCCCGGTCCCACGTCTGCATGGGCGTGGCGGTCTCGATGTCGAAAAACTCGAGATACCTCCCGAAGAGCGCCGCGGGCATGTCGAACACGTTTGTCGCCATCAGAAAGTTGACAAACATTGGCTTCAGTACCTTGTACCTGAAGTCCGCGGAAAAACCGCCGAGATTCAGGACCGTCCGCATGCTGATGTAATTGAACGGATTGAGGGCGTTCAGAAACTTCGATTCGGAACGGGTCAGCCAACCGAACCGGTGCAGGCGCTTCAGTACCCGTTGAAACTTTGCAATCTCGAATTGCAGCTGGTCCCGGATATCCGAGTCGAAATCGTGGGCATAGACACGGCCGCGGTACTTCACACTGTAGCTGAATCGGGTATCGATCAGGTCTATGCCGAACATCTTCATCAGCAACATGACATGCCGATATACTGAGGGTATACAGGCCGTGACGGAAATGTCGAAGGGAATGGAGCCGCCGTCGTCCTGTGGCATATCGGCCGTGATCGCGTTCCCGCCAATCCGGTCCTGGGCCTCGAACAGGCGAAAATCAAACCGGTCCGGGTGGTGATGCAGCGCCCAGGCGGCTCCCAGGCCCGATATACCGCCGCCGACAATTGCGATGCGCCGCGGCAGGGTATTCTTTCTCACAGGAACCCCTTATTCTTATGCACCGTGGTTATTGTTGACCGCAGGCCGGGAGGGCAACCACAAGGGTTGCCCCTACAAAGGCACAACCGGCGCTCACATCAATAGAACGAGCCTGTCAGACGTATTCCGACAGGCTCACATGCAACGATTCATCTCCCGGGCGGACTACCACTTCGAGGATGCCGCGGCAAGGTACTCCTTCAACTACTGCAGACGCATCATGTACGGCTGGCGTTTCCTGAGAGGCCCGGGCTGAGGGTCCTGCGTGCAGGCGCTTCTGGCGGGCCTAAAGCGGCTTGCGGGCCAGGAAACAGTACAGCGGCGTGAAGATACCCGCCTTGCCACCCGCCAAGTAAGCCTCCGCTGTCCGGTCCAGGAGTCGGACGACTTCCGCGGAGCCCTTCGGAAAGAGCCGCAGTACTTCCGCCAGCTTCGATCCTGCGATGACCGCCTTGCGGCCCCACGGAAGCCTGCGCAAGGCGTTCCCCAACGTCCCATGGCGACTCTCCATGGGCTGATACCAGGGTGTGGAGGGTCCCTCCTGGACGTCCCGGTCCATCCCTTCCATGACTTGGAATCCCGCGGCTTCAAGGGCGTGATTCACTTCCCCGAAGGTTGCGATGTCCTTCAGCGCGATGCCGCGCATGAGATCCTGCTTGATGGCCCGGTGCCGCTCGTCTTTCGGATCGAACTTGCCCGTGAGACACATTTCCTGCCCCCAGAACAGGGCACCGGGTTTCAGCACGCGGAAGATCTCCTCGAAGGCGCGTTGCTTGTCCGGCGCATGGCACGTTGACTCAATGGCATAACCCCGGTCGAAGGTGTCGTCCTCGATGGCGCTCATGTCCATGAAGCTGCACGTCTCCAAATCGACCATGTGATCGAGCCCCGCCTCGGCGTTCAACCGTTTCGCTTCTTCCAACTGGATCTCATTGATGTTGATTCCTACAACCCTGACGCCGGCCTCGCGGACGACGCGGCGCATGGGAGCGCCGACTCCACAACCGACGTCGACGACCGTCATACCCTGTTGCAGCTCCAACTTCGAGATCATCGCCCGCTGATGCCGGACCATGGACGCCTCCACACTCTCATCAGGCGTGAGAGGCGAGAAGTGCAGGGACTCGCCCCAGCCCCACACCATGAACCCGCTGCAAAGGTCGTAATAGTCTTTCACTGTTTGAGTGTGATCGTACCCGCCCACGCCACCGTGGTCCGTCGCCACCCGTTCGAGCCAGCCGTCGAAGTGCTGCACTCGATCCGCGACGCCCGATCCCCGGAACGCGTCTCCCAGCTTTCTCGATAGTTTGCCCAGCCGCATTTAGTCGTGTTTCCCCCTGGCTCCACCCGGAGCCACGTCGTCAGTCGAAGAGCTCCCGTCTCCGCTCGGATATGCGGAACTTCAGCTTCTTGCTGGGTTTCAGCGATGGAAACGGACTGAAACGGAGCTTTTGTTTGTACTTCGCCGGCGACACATCAATCGTGAAGTAGTGCGCCAGCATCAGCAAGTTGGCCGCCAGGTGCAACTCCATCCACCGGGTGCCGAGACATTTGTGCGTGCCCAACCCGTACGGGGCGTACCCGGGGCTGCGATGCTCATGGCGCGGCGGCAGGTAGCGGTCGATGTCGAAATCGTAGGGGTTGGGAAAGACCTCGCTCATGTAATGCGTGGCGGTCATGGCGATGTGGACCCGTTCTCCCACGGGCAGCTCGTAGTCCTTGACCACGCACGTATTCATCACGTTCCGAATGGACATGGTGACGATCGGGTACATGCGCATGCACTCCATGAGGAAACGGTGCGTCACGTCGATGTTGGCGGGGGTGAAGTCCTCTCTCTCGGGGTCGCCGTTGGCGAACAGGGCATCTGCTTCGTCTTGGATTTTGGCGTAGAGGTCGGGCTGTGACGCCATGGCGTAGACTACGAGGCTGAATGTATCGCCGAGGTACACGCTGGCAATCAAGGCAGCGGAAAAGGCGAAAAGCAGGTTGGATTCCGGGAGAAATTGCGGGTCGCTCGCGTGAAGGCTGAGGTAGTCGTCAACCAGGTCCGGCGGGCAGTCTTCCCGTTGGGCGGGGGTATGGATGCCCTGGACCCGCTGCATCAGTGTGTCCAGGACTTTCGCCCGGCGTTTCATGCCCGGCGTATTCAGCGTGAATCTGGGCAGGAGCTTGGCGACGTGCACGCTGAGGGCCCGTTCCTTGTACGCCATCAGGTCGTCCATGAGGTCCTGGGTATCGACGCCGATGAACAATGGCGAGAGCTGGGCGTTCACCATCTCCCGGCACATGGACGTGGCGCGGTATGAGTCCCCAACCGTCAAGCTCGCCATGTATCTGCGCCCCTGATTGTAAAGCTGGTCCAACTGCCCTCCGAGCCTCCCGGCGGAATAGGCCGGCGACAGGGATCTGCGAAGCCGGAAGTGATCCGCGCCGTCCAGGGCGGGCAGGACGCCGGACGCGCCGTAGACCTTCTCGAAGTCGCTGAAGTAGTCCCTGGCTCTCAGGTACATGCGCCCGCGCTTGTGCACCCAGCGGTTTGCCTCGAGGCCTGCCAGGAAGATCATCGGATCCGAGAAGGGAGGGCGGATCCGGAACACCGGACCGTACTCCTCTGAAAGGTTCCCGAAGAGCGCGTTGAGGTTGCCGTCTCGAATATGCGGGTTCAGCAGCAGCTTGGGCAGCGAAACCGTCGGAATCTTCCTGGTAAGGGCAGGACGTCGAAGAGCCGGGCCGGCAAGGTTCTGAGAGACCGCAATGGCCAGGGAGCGGCCGATCAGGTCCATCTTGCAGAGGAACTCGATGCGCTCCATCGCCTTGTCGTCGAGTTGGAATATGAAACGGAAGACGTCGCACGTATTGACAAGGCAGATAATGATGGCATCTCTCGGATCGGGAATCTCGTCGGTGAAGATGCACCTGCTGATCCGCGTTTTAATGAACTGGTCTGCAGTGCCCTCCTCCGATTTGCCGTACGGTTCCCCATGCCAGACGGTAGGAGCCAGTGTCCAGAATTCGCCATCGTGATATTCCAAGATCTTCATGTCAACCAGGCAATCCAGAACCGATTCAATGATCGACTCCGCTCGGGAAGCGAGCCGTTCGATCCAGTACTGGGCGTTCCGTTGAACAGATTCGGCTGCAATCACCTTCAGAATGGGGTCCAGGACAGGGCTGCCCGTTTCCGAATCGTCCACAAGGAACAGGGATTCCATGTCCGTGTCGATGCGAGATCTGAGTGAAAGCTCCGCCAGCACGGCACCGATGACCGTGCAGTTCAGATGCCAGCCTGGCAGCTGGTGAAAGTAGCCGGTCTCCTCGTTGAGGAGCATCAGGATGAGTTCTTGAGTCAAAGTCAGCGGTTGAGTCGTCAGATCCTCGGCAGTATCAGTCATCGGTTTTCGCCTCCCTGCACCATGAAGTGCACTACGCGGTACCGGCGCCGGCACGGCCCCACGAAGCAGTCAGACGCAGATGGATGGTGTAAAGCGCGGGAACGACCATCATGAGTATAGCGGTGGTGAATAGAATGCCGCAACCGAGCGAGGCGGCAAAGGGGATCAGGAACTGGGCCTGGATGGCGCGCTCCAGAATGAGGGGCGTGAAGCCGAGGAACGTCGTCACGGAAGTGAGCATGATCGGACGAAAGCGTCCCTTGGCGCCTTCAATGATCGCAGTCCGCGGCCGGGCGCCTTCCCGGAGTTTCTGATCGATGAAATCGATCATCACGAGGGAATCGTTCACGACCACGCCGCTCAGGCCAAAGATACCCAAAAAGGACACGGCGCTCAAGGCTACGCCAAGGACCCAGTGGCCCAGGATCACTCCGATGAATCCGAAGGGGATCACCGCCATGATGATGAACGGCTTGGTATAGGATCGGAGCGGGATGGCGAGCAGTGCGAAAATCATGATCAGTGCGATCGCAAACCCGCGATACAGCGCATCCAGAGAATCGAGCTGCTGTTGTTGTTCACCTCCGAAAGTGTAGGTCAGGTCCGGGTACGCGGCGGTCAATTCGGCAAGGATCGCATCCTCCAGGATGCTGTTGGCCTGGTCGCCGGAGATCACCGCGGCGTCTACGTCCGCGGAGACCGTGACGACGCGCTGGCCGTCCTTCCGCCGAATGGCCGGCGGCGAAACGCCCGGGTTCAGCGAGGCCACGCTGACGACCGGGATCTCGGCCCCGCCCGGCGTGCGGACCAGGTATCTTTCGATATCGGTGATAGAACTCCGCTCATCGGCGGGCAGGCGCACGTAGACGCGGACCTCTTCCCGGCCGCGTTGGACCCGGACGGCATCCGCGCCGAAAAACGCCGCGCGCGTCTGTCCGGCCAACGCTTCCAGCGTAAGACCCAGGGTACGCGCTTCCGGCCGCAGTTCAAGCTGCATTTCCGGAATGCCCGGGGTGTGATCCGACCGGATGTCGTGGACGCCCGCCACTTCTCGGAGACCGTCGACCACAGCGTTCGCAATCCGGGCAAGGAGCTCAGGATCCGGATGCGACAGTACGGCCTCGACCGGGTTGCCCAAGTCAAAGACCGCGCCGCTGAAGGTGACGCCGCGCACGTAGGGAAGCACCCCCACCTCTTCTCGCCATGCCTGCACGACCTCTCCGGATGAGATCTGCCTTTGCTGCGCACTCAGGAGTTTGAACTCGATGGTAGCGACGTTGGCCTGGGGATTGAGGGTGGGGGCCGGATTGAGCCCGCCCTCGAGTCTCGATCCCAAACCGACGGTAACCGTTACGCCGCTCAGCAGCGGCGGCGCATCCTCGGGCCGGCCACGTGAAAGCCGTTCCATGACCCGGATACCTGCGGCCTCCAGTTCCCGGGCCACCTCGTAAGTCCTCGGGGCGGTCGTCCCATCGGGCATCTCCAGGACGACCGTCGCGAAATCCCCCTCGATGTCAGCGGCCAGCGTAGTGGGTACGATTCCCGCCGGCAACAGGGAGATGCTCAGCACGAGCATTCCAACGGCCCCCGACATCGTCACCCCGGGCTGGTCCGTCGCAAACCGCAGCACCCGGTCCAGCGGACCCTGTACGAACCGGTTCAACAACTCGTTCACACGGCCCTGGATCCGTGCGAAGAACCGGTCGAAAGCATTTACCGGCGCCCATTCCGGACCCTTCAAATGGGACAAGTGGTTGGGTAACACCAGCAGCGATTCGACCAGGGAGACCAATAGCATGGCGATGATGATGACCGGCAGGGCTCGCCATACGTCACCGATGCCGCCGGGGATGAACAGCAGCGGGACGAAAGCTACCACCGAAGTGAGGACCGCGAAGGTCAGTGGCACCTTTATCCGTCGTACACCACGGATCGCGGCCGTAACATCGGGCGTTCCCCGACTGCGTTCGTATCGAATGTGCTCGGCTACGACGATGGCATCGTCGACGACGATCCCTATGGCGAGTACGAACGAAAACAGGCTGATTTCGTTGATCGCCACGTCGAGCGCATTCATGACGGCCAGCGCGCCGATACCCGAAACGGCGAGGCCGACGGCGACCCATATTGCAAGCCGGATTTCGAGAAACAGGCTGAGTGCGATCAACACCAGCAACAGCCCCAGGATGCCGTTCTTGATAAGGAGATCGGCGCGTTCCTCATAGACCTGGGATTCGTCATTCCACATGGTGACGGCCACGCCGTCCGGCAGCGCCGGGATCACCTCGTTTTCCAGATGTTCCCGGACGTTCGTCGCGACGTCCATCACCTGTTCGCCATCCGCCCGGAACACCTCGACAAATACGGCGGGATGGTTCTGATGCCTGACGATAAGGTCTGTTTCCTGAAAACCGTCGCGGACCGAGGCAATGTCCCCGAGGCGAACGACCGTTCCGTCACGCCTGCTGAGCAGGACGATCTCTTCGAAATCCTGCTGGTCGTAGTTCTGGCCGAGGGTCCGGATCCGCACCTGGGATTCCCGGGTATCGATTCTGCCGGCAGACAGGTTCAATGAACTGCGACGGATGGTATCAGCGACGTCGGTGAGTGTCAGTCCAAGGGCTCTAAGCCGATGAAGCGGTACCTCGATGGAGATTTCGTACTTCCGAACGCCACTGACGTCGACCTGGGACACGGACGGAAGCGCCGTGAGTTTATCCTCGATCTGATACGCCAATTCCTTCAGCGAGCGCTCGGACACGTCGCCGTAGACGATGAGCCGCATCAAACTCATGCGGTTATCCATCTCCCGGAAACTGGGACGATCGGCACCGGCCGGGAAAGACTGAACGCGATTGACCGCGGACTCGATATCGTTCAGTGCCTGGACCATGTCCGTGCCGGAATCCATTTGAACCCGCACGGACGCTATACCCGGGGCCGCTACGGACTTGACCGCCTTCACGTCGTCCAGCCCGCTGACCTGATCCTCGATCTTGACGACGATCGACTCCTCGATCTCCTCCGGCGTGGCGCCGGGATAGGCCATCGACACTTCAATGTGGTAGAAGGGCGTGGTGGGCCATGCTTCCCGATCGATTCCGGTCAGCGAAACCAACCCCGCGGCGACGATGGCCCACATCAACAGATTGGCCGCGATGCTGTTGCCGGCCATGTAGGCGATCGGCCCGGGCCGTTCGCGGTTGATGTTGTCGTTCGTACTCATGGCGACTCGTCAGTCTCAGTCTGGACGGGCATTCCCTCCGTGGCGAAGTGAATTCCGCCGGTGATCACCGCCAGACCGTGTTCCAGCGAGCCCGTAACGTACGCTTCATCGTCGGAACGCTGCAAAACCCAGACCGGAACAATGTTCACAACGCCGCCTTCCACCATCCAGACCTCGTTTCCGGGTTTCAGCGATGCCCGCGGTACTTTGAAATAGCCCTCCAGAGCCAGGCCCTCGATTTCCACCAGGACAAACTTGCCGACCAATAGCGGTGGATGACCGCCGGGGTTGACGTTCCCGTTCGCCGGGACGCCCGCGGAAAACGGATCCGGTACGCGCACGATGACGTCGATGGTGCGCGATTGCTCGTCAAGGGCTGCTTCGGCTCGATCCACGTATCCTTCCCATTCGTATTGCGCATCGCCGTGCCGGGCGACAACCCGTGCTGCCGCTCCCCGATTGCCGTCACCCGCCTTCAGACGCCACAGATCCGGGACGAGGGCGGCGTCGCCATCGGACAGGGGTACGACCACTTCCACCACATCGGCGGCGAACATCCGGCCCACCGGCTGGCCGGGGCTGACGACCTTTCCCCGGTCCACGGATTCCACGCGCACCAGGCCGTTGAAGGGCGCGACTATCCGGGTTCTGGACAGGGCGAGCCTGGCGTCGGCGAGCCAGGCCTCGTCGCGACTGACCGCGGCCCTCGCCGCGTTCAACTGGGGCTCTCTCAGTGTGAGCGGATTCGTGTCGGACGAGGACGCCACCTCCCGCTGTTCTCGGGCATAAAGATCGTACTGTGAACGGGCGATCGACGCCTGTTCCTGCTCCCTGAGCAGTGCCACGCGGCTGGCCGCGAGATTGGCTTCCGCTTCCTGCACCCTGAATTGATAATGGACGTCTTCGATTCGGAACATGGGTTGTCCCGCCGTTACCCGCCCGCCGCTCTTGAATCCCGGATCCACCCAGACCACCCTGCCGCCCACTTGAGGAACGATATCGACCTCCGCGCCGGGACGCACCGTGCCGGCCCCGAAAATCGGTATGGGCCCGGCCCCGGCCGTAACCCGACCCGTCTGCACGAACGGTATCTGGGGAGGCTGTTCGGTCCGCGTCGGTTCGGGCGCCAGCGAAACCATTAGAGCAGCCAGACCCACGGAAAACACGATTATGGCGCAGGCAGTCAAAGTGCTGAATTTGCGTGACATGGCGATCTACTCCGTTGGAGGTCGGGAGATGCGTTGGCTCGGCGGTTCCGGCCCGAATGCCTGGCGGGCGTCGGGGGTCCACGCGCCTCCCAGCGCCCGGTGCAGGCCGAGACGGGCCAGGCCCAGGTCGCGTTCCGCCGCCGCAAGTAAGGATTCCTCGGCCAGCCGGACCTGCATCGCGGTCAGTAACGCCTCATAGTCAACCACACCCGAAACATACCGTTGCTCCTGCAGTTCTTCTTCCGATTGAGCCGCATTCGATTGAGAGGTCAGCAGGGAATGACGCCTGCGGCTGGCCGCCAGGCCTGCAAGCGCGGCTTCAACCTCGTTGACGGCGGTGACCACGGATCTCCCGTAGGCCGCGACGGCTTCTTTCATTCTGGCTTTCGCAAGCGCGAGATTTCCGCGAAGACGAGAACCCTGGAAGACGGGTCCGAGCAGGTTCATGCTCAGATTGCGGAACCATTGCTCCGGGTTGAACCACTCGCTCGACTCCGTACTCTGCAGACCGATGGATCCGTGAAGAGACAGTCTCGGCGCCAGGTCCGCGCGACGGGCGCCGACCTGGTAACGCGCCGCTTCCAGCCGCTGCTCTGCCGCGACGACGTCGGGACGCTGCGCCAGAAGGCGGGTCGGAATGCCCGCGGGAACAGGTTGCAGGGCCCCGTCGGTGGCCAGGGAATCGGACAGCAATCGCGCGAGGTCCACGCGGTGGTCTCCCATAAGCACCCGGAGCCGCCCCTCCGCGTTGGCCAGCAGAGCGACAATCTGCGGCAATTCGGCCTGTGCGCCGCGCGCATCCTGCCGCGCCCTGTGGAGGCCGCTCACGTCGGTCAGCCCACGGTTGTATCGGGACTCCGCAAGCGACTCCCGTTGGCGGGAGACCTCTGCTATTTCCGTTGCCAGCCTCTGCTGGCGCCGCAGGTTGACAATTTCAAGGTAGGTCCGGACGGTTTCGGCCAGAACGCCCATCCTGGCCGTCAGATAGTCCGACTCGGATGCCAGGCGCTCGGCGCCCGCGGCCAGACCGTCGTTGCGATTCCGGCCCCAGAAGTCCAGTTCATACGCGAATTCCGCACCGACCGTGTAAGTCGTCAGCCCGAGTCGATCGGGGAGGACGATTCCCGGCACGCCTCTCGTTCCCGAACCGACTCCCAGTTCGTCCAGCTGGGCGCCGATACCCGCGTTCGTGGGTGCGTCGAACTCGTTGACGCCGGCTGTCGGCTGAATCGATGGGAACAGGGGCGCCCTGGCGATGCGTGCACGCGCCCTGGCCTGATCGACCCGGGCGACCGCTGCGGCCAGGTCGAAGTTGGATGCCAGCACGCCCGCGATTATCCTGTCCAGGGCCGGGTCGGCGAAGGTCTTCCACCATTCCCGCCGCCCGATTGAACCGGCGACTTCACGCCCTGCAGACTCGTCGGTAAGTTCTGCAGCCGATTCGTCGACCGGCGGCGCTGAACGCGGCGCGAGGGTGCAGGCGGAGACGAAAAAGCCGACGAGAGCTGGTATGAGTCTCTTTCGCGAGTTAGACATGTCGCTGAACCGAAGAAGATCGAGCCTACGCCTGGTGTTCTGTCGGATGGTGAACACGCCTTCAGGGCTAGACACTGGAAGTTTCCATACGAAATTATCTCCGTCTTGTCAAATAAAATTCGGATTCGGGGCCGTGGATGCCGGCTGCCGGAGCGGGCAGCGGGGAGTCGCGTACGGGCAATTTACCGTTGCGTATAAGGGCTATTCTTCATACCTTGCCGGGCCTGTTCTTCGTTTTCCTTCATTTCCACGGGAGGGACGGACGTTGTGGAAGCCAAACTGATCTGGTTGCTGATCTTCGTGGGCCTGTACTGGGCCTATTGTCTTTTCTGGGGGTTCCGGGGGGCCCTGCGATCGCGCACGTCCGCGGATTATTTCGTGGCCGGCCGCAGCATCGGCATCTGGGTTTTCGTGCTGGCCGCCACCGCCACCAGTTTTTCGGGCTGGACCTTCGTGGGTCATCCCGGTCTCATTCTGGAGGCAGGCCTTCCTTATGCGTTCGCTTCCTTCTATGCGCTGACGATTCCGTTTACCGGCGTGCTTTTCCTGAGGCGGCAGTGGCTCATCGGGAGGGCGTTTCAGCATATCACGCCCGGCGAGATGTATTCGCACTACTACGGCGGCGATACGATCAGACTGCTGACGGTACTCGTGGCGTTTCTTTTCAGCGTGCCGTATCTGGGTGTCCAGCTTCGAGCCTCGGGGTTCCTGTTCAACGTGCTCTCTGATAACTTGCTGAGCGTGGAAGTGGGGATGTTCGCGCTGTCCGCCATTGTGATGATCTATGTGGCTGCCGGCGGGCTGCGGTCTGTGGCTTACGTGGACTGCGCGCAGTGCATTCTCCTTGCGTTCGGGATCGTCGCCCTGGGCATTGTCGCGATTCAATTTTCCGGTGGATGGACGGCTTTCACGGAGGGCGTGGGCAATCTTGTTCGACAGGACCTGGCTTCGGGAAAGGGACTGACGCCCGCGGGGCATTCCCATTACGTGGCGTTGCCCGGCTCGATTCAGGTTGTTTCCGAGGGGTCGAAAGCGGTTGGCGGCGTCTGGACCGGAATGATGTGTATGACCTATATGTTCGCGCTGATGGGCATCCAGTCTTCGCCCGCCTTTTCAATGTGGGCGTTTTCCAACCGCACAAGCGAGCCCTTTCGCTGGCAGCAGGTGGTGGCGTCCTCGGTGATCATCGGAATCATCCTGTTTACCTTTACTATATTCCAGGGACTGGGCGGTAACGTGCTGCTGGCCAACGGGGTCTTCGAAAAAGTGAGCCGACCCGAACTGGTGCCCCAGTTGATCAACCTCCTGGCGGACAACTATCCGTGGCTGGTGGGACTGCTTGCCGTGTGTGCGCTGGGGGCCATGCAGAGCACCGGGGCGGCCTATATGTCCACGTTCAGCGGGATGGTGACCCGGGACCTCTACCGGCGTTACGTTTCACCCGATGCTTCGGACAGCACGCAGAAGTTGTACGGCCGGATTTTCGTGATACTGGTAACGCTTGCCGCGCTGATTGTCGCAGCCAAATCCACGCAGGCTATCGTGATGCTGGGCGGACTCGCCGTGGCCTACGGGTTTCAGATGTATCCGGCATTGATGGGGCTCTGTTATTTCCGGTTCTTCACCAGGAAGGGCGTGGTGTGGGGGCTGGTTGCGGGACTGGCAGCGGTTACGCTTACCGACCGCACGGTCAGCGAGGTGCTTCCCGTGATCATGGGATTCGTGAAGCTGTTCATGCCGGACCGCATCGCCTCCACGATCAGCGACACGCCATGGGGCGCGTACCCTCTGACGATTCACAGCGCGGGCTGGGGCATTTTCTTCAATATGCTGGTTGCCGTTCTTGTGTCGTATCTGCGGCCGGACGTCGGGGATGAGCGGGACAGGAAAGCGAGCCATCACCGCTTCGTCCAGGCGGTTTCGGGTATTTCGCAGGAGCGGCGCCGGCACGTACCCTGGGCCTGGCTGTTCACCGCGGTCTGGTTCCTCGTGGGTTTCGGGCCCTTTGCCGTGGTCGGCAATACGCTGTTCGGCGACCCCAATGCGCCTGCAACGTGGGGCCCGTTCGGCCTGCCGTCGCTGTGGGTCTGGCAGTTGTTGATGCTTGCCTACGGCATCTTCGTCATGTGGTACCTGGCGTTCTACGTGGGGCTTTCCAGGCCCGTACCGCCCGATCGGGTGGAGGAGGCGCGAAAGGCGCATCTGGCTGAGACGGGCAACGCGTCCTGATCCGCCTTGCGGTCGCTGAAGAATTGAGGCTTTGCCGACTGGACGCGGATCTACATGAGAGCGTGTGGTCTGAGATCGAATAAGAAAAGGACGTGTACACCGTAGTGGTGCCCGTCCTTTTCGGATTTCTGAGACCGTTGACGTGACAGATGTCACCGCAATAACGCCGGTCCTGCCTCGTCATCCCAGTCCATTCGCACGCGGTCCCGCCTTCCGTCGGCGTGGTCGACGTTGACGGACCACACGTTCGCGCGCCCTTCGGTTTCTGTCGTGATTCCTGCGGTGACGCGGTCCGCGCCGAAGGGATATATCACGTACCCTGTACGGAACGGGAGCCGCGTCCTTCTTCTGTATATGGCCACTGGCGCCGGCACGTCCTGCCCGCTAACCGCCAGCCAGCCCTGGACCGGGTCGTTTTGGCCGCAGACCAGCCGGGGCGTCATCCGGGTCAGTGGAATCAACTCCAGGTTGGGTGCATCCATACGCCCGGTGCGGACGGCGCCGGTTTCGGAATCTGTCAGCAGACGGAACGGCATGAAGTGGAACAATGCCTCGTACGTATGCCTGCCCTCGCCCGTCAGTTCATCGAAGACCATGAAATAATCCGGTTTGACGAAAATCACAGCGCGGCGATGCCGGACCGCCACATCCAGATCTGCGTATGGCGCGTCGTAACTCGCCGCGGCAACGTCGGAATCGTCATCCGAATGCCAGAATGTCGAATCGCGGGCGGATCGGGTCCACTGTTCGATGGTCTGGTTGCGGCCCCGTGCCTGCGGCCGGCCGTCCACAAGGACGGTATTGTGGGCCTGCGTTGTCGTATAGAACCGGGTCCAGGGGTTGGTGTAGTACGACGTGATGCCGGGATCCACGATAAAGGGAGTGCCGTAGGCGTAGACTTCGAAGCTGAGTTTGTCTTCGTGCTGGTGCCAGCGGCCGTAAGGACCCCCCTCGAAGAAGAGATATCGCGCGTCCCGGTCCCAGCCGCTCCTCATGATGAAATAGCCCGAGTCGCGCAGGCCGACCGATTCATAGTCCGGCGGCGCGCCCTCACGGCCCCCTGTGCCCACCCACACCGCGGCCGGATTGTCGAGTACGCGCCCCGGGTGCGCCAGGGCATCGTCATATTTCGAGTCCATGCTTCCGGCGTCGGAGACGGAGGGCCGGGTGAAGTCCGGACGGGTGATGGCCACGCACCAGTCGAACATCGATCGAATGCCCGCCTCCAGTTCGGGGTCGAGCGGATGGTTGAACTTTCGCGCAACCTGAAACGATTCGAGGAACCACGTGGCAATGCTCATCTGGTAACCGGGCGTGAGTTCATACGACGCCCCGTCCGGCATCACCTGCACGCGCATGTCGTCCAGCAGCCGGCGATAGCCTTCTTCCCTCCAGACTGCGGCGTCTCTGAATTCTGGGAAAGCGCAGCCCAGCGCGGCAATGGTCCGTGCCTCGGCAATGGTCTTGTTCGAGGGCGGGAAGGACTGGAAACGCAGCAGACAGGCCTGATGCTCGTAGATGGACTTGAGCATGTCGATGATCGTGGCGTCATCGGTCTCCGGACACGCGCAGAGCACGCGGAACACGTCCACGAGCGTGCTGAATGGCCGGATGGCCACCACCAGCGAATGGCCCCACGGGTATCCTCCGGCGCGAACCCCGTAGGGAACCGGGCAGCGCCGCATCCAGTCCACGATGTATCGCTCGATGCCCTTGGCATATTTTGCGTCTCCGGTTTCCCAGTACGCGTCGATCGCAGGCCTCAGGAACAGGAGATAGTGGATGGCGAGCGTCCATTCGATATAGCCCGTTGGATTGGCCTCCCAGTCGATAGCCGCCGACCAGTCCTGCCCCAGGACCCTGCCTTCCAGGACCCGGTCGGCCTGATCGGGATCGGCATTCGGCTCCCGTTCAGTCGGGACCAGTTCCCGGTCGAAGCCGCTGGACCGGAAATACCTCGCGACTTCCGTCAGTAGGGATCCGTCCGGCAAGTCCTTCAGCATTTTCAGGCCGGGG
This sequence comes from Candidatus Latescibacterota bacterium, assembly GCA_012271065.1. The sequence continues at coordinate 24,119 of JAAXHE010000214.1, forward strand.
TGGTCCGGGTTCAGTGCGGCGATGAAGGCTTCATCCGTCATACGCGGACCGGGCGTCACGTCTCTCTCTACCAGGCGAATGTTGCGAAACCGGCTGCCCTGCGGGCCGGTCAGCGTTGCCGATCGCGTCTCTTTCCAACCGGAAGGAATCCCCTGCGTATAGAAACACTCCGCGGGAAACCGGAATTCCCGCCAGCCCTCCCAGAGGTTCCCGCCGCGCGGGGAGACGATGGCGTGGAACAGATAGCCGTCGTCCTCGCTCATGCCCTCGGTGCGATGGCCCGACGTCAACCGGCACCAGAGCAGACCGTTTGCGTCGGGAGGCAGATACACCTCAGCGCGAACTTCGTTCACCCGCCGCCAGTCCCCCGAATCCATTGGCAGATCGACGTTCTCTTCGTGCTCGGATTCGACAAGAAGCTGTTCCGAGATTATCGTATCGTCCTCAAACTTCGCGAGTTCCATGAATCGTCCCCTTCGCGTAAGCGGCTTCGAATCCACTTCAAGTGATATAACGTCACTCAAAATTCCTCAATATTCGTCCGCACCACAACCGTGCCAGCGATAAAATCATGTACCGCACGGCGCTTTTCGTTCGTGAGCATAGTAACACATTCCGCAACCCACCAGGCCAGTACAACGACAGACGTCCACATCTCACGCGAAGTCGTTGCTTCGGTATCAGTTTCGGTGCCAATCAACAGCTCGCCAATGGGTAATCCCACTAAGAATCGATAAGACTCGTAAATAAGTAAGGGGGCCAGGATAACCAATGGGATGCTGTCTCGGATCAAGGCATGTCTGAAAGTTATCGGTTCCTCGGTTTTTGCATCAACAACGCTTACGTATGTAGAACGCTTCCCCACAGTTTGTCCGAATCGACCATGCATGTAAATCGTATAAACCCACCAGTAAGCAGTATTCACTATTAGGACGATCACGAACAACCAACGCATATTCTCCCAGAATGATGCCTCCAGTGTAACATAGTATTGCAGAATCAAGGTAACTGGAAAGAGTACCACTCCATCGGTATAACTTGCCCATAATCGAGGCCAAAAGGTTCGATACTTCTGTTCAGGATAAGCAGAATAGCCCTTGTAGAATCGCCGGGTATACAATGGAACAACAAGAAGTGACATACCAAAAGCTGCAAGAACTACGAACGCGAAAAAAGCAAATATCATATATGCCTCCTGGCCCTACTGTCAAGATCATATGTAATTCCCACCCAGACAAGCGTTTAAATTGCCACCCTGACAATATTAAAAAAGGGGCCTACTACCTATTGACTTCTAAGAC
>JAAXHE010000142.1 GCA_012271065.1 Candidatus Latescibacterota bacterium
AAAAAAGTGAATTGAAATGCTTGTGTACCATGTTGATAATTGGCATTTTAAAGAGTTCAAGTCACTGTTCAATTCTTCTTCAAGGCATATGTTTTACATAATTGAGGCAGAACATTACTGTTACGATTGCTATTGTTTGACACATTTCAGCTGACATTTTCCTCATTCATATTTTGTTGATTTTCCCCTTCTTGGTTTTGTTCATCTTTGACTCTGTTAATGCACCTATTATTGTAAGGCCGGCCTGCACCGCCCGTGAGGGGCGGGGGCGGTACCCCGGCTTCGGCTCCCACCCTGACTCTGACCGTTGCCGTGGCGCTGCCGCCCTGGCCGTCGGAGACCGTGTACTCGAAGGTGTCAACACCGGTAAAGCCCGTGTTCGGCGTATAGTAGATGGTGGTGCCGGTGACTGTCGCCGTGCCGTTTGCCGGCGGTGTGGTGACCATCACGGTCAACATATCGTTGTTCGGGTCGGAGACCGGCACATTGATGGTAGTCGGAGTTCCTGTCGGCGTGGTGGGGCTGGTGTCGCGCGCCTGTGGCGGTCCGTTTGTCGTCAGTACGCTCACCAGGTTAGCCCAGGCGATGTACACGTCGCCTGTGCTGGAGACCGCGACTTTTCTGGGAAAATCGACAGTGGCCACGGTCGCCAGGCTACCGTCGGGTACGCCTGGTAAGGTGATCCCCATCCCCGTTCCCGCCACCGTGTTGATCGTCCCGTCGGTCGCCACGGCCCGGATGCGGCCGTTGTTCGCATCGGCGATGTACACCGTCCCATCGCTGGCCACCTCTACGCCGTAGGGGCTGTGAAGCCGGGCCGCATTCGCCGCCCCGCCGTCCCCGCCGAAGCCGCCGCTACTGGAGCTCCCCGCGAATGTATCGATGGTCGGGGGGTCCTCGCTGACATCGACCTTGCGGATGCGGTGATTGAAATAACAAGCAATGTACACGTTGCCGTCGCTGTCGACCGCTACGTCATAGGGAGCGTAGAGTTCGGCATCGGTCGCTGCCATGCCATCTCCGCTGAAACCATAGTCCCCCGTTCCCGCGAACGCATTGATGGTCGGCGGGTCTACACTGACATCGACCTTCCGCACACGATCGTTCCCCGAATCGGCGATGTAGATGTTGCCAGCACTGTCAATCGCCACGCCAAAGGGCTCATCCAGCTGGGCTGAGGTTGCCGCCCCACCGTCGCCGCTGTCGCCGCTGCTCCCCGTCCCCGCGACCGTGGTGATGGTCGGGGGATCCGTGCTGCCATCGATCTTCAGGATCTGGTGGTTCTGGGCAACGTACACGTTGTCGTTGCTGTCCACCGCCAGGCCACGGGGGCCTGAAATCCCCGTAGACGCAAACGTGGTGATAATCCCGCTGGTATTAACCTTGCGGATCCGGTTGTTCTCGTGATCGGCGATATACACGTTGCCGCTGCTGTCCACCGCCACGCCAGTGGCTCCATGAAGCCGGGCTGCCTTCGCCGGCCCGCCGTCGCCGCTGAAGCCGCGGGTGTATCCCCCCGCGACCGTGGTGATGACCCCGCTGGTATCGACCTTGCGGATGGCGCCTTGGTTGTTTTGACCCTGCATAGCAATATAGAAATTGCCACTGCTGTCCACCGCCACGTCACGGGGATTCACAAGCCGCGCCGCAGTCGCCTGGATGCCGTCCTGGTAGATGTTGAAGGAAGTCGACGTCCCTCCCGCGACCGTGGTGATGACCCCGTCGGTCGCCACCTTGCGCACCCGGTGGTTGCCTGCATCGGCAATATACACCGTCCCATCGCTGGCCACCGCCA
>JAAXHE010000208.1 GCA_012271065.1 Candidatus Latescibacterota bacterium
GACGGCGACCAGATGGCCGTCCACGTGCCCTTGTCTTTCGAAGCGCAAATCGAAGCCCGCGTCCTGATCATGTCTGCGAACAACATGCTCAAGCCGGCAGACGGATCCGCTGTGATTGTGCACAACCCTCAGGACATCGCCATGGGCTGTTATTACCTGACCAAGATGGTCCAGCAGCCGGACAAGGATCACCTCAAGGCGTTTGGAAGTCCCAACGAGGCACTGATCGCGCACGATTACGGCAAGATCGACCTCCACGAAGCCATTCGTCTGCGAGTCGACGGCAAGCTTCTGACCACCACCGTAGGACAGGTGATCTTCAACGAGATCCTGCCCGACGGAATGCCTTATATCAACCAGATGGTGGACAAGCCCGTTATACAGAAGGTAACCACCGACGTCCACCGTCGATTCGGCAATCGCGCAACCGTGGAATTCGCCGACGGCCTGAAGCGCCTGGGTTACGACTACGCCACCCAATCAGGCGTGACGGTTTCGATGGACGACGTCGTGGTCCCGCCCAAGAAGCAGGAACTCATCGACAGGGCGAAGGGCGAGGTCGATCGTATTCTGCAACAGTACGTCCACGGCGTCATCACCGAGGGCGAGCGTTACAACAAGGTCATCGACGTCTGGCAGCACACGACCAACAATATTGCCGAAATGATGAACGAAGCCCTGGAGCATTCAGAGGAAGGGTTCAACTCGATCTACATAATGAAGGACTCCGGCGCCCGCGGCAGCGACGATCAGGTGAAACAGTTGGGCGGGATGCGGGGGTTGATGAACAAGCCTCAGAAGAAACTCACCGGAGCGATCGGGGAAATCATCGAAACGCCCATCGTTGCCTCCTTTAAGGAGGGGCTTTCGGTACTCGAGTACTTCATATCAACGCACGGCGCAAGAAAGGGTCTGGCAGACACGGCGCTGAAGACCGCCGAAGCGGGCTATCTCACGCGTCGAATGGTGGATGTGGCGCAGGACGGCGTGATAAGCGAAGTGGATTGCGGCACGATTATGGGCATCGAGCTCGAAGCGCTTAAAGAAGGCGAGGAGGTGGTCGAACCCCTGGCAGACCGTATTGTGGGCCGGACACTGCTGGAAGATGTTTTCGATCCCATCAGCGGCGAAGTAATCGTGGGGAGCGGCATGCTTCTGGACGAGGCATCGGCTGCCACGATTGCCGACGCCGGCGTGGAAAGGGTGAATGTACGCTCTGTATTGACGTGCGAATCCCGCCGGGGCATCTGCGCCAAGTGCTACGGACGCAACCTCGCCACAGGAAGACTCGTTGACATCGGCGAGGCCGTCGGGGTGATCGCCGCCCAGAGTGTCGGCGAGCCGGGCACGCAGCTCACGTTACGGACGTTCCATATCGGCGGCACGTCCAGCCGAATCGCGGAACAGGCCGAAATCGTCGCGAAACGGACCGGCGTCGTGAAGTTTATCAACATGGATTCAGTCACCCGGAGCGACGGACAGCATATTGCGGTGGGCAGGAACGGCGAATTCGAGGTACAGGACGACCAGGGCCGTCCCCGCGGCGGACACTATTATGTGCCGTACGGCGCTGTGTTGAAGGTCGAAGACGAGCAGCAGGTCGACGAAAATCAGGTCCTGTACGAATGGGATCCCTACAACAATATAATCGTCTCCAACAAGCCGGGTACCGTCGAATTCGTGGATCTCGTCGAGGGCGTGACATACCGCGAAGAGGCCGACGAAACCACCGGTCTGGCTGCGCAGGTGGTCACCGAACACCGGGACCGCACCCTGTCGCCGCGAATTCGAATTCTTGACGAGTCCGATTCTGATGTTCCAGTTGAAGTCGGGCATTACATCATCCCCGTTGGCGCTCGTCTGGTGGTGCACGACGAGGACCGGATCGGCGCCGGAGATACGCTGGCGAAGATTCCGCGCGAACGCAGCAAGACTCGGGATATCACCGGCGGATTGCCCCGCGTCGCCGAACTCTTCGAGGCGCGGCGCCCAAAGGATCCGGCCGTGGTCACCGAAATCGACGGTACCGTGAGCTTCGGCGGGCTCGTACGGGGTTCCCGGACGGTGATCGTCACGTCAGACGACGGCGAGGAGCGGAAATACACGATTCCCTACGGAAAACACCTCCGAGTCCAGGAGAACGACCGCGTACAGGCCGGCGAACAGCTGTCGGAGGGGTCCGTGAATCCACACGACATTCTGCAGATTCAGGGCATCCAGGCGGTGCAGGAGTACCTGGTGAACGAAATCCAGGCCGTCTACCGTATGCAGGGCGTCCGGATCAACGACAAGCATATCGAGTGCATTGTGCGCCAGATGCTGCAGAAGGTCCAGGTTACCGACCCGGGCGACACGAATTTCCTGGAGGGAGAAACGGTCGATCGCTTCCGTTTCCGGGACGAGAACGACAAGGTGATTGCGGAAGGCGGCGATCCGGCGACATTCCAGCCGGTGTTGCTGGGTATTACAAGGGCTTCCCTGATGACCGACAGCTTTATTTCCGCCGCGTCGTTCCAGGAGACCACGCGTGTATTGACGGAGGCCTCCGTACAGGGCAAGATGGACGGTCTGCTCGGATTGAAGGAAAACGTGATCATCGGGCACCTGATTCCCGCAGGAACCGGTTCGGAGCGGTATCGCGAAATCCAGGCGGTGTCTCTCGAAAAGGAGAGAGAGGAGGAACCCGAAGAGGGCCTCGAAAACGTCGGACTTCCGCCGATAAATGCTTGACAAGCAAGGCATAAAATGGTATAATGGAAGTCTATGGCCGAATTTTCCCGGCTCCACCGGGAGCCGGCTGCGGACGGATTCGGTCGCGTCGGTCTTGAAGTGAACCATACAGGAGGTTGAATTGCCCACCATCAACCAGCTGGTGCGCAAGGGGAGAAAATTGAAGGCGAAGCGGTCGTCCGCCCCGGCTTTGCGGGGATGCCCGCAAAAGCGGGGCGTCTGCACGCGTGTCTATACCACGACCCCGAAGAAGCCCAACTCCGCCCTGCGGAAGGTAGCCCGCGTCCGCCTTACAAACGGGATGGAGGTCACTGCTTACATCCCGGGCGAGGGACACAATCTCATGGAACACTCCGTCGTACTCATTCGGGGTGGTCGGGTACGGGATCTGCCTTCGGTCCGGTACCACATCATCCGCGGCGTTCTGGACACGACCGGTGTCGCCGACCGAAAACAGGGTCGGTCCAAGTACGGTGCCAAAACGCCTCAATAGGACATCCGGACGATATGACGAGGATCTGTATCGGGGGATAACGCTGGCGCACGCTGCAGACGGTGTGTCCCCCTTGTTTTGAGGGTATTATGAGAAAAAGGCGGGCGGAGAAAAGAGCGTTTTCACCCGATCCAAAATACGGCAGCGTTCTCGTGACGCAGTTCGTAAACAGCCTTTTTCGGAAGGGCAAGAAGAGCATCGGCGAAAAAATCCTGTACCGCGCGCTCGACCTGATTGCCGAACGCTCGGAAAAGACGGGGTTGGAAGTATTCGAACAGGCCGTCGAAAACGCCAAACCGATCATACAGGTGAAGTCACGACGTGTGGGTGGAACGACCTACCAGGTCCCGGTTGAAGTGCGGTCGGATGAGCGTCTTTCCCTCTCGATCGGCTGGTTGATTACATTCGCTCGCGGTCGAGGCGAGAAAACCATGTCCCAGCGATTGGCGGCTGAATTGATGGACGCAGCCAACGGCCGGGGGCGGGCGATGCAGCGTAGAGAAGAAACACACCGGATGGCCGAGGCCAACCGGGCGTTCGCACACTATAGGTGGTAAGGAAATGTCGCGCACAGAACAGCTGGAACGGATCCGGAACATCGGCATCATGGCCCATATCGATGCGGGTAAGACGACAACCAGCGAGCGGATTCTGTACTATACGGGACGGCTGCATCGTATGGGCGAAGTACACGATGGCGCTGCGACGATGGATTGGATGGACCAGGAACGCGAGCGGGGCATTACCATCACTTCGGCGGCCACCACCTGTTTCTGGGACGGACATCGGATCAATATCATCGATACGCCCGGACACGTGGATTTTACGGCCGAGGTTGAGCGGTCGCTCAGGGTTCTGGACGGTGTCATCGGGATCTTCTGTGCCGTAGGCGGCGTGGAACCCCAGACGGAAACGGTGTGGCGGCAGGCCGACAAGTACGGGGTGCCGCGGATTGCCTTTGTCAACAAGATGGACCGCACGGGCGCGGATTTCTTCCGGGTACTTGAAATGATGAAGAAACGTCTGGCGTCGAATTTCGTTCCGGTCCAGATTCCCGTTGGTGCGGGCGAGTTGTTTACCGGACTGATCGATCTGGTAAAGATGAAACTGGTTTCCTATCAGGAAGACACGCTGGGTACGGTTTTTACTGAAAGTGAAATTCCCCCGGATCTGCTCGACCGGGCACAGACCTACCGCGAGCAGATGCTGGAGGCGGTCTCCGATTTCGACGATTCACTGATGGAGAAATTTCTCGAAGGCGAGCACATCGCCGAAGAAGAGATCAAGCAGGCGCTTCGCCTGGCTGCCATCAACGTTCATGCCGTGCCGGTCTTCTGCGGATCGGCGTTCAAGAACAAAGGCGTCCAGCGATTGCTCGACGGCGTCCGGGACTACCTTCCGTCGCCGCTCGACGTTCCGCCGGTTAAAGGCACCGATCCGGACAACGGAACGGACGTAACCCGGGTGCCATCTCACGACGAACCCTTTTCGGCGCTTGCATTCAAGGTGAAGACCGATCCTTATGTGGGGCATCTGACCTATTTCAGGGTCTATTCGGGCTGTTTGAAGACCGGTTCGTACGTTAGGAATTCCAACAAGGGGAAGCGCGAGCGAATCGGCAGGGTACTGCAGATGCACGCCAACAAGCGCGAAGATATCGACGAAGTCGTATCAGGAGACATTGCGGCCGCCGTGGGGCTGAAAGCCACAGCAACCGGGGAGACGCTCTGCGACCCTGACCATCCGGTTATTCTGGAATCGATGGACTTCGCGAAACCGGTTGTGTCCGTTGCCATTGAGCCCAGAACCAAGGCGGATCAGGATCAGCTGGGGACCGCACTCAGGAAGTTGTCCGAAGAGGATCCCACGTTCCACGTTTCGGCCGACGAAGACACCGGGCAGACGATTATTTCGGGTATGGGCGAATTGCATCTCGAAATCATCGTCGACCGCCTGATGCGGGAATTCCGCGTGGCGGCGAACGTGGGCAAACCCCAGGTGACCTTTAAGGAGGCGATACGCAAGACCGTACAGGTGGAGGGTCGTTTCGTCCGACAGACGGGCGGCCGGGGACAGTGGGGGCATGTCCGGCTGGAGATGGGGCCGGGCGAACCGGGCAGCGGCCTCGTATTTGAAAACAAGATCGTGGGCGGAGCCGTACCAACCGAATATATCCCCGCGGTCAGACAGGGTGTTCAGGAGGCCATGCAGTCGGGCGTATTGGCCGGATATCCAGTGGAAGACGTCAAGGTCACGCTGTACGACGGATCGTACCACGACGTCGATTCTTCGGAGTTGGCGTTCAAAGTAGCCGCATCCATGGCCTTCAAGGACGGCGCCAGAAAGGCAGACCCGTACCTGATGGAACCCCTGATGGACGTCGAAGTCGTCGTGCCGGAAGAATATATGGGCGATGTGATGGGCGATCTGAACGCCCGCCGCGGGCATATCGTGGGTATTGTGAACCGGCCGGATGCCCAGGTGATAACGGCAATGGTACCCTTAACCGAAATGTTCGGTTATGCCACGCGGCTGCGTTCCCTGACCCAGGGTCGTGCGATATATTCAATGGAATTTTCGAGGTTCCAGGAGCTGCCCAGGGCGCTCGCACAGGAACTCACCGAAAACTAGCGATCCGAAGACACGTTGCATTTCACACAGCGGGCGACTGCGATTGCAAAACAAATAGACTTTCGCGACGTCTATTGAACAGGAGGAAGGCGAAATGGCTAAGGAGAAGTTCGACAGAAGCAAGCCCCACGTCAATATCGGAACCATCGGGCACGTCGACCACGGGAAGACGACTTTGACGGCTGCCATTACCAAGACGCTGGCGGCCAAGGGGTTGGCCGATTACATGCCCTTCGATCGGATTGATCAGGCGCCTGAAGAACGTGAACGCGGAATCACCATCAATACCGCGCACGTGGAGTATTCAAGCGAGAACCGGCATTACGCCCACGTCGACTGTCCCGGCCACGCCGACTATGTCAAGAACATGATCACCGGCGCGGCCCAGATGGACGGCGCCATCCTGGTGGTGAGCGCCGCCGACGGCCCGATGATCCAGACGAGAGAGCACATATTGCTCTCCCGGCAGGTGAACGTGCCGTCTATCGTCGTCTACATGAACAAGGTCGATATGGTTGACGATCCCGAGCTTCTTGAACTCGTGGAGCTGGAAGTGCGCGAGCTTCTCAGCGATTACGACTTTCCGGGCGACGACGTACCCGTGATTCGCGGCTCGGCGCTGCACGCGCTCGAGGCCGACGACCCTGATTCGGAAGCCTGTGGATCCGTGTGGGAACTGCTGGAAGCCGTCGACACCGCGATTCCGATACCGGAGCGCGACGTCGACCGGGACTTCCTGATGCCGGTCGAAGACGTCTTCAGCATTACAGGCCGTGGCACGGTGGGTACAGGGCGAATCGAGCGGGGCGTGGTCAATCTCAACGAAGAAGTGGAGGTCGTTGGTATAAGAGAGACTCGCACGACCGTGGTTACAGGTATCGAGATGTTCCGAAAGTTGCTGGACGTCGGCGAGACCGGAGACAACGTCGGCCTGTTGCTGCGGGGCGTTGATAAGGAAGACCTCGAGCGGGGTATGGTCGTCGCCAAACCCGGGTCAGTAACGCCGCATACCAGGTTCAAGGGCGAAGTCTACGTACTCACGGAAAAAGAGGGCGGTCGGAGCAAACCATTTTTTACAGGTTACCGACCGCAGTTTTATTTCAGAACCACCGACGTCACGGGCGCGGTTCAGCTGCCCGAAGGTGTGGAAATGGTGATGCCGGGTGACAACATCACCATGGACGTCGATCTGACACCTCAACCCATCGCCATCGAACCACAGCTTCGATTCGCGATACGTGAAGGCGGCCGGACAATCGGATCGGGCGTGGTCACTGAAATCCTGGACTAACATTAACGGAGGGGCCAGTGCCGGCACAGAAGATTCGTATTCGATTGAAGGCTTATGACCACTTCGCCCTCGATCGGTCCGTCGACGAAATCGTGCGGACGGCAAAACGGACCGGGGCACTGATTTCGGGCCCTATCCCATTGCCCACCAAGCGTTCGTTGTATACGGTGCTTCGGGGCCCCAATATCGACAAGAAATCCCGGGAGCAGTTCGAGACCCGGGTACATAAACGTTTGATCGATATTCACAATTCGACGCCTCAGACGGTAGATGCCCTGATGAAATTGGATCTGCCGGCCGGGATCGACATCGAAATCAAGGCGTAATAACGTGTTGGGATTGATCGGAAAAAAAGTCGGAATGACCCAGGCGTACGACAAGGACGACAACCTCGTCCCCATTACCGTGGTTCAGGCGGGGCCCTGTCCGGTCGTACAGGTCAAGGACGATGGTTCGGATGGCTATCGCGCACTGAAGCTCGGCTTCGGCGCCACTTCGGAGCGGCGTTTGACACGTCCGCATCTTGGCGTTTTGAAAAAATCCGGCGCCGGTCCGCATCGCTTCCTGAAGGAGTTTCGGGTAGCCGACACCTCGGAGTACGAGGTCGGCCAGGTCCTCGATTCCGGCATATTCGTTCCAGGTGAATACGTCTCGGTAACCGGGCGTACCAAAGGCAAGGGCTTTCAGGGCGGTGTCAAGAGGCACCATTTCAAAGGCGGCCCTAAGACCCACGGGCAGTCGGACCGGCATCGGGCGCCGGGTTCCATCGGCCAGAGTTCCGATCCTTCCCGTGTATTCAAGGGGATGCGGATGGCCGGCCATATGGGTCATCGCCGGGAAACCGTGAAAGGGCTGATGGTCGTCCGTGTGGATAAAGAACGCAACCTTTTGCTGCTCAAGGGCGCGGTACCGGGCCCCAATGGCGGCGTCTTAAAGGTGCAGAAGCAGCGCAACTAATGGGAACCGAACGCGTTATGGCGTCAGTTGAGGTAACAGACCTCCGTGGCGAGGTCGTTGGATCCGTTGACCTCCCGGAGACGATCTTCGGAGTTGAACCGTCTCACCATGCCATCTACCAAACCGTAAAATCGTATATGACAAATCAGCGTCAGGGCAACGCCCACTCCAAGACACGGGCTGAAATCCGGCGCAGCAAACGGAAATTGTATCGACAAAAAGGTACGGGAAGATCGAGAGCCGGCAGCGCATCGTCTCCGATCCGTGTCGGAGGCGGAGTTGCTCACGGCCCGAGGCCTAGGGAACTGAGCGAGCGCGCGTCGAGAAAGGTACGGCGACTTGCGTTGAAATCGGCACTCGCCCTGAAGGTTCCTGACGGCGGGATCAAAGTTGTGGAAGACTTGACATTCGAAGCACCCAGAACGAAACGTGTGGCGGAACTGACGCGGGCCATAGAGATCGACGATCGAAAAGTTCTGCTTCTCACACCGGAAGCCGCTCCGAACGTACTGAAATCATGCCGGAATCTATCCGGCGTCCAGGTTCTGCCCGTAGCCCAGGTCTCAACGTACGACGTCGTCAACGCGGATGCGGTCGTCTTCACACAGGAATCCCTGGGAAGGCTGCAGGATATCTGGGGGTCGACGTGAAAAAAGACATCAGAGATATCATCCGCAGGCCGCTGATCACCGAAAGGGCATCCGAACTTCAGGAAGATCACAACAAGTTCGTTTTTGAGGTTCGTGTCGACGCCAATAAGCTGGAAATCAAGAAGGCTGCCGAGACGTTGTTCGACGTCAAGGTACTCAGCGTCAATACGTCGGCAGTCGCCGGAAAGCTGAAGAGAATGGGGCGGTTTCAGGGCCGCCGAGCAAGCTGGAAAAAGGCGATTGTCACCCTTGCACCCGGCGACGCCATTGACTTTTTCGGAGAATCCTGATCGATGCCAGTCAAATCGTTCCGACCGTTCACACCGTCGCTGCGGTTCAAGACCGTCTCCTCGTTTGAGGAGATTACCCGGGCTGAACCCGAAAAATCGCTTGTCGAGGCGAACCGGAAGAGCGGTGGACGAAACAATATGGGCCGTATCACGAGTCGGCGCCGCGGCGGTGGACATCGCCGGCATTACAGGGTTATTGATTTCAAGCGCAATAAACTCGGTGTACCGGCCAATGTTTATTCCATCGAGTACGATCCGAATCGCTCCGCCAGAATTGCGCTGCTCCACTATGCAGACGGCGAGAAGCGCTATATTCTCGCGCCTTCGGGTCTGAGAGTTGGCGCTCAGGTGGAAGCCGGCCCCGGTGCCGACGTGCGGCCCGGCAACGCGCTGCCTCTCGAGAACATCCCGCAGGGAACGCACGTGCACAATGTCGAATTGCAGCCCGGAAAGGGCGGACAACTGGGTCGTTCGGCCGGCGCCGAAATTCAGATTATGGCCAAAGAGGGCAAATTCGCGCAATTACGGCTGCCTTCCGGCGAGGTCCGCCTGGTACCGGTGACCTGCTATGCCACGGTGGGCCAGGTGGGTAATCAGGAACACGAAAACGTCGTTCTGGGTAAGGCGGGTCGCAGCAGGTGGCTCGGAAAGCGCCCGTCCGTCAGGGGAGTGGCGATGAATCCCATCGATCATCCGCACGGAGGCGGGGAAGGGCGCGCCTCGGGCGGCGGACACCCGGTAACGCCCTGGGGGGTACCCACGAAGGGATACAAGACGAGAAAACGCAAGAAACAGTCCAACAGACTGATCGTGAGAAGGCAACGAAAGAGATAGCAGTCCGTTGACAAGGTCGCTCTGCAGGCGAGAGCAGGCCACGGCCCGGATGGGCTTTTTCAACTGGATGACAAGCCCCAGCGAGGATTGAATGGCACGGTCGCTGAAAAAAGGCCCCTTCGTGGATCCGGGTCTTCAGGAGAAGATAGAGGGGATGAACAAGTCGGGCAATAAGCGCGTGATTCAGACGTGGGCACGCCGTTCGACCATTTCACCGGAATTCGTCGGTCATACGCTGGCTGTACACAACGGTAACAAGTTCATTCCCGTGTACATCACGGAGAATATGGTGGGTCACAAGCTGGGTGAATTCGCCCCTACACGCACATTTCGGGGGCACACGGGGAGCCTCACCGAGCGTTCGACGGGGCTGAAGTAGCGGCGACAGGCCTTCACAGTCCCCGCCATTCCCGCCGGCGGGGCGGCTGTTTTTTCAGGGAAGGATTTCAATGACGGCCAGGGCAGTCTCCAGATACGTCAGGATTTCACCCCGAAAGGCACGGCAGGTTGTCGATCTCGTTCGCGGTAAAGGGGTTGAAGAGGCGTTTCACATCCTTCAGTTTACACCCAAGAAGGCCGCCCGTCTCGTTGAGCGAACACTCCGGTCGGCGGTGGCCAACGCCGCCAACAGCGAAGCGTCTACGGTCCGGGAAGAAGACCTGTATGTACAAGAGGCCTTCGTGAACGGCGCCATCGCCATGCGTCGGATCCGTCCGATGCCGAGAGGCGCGGCCGGGTTTATCCGAAAACGCTGCAGCCATATCACGCTGGTCGTGTCGGACGACGATTAGCCGTCGGGAGGGTTTCTTTTGGGCCAGAAAACACATCCAACAGGGTTCCGACTGGGCATCGTAAAGGACTGGCGATCCCGCTGGTTTGCCGGAAGGGATTTTGCCGATCTGCTCAAGGAAGACTTGATGTTGCGGCGCTACATCCAGAGCAGGCTGCAACGGGCTAGCGTGTCTCAAATCGAAATAGAGCGCGCGCCGAAACGGGTAACTATTTCGGTGCATACCGCGCGTCCCGGTATCGTGATCGGTCGTAAGGGGCAAGAGGTCGACAAGCTCAGGGACGAGCTGAAACACATCACCGGGAAAGAGATCTACATTAATATTCAGGAGATCAAGCGGCCGGAACTGAATGCGCAGCTGGTTGCCGACAATATTTCGCGACAGCTGGAGCAGCGCGTATCGTTTCGCCGGGCGATGAAAAAGGCGATCGCTTCGGCGATGCGCATGGGCGCCGACGGCATCAAGATAGTCTGCGGCGGGCGTTTGGGCGGTGCGGAAATGGCGCGAATCGAAAAGTCGGAACCCGCCGGCAGAGTGCCGTTGCATACGCTTCGAGCCGATATCGACTACGCAACCTCTACGGCTTTTACAACCTCGGGTACGGTGGGGGTCAAGGTCTGGGTGTGTCACGGCGAGGTCGTGGAACGCCGGACGCCGGGGGGGACTGCGCAGTAATCGGGACTGAGGATCTGTAAGGATCAGACTCCATGTTAATGCCGAAAAGGGTAAAGTGGCGAAAGCAGCAGCGCGGGCGCATGCGCGGCATGGCGCACCGGGGGAGCAGGATTGCTTTCGGGGAATTCGCACTCCAGGCGCTGGAACCCGCTTGGATCACCAGCCGGCAGATCGAGGCGGCGCGTGTCGCCATCACCCGCGCACTCGGGCGTGGAGGAAAGGTTTGGATCCGGCTGTTTCCCGACAAACCGGTTACGATCAAGCCCGCCGAGACCCGGATGGGCAAGGGCAAAGGGAATCCCGAATACTGGGTAGCGGTCGTAAAGCCGGGACGCATCATGTTCGAAATCGACGGGGTTGAGAGGGAGAGCGCCCGGGAAGCCATGCGCAAGGCCGGCCACAAGATGCCCATAAAGACCCGGTTTATCGAACGGGGAGACACCGAGGAATGAAAGCCAGCGAAATTCGTCAGATGACACAGGACGAGGTCGATGAGTTGCTTGGCGACAGACTCGAGGAGTTGTCAAACCTGAGAATCCAGCTTGTCACGCAGCAACTGGACAATCCGCTCCGGGTGAAGTCGGTCCGGAGGAACATCGCCCGAATCAGAACGGTACTGAGGGAGCGCGCACTGGACCTGAACGCCTCGACCGGTGCAGCAGGCGCCGAATCCACCGGATCGGAAGGAAATTAGACTATGGCACAAACCGACGCGCGCGGACGTCGAAAGACCCTTGTGGGTCGGGTGCTGAGCAATCAGGCCAATAAGACAATCGTCGTGGAAGTCACCTGGCGTACGCTGCATCCGCTTTACGGCAAGGTGGTCCGTCGTCGTTCCAAATTCGCGGCGCACGACGAGAACAACTCGGCGAATGCCGGCGATACCGTACTGATTATGGAGACTCGCCCGATCAGCAAGACAAAGAGATGGCGACTCACCGAGATTCTGGAAAAGGTTCAATAGGGAGTATCGGCGGATGGTAACGGAACAGACAGTCTTGAACTGCGCGGACAACAGTGGCGCCCGAAGGGTCATGTGCTTCAGGGTGCTGGGCGGGTCCCGAACAAAATATGCCGGCCTTGGCGATACGATCGTGGTGTCAGTAAAGGACGCCCAGCCCAACAGCGCTGTGAAAAAAGGAGAAGTCGCGCGGGCGGTCATCGTCCGGACCAAAAAGGAGGCTCGACGTTCCGACGGTTCCTACATTCGTTTCGACGACAATGCGGCGGTTCTGATCAACGCCGAAGGAGAACCCAGGGCGACCCGCATTTTCGGCCCTATCGCACGGGAACTGCGCGACAGGAGGTTCATGCGGATTGTTTCTCTGGCAGCGGAAGTCGTATGATTTTTGCGACAGCGAGGAGAGTCGAATGGTGAAAACTCATCTTCGAAAGGGAGACCAGGTCGAGGTCATCGGGGGTGTGGACGCGGGGAGACGTGGACGCGTATTGAGAGTATTCCCGAAAAAGGCGCGTGCGCTGGTTGAGGGCGTTAATTTCATCAAACGTCATACCAAGCCCGGACCCAAGAACCAGCAGGGCGGAATCATTGAGAAAGAGGCTCCCGTACATATCTCCAAACTCATGCTGATCGATCCGCAGACCGACGAACCGACGAGGATACGCCGGCAGAGACTGGAGAACGGCGTACGGATACGGCTTTCGGTCAAGAGCGGCGAACAGATTAGCGAAGCAAGCTGACGGCGAGGGTTGGATGGCTGCGCGACTCCATGAGATATACAACAGCGAAATCGTACCGGCGATGGTTTCACATTTCGCCTACAAGAACAGGATGCAGGCGCCCAGGCTCGAGAAGATCGTCCTCAACATGGGCCTAGGAGAAGCCGTCCAGAATCCGAAGGCGATCGACAGCGCCATCGCGGACCTGTCAATCATCGCTGGGCAGCGCCCGTCGATACGTCGGGCCAAGAAATCCGTCTCGAATTTCAAACTGCGCGAAGGCATGCCGGTCGGGTGCGCCGTCACGCTGCGCAGAGACCGGATGTACGAATTTCTCGACCGTTTTTTTGCCTTCGCCATACCGCGCACGCGAGATTTCAGGGGTCTGTCCCCCAATGCCTTCGACGGCCGGGGGAATTATACCGTGGGCGTTCGTGAGCAGATCATATTTCCGGAAATCAGCTACGATGAAATCGATCAGGTCAGAGGCCTTGACGTAACCGTCGTTACCACGGCCGGAACCGACGAAGAGGCATTTGAATTACTCAGGCGCTTTGGCATGCCGTTCCGGGCTGCCGAAGCGGCCTGATTCCAGGAGAGTGAGCATACCTGTGGCAAAAAAAACGTTGATCGTAAAAGCAAACAAGAAACCGAAGTTTGCCGTTCGTCGGTATAATCGTTGCCATCGCTGCGGACGCGCCCGAGGCTACATGAGGCAGTTCGGTATCTGCAGGATCTGCTTCAGGGAACTGGCGTTGCTCGGTGAGATACCCGGAGTCTCGAAGGCGAGCTGGTAGAAGTCGTGAAAGACAGGAGGCGGTTGGCCCTATGAGTATGACCGATCCGGTTGCGGACATGCTGACCCGTATTCGGAATGCAGCCGGTGCAGGGCACCGGAAGGTAGACATTCCGGGTTCCCGGATGAAAGCCGAGATTGCCCGGATTTTGAAGTCTAAAGGTTTCATCCACAACTACGCCCGCGTTGAGGACGACCGGCAGGGTTTCATCCGCCTGTATCTCAAGTACAGTTCGGACGACGAAAGTGCCATACAGGGTCTGGAGCGCATCAGCCGGCCGGGGCTGCGTCGTTACGTCCGTGTCGGCGAAATCCCCAGAGTGCTCAACGGCCTGGGTGTGGCCATACTTTCCACGCCACGGGGCATACTTACGGATAGCGAGGCACGTGCGGCCGGGGTAGGCGGCGAGGTCCTCTGTCACCTCTGGTAAACCGGGAGGAGTTCAGGTGTCACGCGTTGGAAGACAGCCGATTGCCGTGCCGGATGGCGTACAGGTTCGCGTAGAGTCGGACGGGGTGCAGGTGAAAGGGAGCAAGGGCGACCTGACAGTCAGGGTCCATCCGTTAACCCGGATCCGGCAGGAAGACGGCGCGATACGTGTAACGGTAGAGGATGTTGAAGACAGGGAGTCGAAGGCGGTGTGGGGCCTCACACGCGCGTTGTTGGCCAACGCTGTTGAAGGCGTGCGTAATGGATTCGAGAAACGGCTGGTCGTCGTGGGTGTGGGGTATCGCGCTGAAATGAAGGGCAGGAATCTGGATTTACTGGTCGGCTACAGCCATCCCGTGATCATCGAACCCCTGGATGGTATTGAAATAAACGTCGAACCGGCTCCCTCCGAAATTGATACCGCCCAGGCCTCGATTGTCGTTCGTGGCGCTGATAAGGAACGGGTGGGGCAGGTGGCAGCCGACATACGAAGAGTCCGTCCTCCCGAGCCTTACAAGGGTAAGGGAATTCGGTACTTTAACGAGTACGTTCGTCGTAAGGCCGGCAAGGCCGCTGTAACGTAGACACGGAGCGGATTTTTATGGCAAACCCACAGGTCCGGAAGGCCAGCCTGCGCCTGCGTCGTCGCCTGCGGATAAGAAAAAAGATCCGCGGTACGCCCGGACGGCCCCGATTGGCTGTGAGCAGGAGCCTGAACCACATTGAAGTGCAGTTGATCGACGACACAACGGGGCGGTCCCTGCTTGGACTCTCGAGTAATTCCCGGGAAATCCGCGACACGCTCTCGGGCAATAAGAGCGAAAAGGGCCGCGAGGTTGGCCGCGCCCTGGCAGCAAGGGCGCTGGAAGCCGGGATCAAGACAGTTGTATTCGACCGGGGCGGCCGCCTGTATCATGGCCGGATCAAGGCATTGGCCGACGGCGCGCGAGAAGGCGGTCTGTTGTTTTAGTTTGGTTGTTGTGTCCAAAGGAGTAGCCATTTGAAACGAATAGATCCTTCCGGTTTGGACCTGACCGAAATCGTTATCAACAACAGCCTTAAGAGGGTATCACACGTTCGCAAGGGCGGCCGTCGATTCGCTTTCAACGTGATGGTGGTTGTGGGAGACCGCCAGGGGCACGTCGGCGCCGGAATGGGCAAGGCGGGAGAGGTGGCGGAAGCCATCCGAAAAGCAACTGAAAACGCGAAAAAGGAACTGGTGCGCATACCGGTAATCAGCGGAACTCTACCGCATGAAATCATCGGCGTATTTGGCGCTTCCCGCGTCCTGTTGCGGCCTGCCGCTCCGGGAACCGGAGTGATCGCCGGCGGGGGTATTCGAGCGGTACTGGAGCTTGCGGGCGTCCAGAACGTGCTGACCAAATCGCTGGGGTCCCAGAACACCCACAATACGGTGAAGGCAACGCTTCAGGGCCTGTCCAGCCTCCGGGACGCACGTGCGTTTGCGCAGCTACGGAACGTCTATGAGGCGGAATTGACCGGCGCTCGGGAGTAACGCGGCATGGCTCACGACGGCAGAAAGCTGAGAATCACCCAGGTCCGCAGTGTGATTTCAAGAAATGAAAAGCAGCGGCGTACGCTTGCCGCGCTTGGAATACACCGTATTCGTCACAGTGTGGTTCACAACGACACGGCGCAAATCCGCGGTATGGTCAACACGGTTGCACACCTTGTAGAGGTGGAACCGGCGGACGGCTGACTCCGGGGATGCATCTCTGCATGACCGGTCCGCAGGAACCGGATTGTTTTCTCTCAAGCGTAGCAGCCCGTTGAAAAAGCCCATCCGGGCTGCGCGGCAGGCCCTTGCGGTCGAAAACCTGCGTTGCGCGCCCTCGCCGAATCGCTGGATGGGACTCGGTCGCGCGCCTCGTCTTCAGCCTCGCCTGCAGAGCGACTTTATCAACGGACTTATAAGGACCCCCAGGATGAAACCAGGAAAATTCAAGCCTCCCGCGGGTGCCGTCAAGAGCCGTAAGCGGCTGGGTTGCGGCGTGGGTTCGGGTTGTGGCAAAACCAGCGGGAAGGGACACAAGGGCCAGAAATCGCGTTCCGGCGCGAAGATAAGGCCGTGGTTTGAAGGCGGGCAGATGCCGTTGCAACGCAGACTGCCCAAAGTAGGATTCAATAATCCTCAGAAGGTGGTCTATCAGGTCGTCAATCTGGATGATATCGCCAGGCGGGGATTGTCCGGACAGGTGACTCCCGAAAACCTGAAGCAGACGGGTCTGATCCGGTCAGCTCGGCGTCCGGTGAAGATTCTGGGGCGGGGTGAGATCTCCGATGCCATACAGGTACAGGCGCACGCGGTTTCCCGGTCGGCCATTGGGAAGATCGAAGCGGCTGGAGGCAGTGTCAGCCTGATGGACGCGGGTTCCGGGACGGATTAATCTGAAGAGGAGGCGGTGGTGCTTCAGAGTTTCCAGAGTGCGTTTCGAATCCCCGAACTGCGCAATCGCATCCTGTTTACGTTGGGAATTCTGGTGGTCTTCCGGATTGGCACGTACGTGACCATTCCCGGCATCGACCCGAGGGCCCTGGACGAGTATTTCAGCAGCGCTGCAACAGGCGTCCTGGGTTTCTACGACATGTTCGCCGGCGGCGCATTCGGACGCGCAACCGTCTTCGCGCTTGGCATTATGCCGTATATCAGCGCCTCGATCATTCTCCAGTTGATGGGTGCTGTAATCCCGTTTCTGCAGAAACTCCAGAAGGAGGGCGAAGAGGGGCGCAAGAAGATCACCCAATATACCCGCTACGGGACCGTTGCGCTGGCTGCCGCCCAGTCGTTTGGCGTCAGCCTGTTTATGGAAAGCCTCCGCTCACCCATCACGGGAATGCTGGTTGTGCCGGACCCGGGTCTGGGCTTTCGGTTATTGACAATTCTGACCATCACAGCCGGAACCGTATTTGTAATGTGGTTGGGGGAACAGATCGACGACCGGGGTATCGGCAACGGGATGTCGATGCTGATCTTTATTGGAATCATTGCCCGTGCGCCCGCGGCCGTGATCCAGGAATATCAGGATTTCGTGGCCAACAACAAGCCCATTCTTCTGGAGTTGTTCGTGGTCGTCATCATCATCGCGGTTACAGCGCTGGTGGTGCTCATTACGCAGGGTACGCGGAAAATTCCGGTGCAATACGCCAAGCGCGTTGTGGGCCGGCGCGTCTATGGGGGCCAGAGTACCCATATTCCGCTAAAGGTAAATACCTCGGGCGTAATGCCCATTATTTTCGCCCAGGCCATTATGTTTCTGCCTTCCACTCTGGCCAATTTCTTCCCGATGAACGAGTGGGTGCAGGATATGGCCTCCCGGTTTTCACCGGCCACCACGTTGCACGCGCTTCCTTACTGGATACTCTATTCCGCAATGATCATCTTTTTCGCTTATTTTTATACCGCAATTGTCTTCAATCCGGTCGATCTGGCCGACAATATGAAGCGCCAGGGCGGTTTCATTCCAGGTATCCGGCCCGGTAGACGCACATCCGACTTTATCGACCGGATCCTGACCCGAATCACGCTTCCGGGATCGATTTTTCTCGCGGCGATCGCGGTCTTCCCGTTTTTTGTTATCAGTTGGGCCGATGTGAATCCCGGGCTGATAGACTTCTTCGGGGGCACCGGACTTCTGATTATCGTCGGTGTAGCGCTGGACACGCTGCAGCGCGTGGAGTCGCACCTGCTGATGCGGCACTACGACGGCTTTATGAAAAAGGGAAGGCTGAAGGGCCGAAGATGACCGAAAGGATAAGCCGATGAGGGTCCGCGCATCTGTCAAGAAACGCTGCAATCACTGCAAGATCATTCGCCGCAAGGGTGTCGTCCGTGTGATTTGCAAACACGATCCAAGTCACAAACAGAGACAAGGATAGACCTTCGGAAACCGAACGAAGGAGGAGATATCATGGCTCGTATCGCAGGTGTCGATGTTCCGCGCGAAAAGCGTGTAGAAATCGCGCTGACGTACATATTCGGCATTGGCAGAAGCTCCGCAAACCGGATCCTTGAGAAGACGCAGATTTCACCGGACACCCGCGTTGACGCGTTGAGCGAGGAAGACGTCACGAAACTCCGGAGCGTGATCGAGGGGGAATACCGGGTGGAAGGCAATCTCAGGAGCGAAGTGGCCATGAATATCAAGCGGCTGATGGACATCGGCTGCTATCGCGGGCTCCGGTGGCGCAGGGGGCTTCCCGTGCGCGGTCAGCGGACCCGGACGAACGCCCGGACACGAAAAGGCCCCAAGAAGGGGCAGATTGCCAAAAGGAAGAAGGCACAACACTAATCATCAGTTAAGGAGGCGATCACTTGCCGCCGGAACAGAGAAGAGGCAGACGAAGGAACAAGCGAGTCGATGGACAGGGCGTTGCCCACATCAAGGCGACGTTCAACAATACGATCGTTACCCTGACCGACAAGGACGGGCACGTGATTTCGTGGTCCACAACCGGCAAGGTGGGTTTCAAGGGTTCGCGCAAGAGTACGCCCTTTGCCGCACAGTTGGCCGCGGAAGCCGCGGCAAAAGAGGCGATGTCCATAGGGCTGCGACGTGTCGAGGTTTGGGTCAAGGGCCCTGGTGTCGGCCGTGAGGCCGCCGTCCGCGCGCTGCAGGGCGCCGGGCTGGAAATTGCGGCGATTCGCGACGTTACACCGATTCCGCACAACGGTTGCCGGCCGCCGAAGCGGCGTCGCGTTTAGCGGCATCCGACCGGGGAGGTCTAGAGCATGGCAAGGTATACAGATTCGAGTTGCAAGTTGTGTCGCCGGGAAGGGGTTAAGTTATTCCTCAAAGGCGAACGCTGCTATCTGGACAAATGCTCGTTTGAAAGGCGCAGCTATGCGCCTGGCATGCACGGGCAGCGGCAGGGCCGCAAGCCTTCGGAATACGCCCTTCAACTCAGGGAGAAGCAAAAGGCCAAACGCCAGTACGGTGTGTTGGAGAATCAGTTCCGAGGCTACTATCACAAGGCCGCCCGCCGTAAAGGCGTTACCGGGGAACTCCTGCTGCAGACGCTTGAGAGCCGCCTGGATAATGTAACCCACCGGATGGGCTTCGCGCCTTCTCACAAGGCGGCGCGGCAGTTGGTACGCCACCGGCACATTATGGTGAACGGGCGAATTGTGGACGTCCCTTCATTTCAGGTCACGCCCGGCGATACCATTCAGGTGCGGGAAAAGAGCCGCCAGTTGGCGTTGATTCACGACTCCATCAAGCGGGTCGGTGAGGGGCCACAGGCAGCGTGGCTATCCCTGGACAAAGTCAATCTCACCGGCGCCGTTCTCGATTATCCCAACAGGGAGGGCATTCCGACTCCCGTCGAAGAGCAACTCATCGTGGAGCTGTACTCGAAATAGCCGCCGCAGCCCGACGTTGAGTGGCCCTTTTTTGAGCAGGAACGGACTGCCATATTGTATTTCAGTGGATCCAAGGAGAATTCTTGTATGAAGCCTAAGAACTTCCAGATGCCCAGATCCGTGCAGATAGATGAGGATAGCCTCACCAATTCTTACGGTATGTTCACAGTGCAACCTCTGGAACGTGGGTTTGGTACCACTATCGGCAATGCGTTGCGCCGCGTATTGCTCTCATCGATTGAAGGTGCAGCCGTCAAGGCCATCCGGGTGGAAGGTGTGCAGCACGAGTTCTCCGTCGTACAGGGTGTCGTCGAAGACATGACTGAAATCGTCCTGAATCTCAAGGAAGTAAACCTGCGAATTCATTCGGACGAAGACAAATTGCTTCGCATCGACAAAGTGGGGCCGGACAGTTTGACGGCGAAAGAACTGGAGGTGGACGCCGACGTCGAGGTGATGAATCCCGATCAGCACATCGCATCTCTGGATCAGGACGGCCACCTCGAAATGGAAATCATCGTGGGCAAAGGCAGGGGTTATGTGCTGGCCGAAGAGAATAAAGTCACCGACCCCGCCACCGATACAATTATGCTCGACTCGGCATTTTCTCCCATCAGAAAAGTGCATTACGAGGTGGACAATGCCCGCGTGGGGCAGCAGACGGACTACGACAAGCTCACGCTGACAGTCTGGACCAACGGAGCGGTTCGGCCGGACGACGCCGTGTCTCACGCGGCAAAGATACTGAAGGACCATCTTGAGCTCTTCATACACTTCGAAGAAGAGCCGGAGGAGGAGTACGAGGAAGTCATCGACGAAGACATGCAGCGCGTGGCCTCGCTTCTGCAGATGCCGGTGGAAGAACTGGAACTGTCTGTGCGCTCTGCCAACTGTTTGAAGGCGGCCAATATTCTGACCCTGGAAGATCTTGTCCAGAAGACCGAGACGGAAATGCTGAAGTTCCGGAATTTCGGCCGCAAGTCGCTGAACGAGTTGACTGCCATCCTGGAAGGGCTGGGCCTTCAATTTGGAATGGATTTAGCGAAATACAGCGGGATTGCCCCCAGGGCCGAGGAAGTCGCGGTGCTGGAAGATGAATTTTAAACCGAAAGACGGGCTATGAGACACGGAAAGAGGGGGCGCAAACTCGGGCGTACGGCCAGCCACAAGAGGGCAATGTTGAACAACATGGCCGCGTCTCTGTTCACGTACGGATCAATTCGCACGACGCACGCAAAGGCCAAGGAGTTGCGCGGCGTGGCGGAGCGCCTGATTACGTTCGCCAAAAGGGGCGATTTACACGCCAGGCGACAGGTTCTGCGACGGATTCGAAACCAGCGTGTGGTTGCCAAACTCTTCGACGAGATCGCAACTTCGTTTTCCGAACGCAATGGAGGCTACCTCCGGCTGCTCAAACTCGGGCCCCGCCGCGGCGATCGCGGCGAAATGTGTCTGGTGGAGATGGTCGGGGAGGAATTCAGGGCGGATATTGCCGGACGTGGGGAATCGGATGACGATTCCGGTTTACGTAATGAAAGCGGGGCATCCGCCGGGGACGTCACGGACGCGCCGGTTGAACCGCCTTCGGCTCAATCTGGCGAGGGCGACGCCGAGGAAGCCGGCGAATCGAGTGAGGACCAAGAGCGTAAGAAAAAATGAGTCTGTTGCGCCGTTACAAGAAAGGGACGAGAGGGCAAATCGACAGACCAGTCGATTTGCCCTTTGTATTCCGAGCCGCTTCCGGTGGGAAACTCGTCTGCCTTTGCCTTGCGCTCTGCTTCTGGTGGGGTGCCGCCGACGCATCCGGTCGGCCGAATGGGGAATTCAGGGGATTGTGGGTGGTTCGTCACTGGCTGACAGATCGTGAGCAGGCCATGCGCGTGGTGCGTATCGCCGTCGACGCCGGGATGAACGCGATCCTCGTTCAGGTTCGGGGCAGAGGCGATGCTTTCTACCGCAGTCGTTTGGTACCCCGATCGGAATCCCTGACCGATGCTGAGTTCGATCCACTTGCGCTTCTCGTGGCGGAGGGGCGCCGGGCCGGTCTGGAAGTGCACGCGTGGGTGAATATGTACCTTACCTGGAAACCGACAGAGCAGCGGCCGGCGTCGCCACGGCACATATTTCTTCGGCACCCGGAATGGTTCATGCGGTCTGCAGACGGGATCGATATGGGACGTGTTGCGCTCGACGGCGTCGATCTGGTCAAACGCGGGGTGGAGGGGAGATTCCTCTCGCCCGGTAATCCCGCAGTCAGAGACCATCTGCTCAGGGTTATTGAAGAGATCGTGGACGAATACGACATCGACGGCATCCACATGGATTACGTCCGGTACCCGAATATTCACTACGACTACAATCCCGCCGTGAGAGACGCGTTCAAGGCTCGCTACGGCTTCGACCCGGCCGGAGGGCAAGACAACGAGTCGGGCGCCGGCGCCGCTCCGGATGTGAGCGACGGCAGGAAGCTGTGGCACAAATGGCGCAGCGAACAGGTCAGCCTGCTGGTGGGCCGGGTGCGGGAGGCGATTACAAAACTCAAGCCCGATGTCAGGTTGTCTGCCGCTGTAAAGCCCGATATCGATTCCGCTTACATGCAGTATGGACAGGACTGGATCGGATGGAGTAACGGCGGGATGGTGGACTTTGTCGTGCCTATGTTCTATAAGGGATCTGCTACGGAGATCGAACGCCAGATGACCGATGCCAGGAAGCGTGTCAAAAAGGGAAATCTGTACGCCGGGATCGGCGTCTGGAATCAGAAGGCCGACGACACGGTGGATCAGATTGAGATCGCGCGTCGGAAGGGTCTACAGGGCGTCGTGTTGTTTTCCGTGGATGGATTCGTGCAGCAGAAGGGTCTGATCGGCATCTTGCAGCGTGGTCCGTTTCGAGTGCCGTCCGCCCGTCCGTGAAGGAGGAGGAAACGCGTGCTGAAACCCAGGCGCGGCGACCGGATCGAGATTGACATCGAACGGCTGGACCGACGGGGAAACGGTCTGGGCCGGCTGGGCGGATACACCCTGCTTGTGCGGGGCGCGGTGCCGGGAGACCGCGTTCGTGCGCGGGTGCGCAAGGTCAGGAACCGGTTGCGGCGGGCTGAAGCCAGTCTGGAGGAACTCCTCTCCACCGAAATTCAGCGGTCACCTGCACGCTGTTCGCACTTCGGGCTCTGCGGCGGCTGTTTGTGGCAGGACATTCCCTACAAGTCCCAGGTTCGATTGAAGCAGGATCTGGTGCGGACCTGCCTGACGGAGGCGGGAATAGATGCAGAACTGGACGCGCCGATGCCATCCGCGGAACCGTTCTTCTACCGGAACAAGATGGTATTCTCCTTCGGTTCGTCGCCGGAGCGGCGTACGGAGGTGGGATTGCACGTCTGGGGGCGTTTCGACCGCGTATTCGACCTGGATGCGTGTTATCTTCAGTCGGAAACGTCCAATCGCATCGTCGAACGCGTACGGGACTTCGCCGCGTCGCTCTCCGTATATCACCTGAAGCGCCATGAGGGTCTGCTCCGGTTTCTGACCATACGCGAGGGTAAGCTGACGGGTGAAACCATGGTGGTGATTACGACATCAGGGGATGCGTTTCCCGAGGCGGAGTCGCTCGGCAAGATGTTGGAGGAGACGTTTCCGGAGGTGAAGAGCGTCATCCGCAGCGTCAATCTGCGGCGAGCTCAGGTGGCCGTCGGTGACCGTGAAGAGGTACTCGCGGGGGTGGGTACCGTCAGAGAAACACTGGGGGATTTCACCTTCGAGATTTCGCCGGGTTCATTCTTCCAGACCAACACCCGCCAGGCCGAGCATCTTTACCGCCGGGTGGTGGAATTGGCGGATCCGGGCCCGGATGACCGGATTCTGGACGTGTATTGCGGAACGGGCGCGATTTCGCTGCATTTGTCGCGGAGGGCCGGATATGTACTCGGGATTGAGGCCGGTGAGGGGGCGGTTCGGGATGCTGTTCGCAACAGCGCGATAAACGGCGTGACCAACTGCCGTTTCATCGCGGGCACAGCGGAAGATATCCTGTGGCAGATCCGGGAGCAGGGAGAACGCTTTGAAACCGTGGTCACCGATCCGCCGCGGCCGGGTATGCATTTGAAGGCCATATCGGCGATCTGTGATCTGCGCCCTGCGCGCATTGTATATGTTTCGTGCAATCCGGAGGCATTGGGTGCGGATCTGGTCCGGCTCGAGTCCTCAGGGTACAAGACCGACTACGTGCAGCTTGTGGATATGTTTCCCCATACACCGCACTGTGAGGTTGTGGCGCGGTTAAGAAAATCAGCCTGAC
Source organism: Candidatus Latescibacterota bacterium (assembly GCA_012271065.1). The sequence goes on from JAAXHE010000208.1 coordinate 23,925, forward strand.
GATTCGGCATTTCGCCGGATCCGAACAAACAGGGCAGAGGATGCAATCTTCGCCCGCTATTGAATTTGGCGCGCTCGAATGTCAATCCCTGCTGATATCCAGAATCTCATAGGCAAGCGTGCCCACCGGAACCTTCGCTTCCACCTGCTCGCCAACGCCTTTGCCCAGAAGAGCCCGGCCAACCGGAGATTGCGTGGAAATCTTGTTCTGTTCGAAATCCGCCTCGTCGGTCGATACCAGCGTATAGCGGATCTGTTCGCCGGTCTTGCGGTCTTTTAACGTGACGGTAGCGCCAAGATAGGCCTTATCCTTGTCCATCAGACTTTCGTCGATGATTTCAGACCGAACCAGTTTGTCCTGGAGTTCGGCGATTTTCTTCTCGATGAACATCTGACGTTCCTTGGCGCTATGGTATTCCGCGTTCTCGCTCAGGTCACCATGCTCCCGGGCTCTGGAGATTGCCTCGATAACCGATGGCCGTTCCCGGGTCCTGAGGCGTTCCAGTTCAGTTCGGATCTTGTTGTAACCGTCTTTTGTGAGATAAAGCCGATCCATTGTACCTTCTCACTTCCTCCTGTTTGGGCTGCCTGGACTTGAGCGTCCTGCGATTTTTAGAAAAAATACCGGGGGTCCGCATCTGCGGACGGCCCCGCCGTGTACAACAAGGACCTCGGTGCTGGGCCCCACATTTGACTCTAAGATGCTTAAAAATAAGATCTTTATTGAATAAAGTCAAGATCAAATGGTTCCTGGCAGGTTCGGATTGACAACTTCAATGAAGGTTCGTATACTATACGCTTGGCGTAGCCTTTCCCGTGGAAGAACACTGTGGAATCCATGCGAGGGTGGGAATGGACAGCACGTTTGTGCGCGGGCTGATTCCGGCGCTGGTCACTCCGATGACCTGCGACGAAGCGCTGGATGAAGCGGGCCTCGAGCGCCTGCTGGATTACGTCATAGCCGCTGGTGCGCACGGGGTATTTGCGGGCGGCCCGCCGCGTCGACCCGTAAGCCGATTGTCCGGAAGCGACCTGCAACAGTTGAAAAAGGTGATTGCAGAGATGGGAGAGCTGCAAGCCTCCGACGTCAATTAAACGACTTCCAGGTCCACGGGTCTGTACGAATTTTACAGCCCGTCGAGAAAGCCCATCCGGGCTACGTCCGGCCCTTGCGGTCGAAATACTGCGTTGCNNTGTCTTCGGCCACAATGGCTCGGCCTCGCCAGCAGAGCGACTTTACCAACGGACTGTAAGGAGCGGCGGAACGATGGAGCGACGGGAGAAACATCGGACGATTCTGGTCGTTGGCGCGCCCGGATCGGGCAAGGGCACGCAGGGAAGAATACTGGGGAACATTCCTGGATTCCACCATTTGGCCTGCGGCGACGTTTTCAGGTCTCTTGATCCTGGCAGTGAACTGGGCAAGGTCTTCCTGGCCTACTCCGGCAAGGGCCGGTTGGTTCCGGACCAGTTCACCGTTCAGCTGTGGCTGGACCACATCCATGGCGCCATCCACAACGGTGGTTTTCGTCCCGACGAGGAAGTACTCGTACTTGACGGTATTCCGCGCAATCTGCGCCAGGCCGAAATGATGGCTGACTATATCGACCTTAATCTGCTCATCTATCTGGATATAGCGGATGACAACGTACTGGTTGAGCGTGCGCTTCGCCGTGCGCTGCGGGAGAATCGGCTCGACGACGCCAGCGAAGCGGTCATCAGGCGACGACTGAGGGAATTCGAAAGAGAAACCGCGCCCCTGCTGGAATACTATCCTGTGGAGGTGATTCGCAAGGTCGACGGAGAACAGAAGCCGGTAGACGTCTTGCACGATGTGATAGGCATCATCCAGGAAGCTGATACGGTCGCGGATTTCTGAGCATCGCAACCCTCGCGTTTGGAGGACGGCCGCCTGTCTCAGGCGGCCGTCGTATTTTAATACCCTTTATTTGGGCAATGGATGTCGGAATACCCGTGTGAAGGATTGCGTGGGACTTGCGCGTCCTCGTGAAGGTTGGAAACCCGGTACCGGCCGTATGTTCGCAGGCCGGTCCCGAACGTGCGGAGGAGTGTCGGCAGCTATGACTCGAATGTGTATCGGTCTGGTTCTATTGCTGTTCGTCGCGCCTCGCGCGGATGCACGACCGGTAATGGATTGGACGGTTTACCAGTACAAAGACGGGCTTGCCCACAACGTCGTAACGTCCGTTGTGCAGGCGAGAGACGGTACCATGTGGTTCGCCACCCGCGGAGGCATTTCCCGATACGACGGCCAGTCCTGGCAGACGTACACTGAAGAAAGCGGATTGGCGGGCGGCAGTTTCAGTGGGCTGTTCGAGGCGGAGAACGGCACAATGTGGGCCACCGGGGGATTCGGGCTTCGCGGGCGGCCAGGAAACCGGATCGCCCGTCTGGCCGGCGACCGCTGGGAGCCGGTTATGCTGCCTGGAAATCTCGAGGGCGTCCGCGTGGGGCCGATCGTTGGCGTCGCCGGAGGCGGCCTCTGTTTTGCCACCGCAGGTATGGGAATACTCCACTATGCCGATGATGAATGGAAGACAATCGACGAAGAGGACGGACTTGCCTCCAATAATGTGCAATGCCTGTTGCGGTTGAAAGACGGTGCGGTGTGGGCAGCGTACGCGGGCCGGCGTCCGGGCGTGCCGTTTTCGGCGCGTTCCAGGGGTCGGCGCGGCGGGGGCATGAGCCGGTTCGATCCGGCGAAGAATGCATGGGTGGAGGTCGCCGCACCCGGCGAACTGGCAGGCGGAGCGGTAACGGCGATGGCACAGGCGGTCGACGGCGCCGTCTGGCTGGGTACCGAAAACCGCGGGGTGTTGCGTTACGACGGAGCCAATTGGCAGGTGTTCGATGCCCGGGACGGAATGCCCGCGGACCGGGTGCTTTCCGTCGCGTCGGCTCATGATGGATCGATATGGGTTGGTACCGTCGGTGGCGCCGTTAGATTCACGGCATCAGAAGAAGCGTCGACGGCCGAGGGCCACTGGCGGGTTCGTCAGGTCTTTACGGAAGAGAACGGCCTCCCCAGCAACCTGGTGACGTCAGTCTGTATAAGCAACGACGGCGCGGTCTGGTTGGGAACGGCGTGGGGTGTTGCGCGATACGGCGCGACAAGCTGGGACCACCACAGCCGCTGGGCGGGATCGGACGACCGGGGTGGGGTGGCCCTCGAACGCACCGAGGACGGGCGTCTCTGGGCGGCCACGGGAGAACGAGTCTACGAATACGACGGAACCGGTTGGAACGAGGCGTACCGGATCGGCAGGACCGGTCGCCGCAGGCCCGGGCGAATCGTGGCGTTGAGAAAGGGACATGGCGGTACGCTCTGGGCCGCCGCCCATCGAAGCGTGCTGCGGTTCGACGGGGTCTATTGGAAGGAGTTCGCATTGCCCCTGTCCGGTCCGGGGTCCCGGATTCTCTCGATCTTTCCCGCGCGCACCGGCGGCGTGTGGGCAGGCACGGGAGTCGGGCTGTTCCGCTTCGACGGCGCGCAATGGGAAGCGCATGCGCCGGAGGATTCACTCAGAGTGAGCGCTGTGTACGAGTCAGACGATGGCGTTCTCTGGTTTGCCGCCAATGGCGGTATCGTTATGGAAAGAGACGGCGAACGCGAGGTTTTCGATACGGCCGGCGGGTTGCCGGGCGAGCCGGTCGTCGCGCTGGAGGAGGCCCGGGGCACCGTCTGGGCCGCGACGCGCTTCACCGGGATGTTTCGGTACCATCAGGGAGGGTGGAAGCCCGTACCAACCGGTGACCAAACCGTTTTCGGCGGGGCGCATCGACTCTTCGTGGATGACGACGGCATACTCTGGCTGGCCACCCTTGTTGTCGGCGCCGTTCAGACCGATGGCGTGACCTGGACGCGGTACACCACGAGCAACGGCCTTCCGGGCGCCAGGGTGTGGGATGTGGCGCAGGACCGGCTGGGCAGGTTCTGGTTTGCGACGGATAAGGGACTGGGATGCTATTCGCCGGACACCGATGCGCCTGAAACCACGCTTTCCATGCCGTCCAGAGAGGTGGCGCCCTACCAGAGCGCACTGTTCAAATTCTCGGGTCGGGACGCATGGAAGCAGACCCCGCCACAGGGTCTGAAATACGCCTGGCGGGTGGACGGCGGCGACTGGTCGACGTTTTCGAGCGAAGATCAGGCGTTTGTCGGCAGGATGGTTCCGGGACCGCACACCTTCGAGGTGCGCGCGATGGACCGGGGATTCAATGTCGATGCGACGCCGGCGCGCCACACCTTCACGGTTCTGGCGCCGGTCTGGCAACGGCCATGGTTCGTCGCGCTCAGCGTGTTCTCGTTCGTGGCCCTTTGCGTATCATCCGGCTACGCGCTGCACCGGCATCGGCGGTGGAAGGAGGCTCAGGCACGACTGATTCACGAATTGGAATCGGAGTTGCAGCAGGCGCACAGGATGCAGATGGGTCTGCTGCCAACGGTTCCGATCCGGGCCGACACGTTTGAAATCGCCGGGGTCTGTGCGCCGGCGAACCACGTCGGCGGGGACTATTTCAATTATTTCTGGCTGGACGAAGCTCGCCGGAAGCTGGGTTTCGGCGCTGCGGACGTGTCGGGAAAGGCGATGGAGGCGGCGGTTCGCGCCATGCAATTGAGCGGTATTTTCCGATACGAATTTCGAGGCAGGAGGCCGCTGGACGAGGTCGCGATGCGGCTGGACGAAGATCTGAGGGAGCAGATGGATGAGGCCAGCTTTGTCACATGCTGTCTCGGTACGCTCGATCTTGAGACACAACGCGTGCATCTGATTAATGCCGCTCATCCCTTCCCGTACCACTATTGCGCCAGGACTCAGGAATTGCGGGAGATTCCGTTGCCGTCCTTACCACTGGGTATGGTACTGCCTCCTGGAAGCCCCGGCGGGCGCGCCGAAGCCACCATACAGGTCGCGCCGGACGACTTGCTGGTGTTCTACAGCGATGGTGTGACCGACATGAGGAACGTCGCGGGCGAGTTTTATGAGAACGACCGGCTTGAGCAAACGGTCAGAGCGCATATCGAGGTGAGCGCGGCGGATCTGGTCTCGGTGATCCTCGAAGACGTGTATCGTTTCAAGGGGAATGCGTCTCAAACGGACGATATCACGCTTCTGGTGATTCGAATGCTGGAGCAGGGGCATTCGGGCGGGTGAGGTCTCCGTGTCCGGTTGGCTACCAGCCGTCATCGGCGTTCGTTCGCCGGTGCGGGGCCGGATCCGGCGGCATCCTCTTCCGCGGATTCCACTGTCTGGGCGATCAGCGTGGCAATGGTCATGGGACCGACGCCACCTGGTACCGGCGTGTAGGCCGCACATCGGTGAATGACTTCGGAGAGTTCCACGTCTCCCACGGGGCCGGGATGGTAGCCCGCGTCTATGATTACGGCGTTGTCCGCGATCCAGTCGGCCCTGATGAATTCCCGCTTACCTACAGCGCCGACGACGATGTCGGCCATGCGCACAATTCCGGGCAGATTCCGGGTTCTGGAATGACAGATGGTTACGGTGGCGTTTGCATTCAGCAGCATCATGGCCATCGGCTTGCCCAGAATCGGACTTCTGCCCACGACTACTGCGTTTCTGCCCTCCAGCGGGACCTGGTAGTGCGACAGGAGCTTCATAATGCCCGCAGGTGTCGCGGCCCCGTAGGCGGACGCGCCCATTGCCATCAGCCCGAAGCCGTGCGCCGTAACGCCATCAACGTCCTTCCCGGTCGAGATTCGGTCGAAGCACGCCCTTTCGTCGACATGGTCGGGAACCGGGTGCTGCAGGAGGATTCCATGCACGCGAGGATCGTCGTTGAGCTTGTCGATCTCGGCAAGGAGTTCGCGCGTCTTGGTTTCTTCCGGCAGCAGGACCCTCACTGAATCCATGCCCACCCGCTTGCAGGCGTTTCTCTTCATGCGCACGTAGGTGGCCGAAGCGGGGTCGTCTCCAACCAGAATCGTTGCCAGGACAGGGATTCCCCCGCCTGTGCTTCTCCTGATGTGCGCCACCCTCTGCTTCAATTCGTCCTCGATCTGCCCGGCAAGCCTTTTGCCATCCAGAACCGTTGCAGCCATCGCGCCTCCCGGTCTTGGCCTACGTTTCCTCGCACCATTCCCGGGCGTTCTGGAAGAGCCGCAGCCAGGGCGAAGCGTCCAGGGAATGCTTCCAGGATTCCGGCATCCAGCCCCATTGCCACTTCAGAAACGTCCGTTCGGGATGCGGCATCATCGCCAGGTGGCGTCCGTCAGGGGAACAGAGGGCTGCGATGCCATGAGGCGAGCCGTTTGGGTTGTACGGATAGACTTCGCTGATGTGATTCCCGTCGTCGACGTAACGGACGGGCGCCAGGCTGTTCTGAATGACCATGTCCAGCGTGTTCGGATCGGGGAAATGTATCCTGCCTTCGCCGTGAGCAATCCATATACCCAGTGAAGCCCCCGCCATGTTCCTGAGCATCACCGCCGGACTCTCCTGGACCTGTACCGTGACGAAGCGTGACTCGAAACGCCCCGATGTATTCTGGATAAAGCGCGGTTGAGTCCTGGTCCCGTTTTCCGGCCGGGGTACCCATCCCAGAAGGGCCAACAGCTGGCAGCCGTTGCAAACGCCCAGACTGAACGTATCAGGGCGTTCGTGGAACGACTGAAATTGATCCCGCAGACCCGGATTGAACCGGATGACTCCCGCCCATCCCTTGGCGGAGTCGAGGACGTCCGCATAACTGAAACCACCCACGAAGGCGATGCCGCGAAAGGCGTCCAGCCGGACCCGGTCGGCGTGGAGATCGGACATGGTCACGTCCCAGGGTTCCATGCCCGCCGCATGGAACGCCGAGGCCATCTCACGGTCGCCGTTGCTGCCCTCCTCACGTAGGATGGCAACCGGAATCTTCCTCCGGGCCTCCAGTATTTCGGGCGCGGTCGGTGAAGGCGTGAACGGAAGCGTGTACGCGGGCGTCGTGCGCTGCCTCAGCGAGAGGCGTTCCTGTTCCACACACTGCGGGTCTGCCTGGAGTCGATCGAGACGGTAGCTCGTTTCCTCCCAAAGGTCACGCAGATTCGCCACGTCGTCGTCGAGAACGGTCCTGCCGTTTACGGCGATACGTACGGAAGTTTCCGCCGTGGTTCTACCAATGGGAATACAGGGCACGTCTGTTTCCTCGAGTGTCTGGAGAACGTGTGGCGTTTTCCCGGCGTGCACTTCGAATACCAGGCCCATCTCCTCGGCGAACAGCGACGCGATCGGATCTGACGTTGTCGGCAGATCGATGCTGACGCCGCAATTCCCCGAAAAAGCCATTTCAAGCAGACAGGTGACGATGCCGCCGTCGCTCCGGTCGTGGCCCGCGGCCACGTTGTCTTCGGCGATGAGCTGTTGGATGGCATTGAACGCGCGTTTCAGCAATCCGGGATCGTCCACGTCGGGCGGTGTATCGCCGATCTGGCTGTACACCTGGGCGAGGGCGGAGCCGCCCAGGCGGGTCCGCCCTCCCGAAAGGTCGATAAACAGCAGGCGTCCCTCATCAGGGAGTTTCAGGTCGGGCGTGACTACCTTCGTGACGTCCGGACTGGTGACATAGGCCGAAACAACCAGGGCGCCCGGTGCGGTTACGGTCTCGTCGTACCCATCGGGTCCGGGCGCCAGCGCGGCCATGGAGAGACTGTCCTTCCCGCCGTCTATGGCGATTCCCAGGTCAAGCATGATCTCCACCAGGGAGCTGGCTGCATCGTATAGCGCGGCGCCTTCGCCCGGCAGTTTCGCGGCCCACATCCAGTTTCCGGAGCACTTGACGTCTTCCAGCGCGCTAACCCGCGCCCATACCAGATTCGTCAGCGCCTCTCCGACGGTCATCCGGGCCATCGCTTCCGGATCCAGCAGACCGATTACCGGCTGCTCCCCGATGGACGTGGCGGCGCCGGTAATTCCGAAATGGCTTTGTGCGATCACGGCGACGTCCGAGACCGTGAGCTGAAGCGGACCCGCGCATTGCTGCCGTGCAACAAGGCCCGTGACGCTCCGGTCCACCTTGTTGGTCAGAAATCGCTTGGAGCCAACCGACACGAGGCGCAGTACCCTCTTCAACGCGGATCCCGCTGTGATGTCCTCCGGTAGTTCGAGTGGCGTCAATTCGGGTTGTTTGCGATACAATTCGAAGTTCTTGCGCGGCATGTCGCCCAGCACTTTGTCCAATTCCAGGTCAACCGGCGTGGTGTTGTCTTTTTCGTCGTGGAGGACAATTCTTCCGTTTCCGGTTACGTGTCCCACAAACGCCGCCTCGATCTTTTCCCGTCGGCACAGGGCCCTGAAGGCCATCTCGTGTCGGTGATGCAGAAGCAGGGCGTCGTTTTCCTGGTATTCGGCGCCCCAGATCTCCAGCACGGATAGCGACCGGTCGCCGACGGGCAGCTCGCGAACCTGGATGCGGGCGCCTTCCGGCGCCACGATTTCCTTGAGCACGTTGCAGTTTCCGCCTGCCCCCTGGTCGTGGATGCTGACGATGGGGTTCTCTTCGCCCATTTCAACGCAGGCGCGGATTACCCTGTTTACCTTCTGCTCCATTTCCGCATCGCCTCGCTGCACGGCGTTGAAGTCCAGTTCCGCCGTATTCTCGCCCTGCACCATCGACGAAGCCGCTCCACCTCCCATCCCGATACGGTATGCGGGACCTCCGAGTTTGACCACCCACATCTTCTTCTCGGGGCTTCCCTTCGTCGTGTGCCGGGCATCGATCTGGCCGATGCCCCCGGTGAACATGATGGGTTTGATCCACTCGCGGCGCTCACCGTTCGGCAGTCGCAGACCGAAGGCGCGCGTATAGCCCTGGATGAGCGGTTCACCAAATTTGTTTCCGTAGTCGGATGCGCCGTTGCTGGCTTCTATCTCGATCCGCAGTGGCGACGCGAAATTATCGGAATATTCGAACGCCCGGTCCTCCCAGGGCATCTCATAGCCGGGTATACGGAGATTTCCAACACAGTAGGCTGCGGTGCCGGCGACAACCAGAGAGCCGCGACCGGCGGCATGCACGTCCCGGATACGGCCGCCGGTACCGGTTTCCGCACCCGGGAACGGCGCGACTCCGGTGGGAAAATTGTGCGTTTCAGCGGTAAAGATGATATCGTAGTCCCGTGCGGAAGCGGCGAACGGGCTTGGCTCCCCGGGCCTGACGGGCAGGATGGTTCTCGTGGGATAACCCTTTATACCGCTGGCGTTGTCCCTGAACGCGATGCTGCTGTTGCCGGGATTTGCCCTGAGCGGCTGCTGGATCATGTCCATGAGATGGGCCGGCATTTCATCGCCGTCGATCGTCAGCCGGCCACGGAAAAACCAGTGCCGGGAGTGTTCGCTGTTGGACTGGGCGATGTCGAAACATTCCACGTTCGTGGGATTTCGCCGGAAGTGGTCCAGAAAGAGATCCGTGTAATAGTCGAGGTCCCATTCGTCGAAGGCCAGGCCCATGGTATTGTTGACGTGTTCCAGCGCGGCCCTTCCCTCCTGGATGAGCGGAATCTCCGACACGGGCTCCGGTTCTGCGCCGGTCTCGAAGGACGACAGAGGCGAGGCGTACTCGCACTCGGTCATGCGGTCGTGGACTGTATCCAGAAACGAGATTTTCTGGTCCCGGGTCAGGCCGGGCCGGACCAGATAACGCCTGGATCGTTCGATGCGTGTAATTCCCGTCAGGCCGCACGCCTGGCAGACCGATACGGCATTCGTGGACCAGGCCGTACTGAAGTTCAGGCGCGGTCCAACCTCTACCAACGTACCCTCCCCATCCAGAAACGGCGTCGCGGCGAGCTTTTCCGGTTCGAAGGTCTCGCCCAGAAGCCAGGCGAGCCGCTTATGTTCTTCTGCGGTTAACGTCCCGTTCAGTTCGACATTGAAGCAGGCTTCGGTTTCAAGCCTCGCGACTTTGTGAAAGATGCTCTGCCTGACCTGATTGAGCAGGGTGTCCGTCTGCGTCCGTGAGAGGTACGGCGTGCGGTATAAATGAAGAAGACCCATCAATTCCTTTCCGGCGCCGTTAATTGGGAAGCTGTGTTAGAATTCCCGGCGAGTTCCCGAGCGCGAGCGAAAAAGTGACGGTTATGAGGCGCGAGGGGCGCGCA
>JAAXHE010000281.1 GCA_012271065.1 Candidatus Latescibacterota bacterium
GGGCCTGCCGGTCAGCCGGCGGGTTCGCTCGGGTGCGGGAATAGCTCAGTGGTAGAGCAGAACCTTGCCAAGGTTGGGGTCGCGGGTTCGAGTCCCGTTTCCCGCTCCATTCAATACAGTACGCGAAAGCCCGTTAAACCTGGCCGTTTAACGGGCGCTCTTGTTGGCGCGTATCGTCCCGGTGCCCGCGCGCAGGGTACCCCCGGATGGTTTCCTTTCCCCGAGGCGATCAGATGAATTCTGAAGGGCACGACGGGTTCAGACGCCATCGCCTGCCAGACACCGCCCTCTGGACGCCCGGACCTCACACACTCACACCTGCGGTCGAACGTGTCCTCAGAACCTACCGGGCCACGTATTCCCACCGTTCGGCCGATTTTAGGAACGTCTACGCCAGTGCGGTATCGCTCCTTCGCGACGCATTCCACATCCCGGAAGGATTCACGCCACTCGTCTTCGGACACACTGCCAGCTACAATTGGGAGATGATCGCCGTCAACACGCCAACCGGCTACGGCGCCCTTGGCCTGGATATGGGCGCATTCTCCGCCCGCTGGGCAGATGTCTTTGAGCGGCTGGACCGCTCAATCGACGTCCTGAACGTGACCTGGGGCCACGGTCTCCAATCGGGGACGTGGCAGAACGCGTTGCGAAGAGGGTACGACGTCGCGCTGCTGACACACAACGAAACCGCGACCGGCGTGATGCTTCCTGTCGACGCCCTCTGCGAGGATGCGCGTCGGCTGGCGCCGGAAATGCTTGTCTCCGTCGACGGCGTGAGTATCGCCGGTGCGGTTGAAGTTGACATTGGTTCGATGCGACCGGACTACTATCTTTGGAGCCTGCAGAAAGACTTCGCGATTCCCGCCATCGGTTCGGTGATGATCGTCTCCGAACGGGCAATTGAGGCCGCGAAAAACACCCCTCGGCGAGGATACGTGCTGGACCTGATCGAATGGCACGCCCGAGCCGCTGACGGGCAAACACCCGTAACCGTATCCGACCTCGTGTTGCGTTGTCTGATCGCCCGCCTCGAGGAGATGCTGGATGAAGGCGAAGGCCGCTTTGAGCGACACAGGAATCTCGCGCGAATGCAGAGGGACTGGGCAGGAAAACACGGCCTGGATCTGCTTGCGCAACCGGCATTCTACAGCCCCACGGTCACCACTATCCTGATGCCCGATTCAATCCCGGCTCCGGAATTCGTCCATGCGGCGAAGAACCTGCTGAATGTACAGATCGCGCCGGGATATGGTCCGATGCGGGATACCGCAATTCGGATTGCCGCAATGGGAAGCACATCGGAATCGGAAATGGAGCGGTTTCTGGCGGGCCTTTCGCAGATTATCGGGAACTGGGCGGCCAATCGCCCCGCCCTCGCACCGGCGGCAAGACGGCAGGTCCCAACTTGAACAGAGGGTCGTTATGCCTCAGACGTCGATGGTCTGCCCGGGATGCAGGAACCTGATCAGCACCGAAGAAAAAAAGTGCCCGTACTGCGGCACCTACCGACCGGGCCTCTGGGGGTTCGGCCCCGCCCTCAGTCGGCTTTTCGGATCGAAAATCGACGTTCTCACGCTGATTCCCACCGCGTGCATTGCACTCTATGTGCTGAGTCTACTCCTTGACCTGGATGCCGCGCTGTCCATGCGCGGCGGCTTTTTCAGCATGCTCTCGCCAGGTCAGGGTCCCACGATCGTCCTGGGCCTGACGTACGGAAATGCGCCGTGGTGGACGCTGTTCACGGCCATCTACCTGCACGGCGGTTTGCTGCATATCCTCTTCAACGTGCTGTGGATCCGGCAACTGGGCCCGGAAGTCGGCAATCTCTACGGTCCGGCGCGGTATTTCATCATCTTCACGACGGGCGGCGTCGTTGGTTTTCTCCTTTCCAACGTCGCATCCGGCTACCCGACGCTCGGAGCCTCAGGGTCGATTTTCGGACTCCTGGCCGCCCTCATTGTCTACGGACGAAGCCAGAAGACCGGATTCGCCGCGCTGATGACGCGTCAGATATGGCAGTGGGCTATCATGCTGTTCGTTTTCGGTTTTCTCATGCACGGTGTCAACAACTGGGCTCACTTCGGCGGATTCGCCGGGGGTTGGATCGCTTCACGGCTCCTCGTCTCGTCCGCACGCTGGCGCGAGGGCCGTCTCACCGTGGTGGTCGCCCTGCTCCTTCTCCTCACCACCGGCGCCGGTTTCGTGCTTTCTATATATGACGCAATCCGGGGGATGTAGGTGCTGACGGGCGGCCTCGTCCATAAAAAAAACCCTTCCGTACCGTAGACCGGATATCTTGCGCCGGCCGGCGAATTTTCGCAACATCGTACAGTCCGGCCCGATCAACGCTAAAGGCGGCCGCGGGTTCGCCGCACCGCCTATTGGAATTCCCGTTCCGCCCAATCCCTCCGGTTTCCGACGACGCCTCGCGGATCCCTACCGCTCCTGGCCAGATGCCCCTTGTGCGAACGCATTGTAGGCTGAGTCGCGTCCTGGTACCGCCAGTCCATGCTCCAGCGCACCGTGCGGGTCCTGTTGGGGAGTCCGCAATGGAACATGAGGTTGTGGAACAGGACCACGTCGCCGGGGTCCACTTCGATGGAGACGGCCTGCCCCAGACACAAGTCCAGCTCCTCCTGTGCGATCTCCAGGTAATATTCCCGCTTTTCGTGAGGCACGACACCCAGTTTGTGCGTACCGGGCACAAACTGCATACAGCCGTTTTCCTCCGTGGCGGGCACGAGGGGCGCCCAGACGTTCAACATCCTCAGAGTCTCGACGCCCTCGGCAGCCTGCGCCGTGTATCCCCCGTCCTGATGCCACAGCACGAGCGTTCCCTTCCACTCAGGAAATTTAGGGCGCGCCGTATAATTCGGATACAACCTGATCTCCGGGCCGAGGAGCAATTCTGCAACATCCAGAAGGCAGGGGTGAAAAAACAGATCGAACAGCCTGGGTCCGTGCAGTTCGGGCCGGAATGACGTAGGCGCCAGGTCCATGCAGTGTTCGAACAACCTCGCGATGCGGGTTTCGAACGGCGCACGTTGGAAGGTATCCGTAATTCTGCCCGCCGCCGTCAACCGCTCCGCCTGGCGGTCAACCAGAACGTTCAGCTCGTCTCTTACCCCTTCGATAACGTTCGATGACAGGAACGACTTCAATATCACGTATCCGTCAAGATCGAACGCCTCTTTCAAACCGGTTTCGCCCACCTGTGTCAAGCTTGACATAAAACCTCCTACAAAACGGACAGATAGAGCATCCGGCACGCGGCTTCATCCAGCGGCCTCGGGTTTGTGGGGCTGCAATGGTCCGCCGCCGCCTTCGCCGCGAGCGGTTCCAGAACTTCCCGGGTCACACCCAGGTCCGACAACGACTCCGGTATGCCCAACTGCCTGTTCAACGCCTCGAAATATTCCGGCATATCGGACCCCTTCTTCAGGCGCAGCCGCCGCGCCATCGCGTCGAGTCTGTCAGCGCAATAATCGGCATTGAACCTCAGGACGGCGGGAAGAAACAGGCCGTTGAGCGTACCGTGATGCAATGATCTGTCCAGCGACCCCAACGGATGGCTCAGGCTGTGCACGGCGCCGAGGCTCTTCTGAAACGCGAGACCGCCCTGCAACGCGCACATCATCATCCCCTTCCTCGCCTCTCTGTTTCTACCGTCACCAAACACGGTTGCAATGTGACGACAGCCGCGTTGCAGTCCGTCGAGCGCGATCGCGTCGGCAACGGGGTTGTATCGTGTGCTGCAGAACGTCTCCACGCAATGTGAAATCGCGTCCATACCCGTGCCGGCGCTCAGGGCAGGCGGCATTGTCAGCGTCAGTTCCGGATCGCACACCGCGGCTGCGGGTGTCAGATAGCGGCTCAGGATTGCCACCTTGTCGCCGGATCCCAACGTCACCAGCGCGGCCCTGCCAACCTCGCTCCCGCTGCCGGCGGTGGTTGGCACGGCGACAATCGGCGGGATGCGGCGCGTGATTCGTTCCGTCCCGCCCCGACGCAACGCATAAGACTCGAGCGGCCCTTCGTGACCAACCAGAATGCCGGCGCATTTCGCGAGATCTATGGACGAACCGCCTCCCACCGCGACAACCCCGTCGCACCGTCCCGTCCGGTAGACTTCCAGCGCATCCAGTACCTGCGGCTCCGAAGGGTTGGTCTTGACGCCGGAGTACACGGGGGCCTCATGCAGGCAGACGCGCTTCGCGATACCCAGATCGCTCAGGCCCGGATCGGTCACCATGAGCGGCCGGCGTATGCCGTACGCCGCGAGCAGGTCCGGCACGACATCCGAGACGCCGAACCCGAAATACACATCGGTCAGATAGGAAATCGTGGGTTGAATCATAGACGATCCAACCGCCTTTCGACCGGCCCGGGCATCCAGTCTGCGTGGATCCCGAGGTCCCGCAGAATCACCTGCGCGCAGTTGTATCCGGGCAGACCCGTAATGTTGCCGCCCGGGTGACAGCAGGAGCCGCACAGATACAGCCCCCGAAGGTGCGTCCTGTAGCCTCCGGCTCCCGGAAACGGGCGATTGAAACCGATCTGGCCGTTCGTGAACGCGCCAACGAGAAGGTCCCCCTCTCTCATATTCGGAAACGTGCGCTCCACGTCCAGCGGGCTGCGTGCGAACCAGGATATGAGGTTATCCTTCACGTTCGGCGCATATCGGCACCACGCCTCCAGCATCTCCTGTCCCAGACGGTCCCGCTCCGAATCCCAACGCGTCGGATCACCATTCAGCCGGTACGGTGTCTTCTCCCACATGAACGCGGTATGCTTCCCCGCCGGCGCCTGCGACGGATCGAACAGGGTTGGACAACTCCCCCACATGATGTTCGGCGGTTTTCGTCCCGCGTGGTGACATGCCACCATCTCCAGGTACCGTTCCACGTGATCCAGTCCCAGAATGACCATAAACGCCTTTTCCAAGTGCGGACGGATCTCAGCGGCGGGATAGCGAGGCGGTTCGTTCAGGTTGAGATTCAGGGCGAACAGAGGGGCAATGAGATTGTATCTGAATGCCTTCGCACGTTCCCGCCATGCACCCGGCAGCGCATCTTCATCCAGGAGATCCAGAAACGTCTGATGCGGGTTCAGACCGGATACGACAAAACGCCGGGCCATGAAGCGCTCGCCCGACGTCGTCTCCACACCGACAACCCGATTTCCTTCCCGGATGAAGCATCCAGGTTCCGTATCGAGGCGCAGTTCGCCGCCGCTCTCCCGAACCGCCGACACCAGCGCCCGGGCGAGGACGACCGATCCCCCGCGGCACATCTGCGCCTTGCCCGAACTGGCCAGGAGCGCGGCAATGTGGTGTCCGAACCCCGGGCACCGCAGATCGACTTCACGCAAGCCGTTAAAAAAAAGCAATCCGGCCTGAATCACCGGATGCCTGAATTCCCTGCGGACAAATTCGAGTGGGGACAATCTGCTGACCTCGAGCAGCAGTCGGCCCTCCCTGCTTTTTTCAAGCAGGGCGCGCCGCCTGGCGGGTTCCAGCGGGGGCGCCTGCGCTTCAGGTACGATTATCCGTTCAACAATCGGCAGGAATGCTTCGCGCCACCTCCTCAGTGTCGCCGCGTCCTGGCTGCTGAAACGCGCGAACGAGTCGGCCGTTCTTTCGAAGTCCGTCCACCATTCCAGCGCTTCGCCGGCCTCTGACAGGAGGACAACGTTCAACGCCGGCTCCAGGTATACCGCTCCGCGTCGTTCGAGGTCCAGATCGCGGTACCACGGCATCATGTTCAGGGCACGATGGTAGAACGAATGCGTATTGTGCAGAAACCCCGGATTCCGTGCGTCTTCGATCGTCTCCAGCCCGCCGCCGGGTACGCTTCTCCGTTCGATACACAGCACCCTGAGCCCCGCGCGTCCAAGATATGCCTGCAGGATGAGACTGTTGTGCCCGGCTCCGACGATAATGCCATCGTAACTCAGTGATGTCCCGCTATTCATCGCGCCCTCGACGACGACCCGGGAACCAATCGCTGTTTCTCCGGGAAGCCGCAATGCAGGAGACTCGCCCGGTCAGTCGCCTTGCTCCTCTACCAGTAGCGCTCGATATGCACCTGGCCCACTGTCTTTCGCGTATGCTCGCTGAATCCTTCAGACTCGAGAAGGGCGAGCATGTCCTCGCACATCTTCGGGTTGCCGCACAGAAAGACCTGTGTATCTTGCGGTTTCGGGTGTTTTCCCCAGGCCTTTTCCAGAGTGCCGCCCGCCCATAGATCCTGAACGTAGCCTGTCAGACCGTTCCAGGGAATGTGCTCGTTGGCCGGCCGGCTGATCAACGACAGATAGGTCAGGTTGCTGCACAATTGCTGCATGATGGTCAGTTCCGACCGATACCCCAGATCCCACGATTGACGGACGCCGTGCAGAACGGCAAAGCGGCGTCCGTTGTCTCTCGGCAGGCGGGTGCGCAACATGCTCATGTACGGAGCGAGCCCGGTCCCGGTCGCCACAAGCACGACATCCGCGGTCCCGGGCGTCTGATCCAGCGTGAAGGCGCCTGACACCTTGGGACCCAGCCAGACACGGTCACCCTGTTCCAGCGCGAACAACCTCGGAGTAAGTGCGCCTGAATGGACGACATTAATGTAGAACTCCATATGTTCCCGCGCCGTGGACGACGACGCGATCGAGTACGCCCGGCGGATCAGCCGCTTCGGATCGGGTGCATCTGTCTCGGGATCGGACCGTTCGCTTCGGGGGGCCATGCCGGGAAGGCCCAGGACGGCAAACTGACCCGGCTCGAACTCCGGTAGGTCCCATCCGTCGGCCCTCACCTGCAGAGTGATCAACTCGGGGGCAAGTTCAATCTTTTGTGATACAACGGCGTTGGTCAGATCCTGCGCCACACGTGCCTTCCTTTCTTCGCCTCCTTCGTACCGTCTCCTGTATCATCCCGTTAGCAGCATGTAAACTTTCGGCGCCAGCCTCGCGAAAGCCGAGACTGCTTCGGCGTCCGGTTCCCACCCGGTCGTCCTTAGAAGCTGTCTTAAAATTCCCAGCGGACTTCACGCGGCTGCAAGAGCGCCGGTCAGCGTTGGTCAAATCCACCCGTCTTACGAGGTCGAGGCTGCGCTTGCTCGCCTCTCATAG
>JAAXHE010000107.1:0-46180 GCA_012271065.1 Candidatus Latescibacterota bacterium
TGCGTAACCATAATATAATACAATGACTTGGGTATGGAAACTACCTTTTTTATGAATAATTCAGGTTAAAAATATAGTATTGACACGCTTATCTATTTTCCTTATCGTGGTAAATAAGGGTTAAGGTATTCTCTGTCCACCCACCACCGCAACAAGGAAGGTAATACAATGGTTCTCCGATTAGCTGTGTTTGTGTTGGGGCTCATTGTTTGGGTAGGTAGGGCAACGGGTGAGGAACCAAGTATCTTGAAGTTACACAGCGGCCTTAACGAAATTCCAATTGTACTGCACAATCAAAGTTTGCGTTCGATAGCAAATTTAGATATTGATTTAGGTGCAGAGATACCCGATTGGGTTACTGTTAAGGCAAAATCGGTTGCTCTCACACCCGACAATAGTCAGGATCGCCATATCACTAAGTTTAATTTAGCCCTATTTGTAAATGATACGGCGGAACACCCAGACACAATCTTACCATTAACATTGACGGATAACCTTGGCCGTAGTTGGAATATCCAATTGCATATCCAGGTATTAAGGGAAGAACAAGAGAAAAGTGTGTTGTTTGGTAATTTCCCCAACCCTTTTAATCCCTCGACCATGATCCGCTACAGGTTGGGACACTCAGGAGTTAAACCCACGACATTAGTTATTTACGATATGCTTGGTCAACGCATACGGACACTAGTAAGTGAGCCGCAGACAGCCGGTTCTTATGAAGTGACCTGGGACGCTCGCGATGATCAGGGCCGTGCAACAGCCTCGGGGGTTTATATCTATTCGTTAAAATCCGGTAGTTTTAACCAAACCCGATCAATGACTTTGATTCATTAAAGGAGGATATGATGAAATCGCTCGTTAATTTGCTATTCTGTGTGAGCACTTGGATAACTGCGGAGGCAAAGCAACCACTACAACCTGTAATTATAGACGGGCATAAATTTGAATGGAAAGCTGCTTCCTTACCTGCCCACGATTTAAGTATAGGAGTCGTTCGTTCATTTCTGACTAACAATTTTCTTTACGTCTCGATTGCGGATATTGCATCGAATTCAATTTTAAATTTCAAGACACAGGATAATCTTACTGAAGTCTACTTGGACGCAAAAACAAACTCCGGTGTAATCTATTTCAATAAAGCCTCTTTACGAGTCCCCTTCTTCGATAATGTCCTGGGCGTTACTTCAGCAGTAAAAGGAAACAACGTTGAAATTCGGTCGCCATTGGCAATTTTCGGTGAAGATATTTTAGGGAGAACTCTTTCCATAAATGTGGCACAGGAAACTGCACAGGTGCAGCCAGAGTTGAACTTGCAAAAGACAGAATGGGAAGTGGGTGGATTTTCTAAGTTAGACGCGATCATTCAACAAGAAAATAAGGGTGAGTTACATATCCGTTTAATGGAAAACGAAATTAGTCCATTGAGCGTGGTAAACTCTATCTTGAATAATGATCTGCAAGGTGCTGAGATGATTCTTAAACAGATTATAGACACGGATCAGCCAGAATTACGCAACTGGGCGTGGTCTGTACTGGTGAGCTTGACTAGAAAGAAGGGCGACAGTCAAGAATACCAACGCACTCTCGAACAGGCAGTCTCACATATGGAGAGAAATCCCACTCTTTCCCAAATGCAAGAAAAAGTGAGATTGCAGATGAATCTCAAACGTGAGCCAATCGGGATTATAAGAGCAATTGGAGATTTGTCAGCTGTAAATGAGCAAATACAACTTCAAGTGGGATTATTGTGGGTTTCGGTGGGTAACTATATTGAAGCCGAAAAAGTGTTTGATAGAATTATAGAAGAATACCCAAACACTTATCAATCTCGTCGAGCCAGATGGCAAAAAGAACATTACATTGAACGAAGCCAGGGAGACGATAGGCTTTACACAGCTTATCAGTTAGTCGTCCAAGAACGATGGGGGGAAGTAGCTAATATCTATGCGCAAGCACGTAAAGGTCAGACACCTTTGTTGCATCAGTTGGTGACAATGCTGCATCGACACGGTGTGCTGTATCCGGTTTTAGATGCGTATTTTAAAACCATTAATTAAGGGGTTCTGACCTGTGAACCGATTAATCCTGGCAGTATTGTGCATATTTGTTGTTAGTGGAAATGCCTTCGGTGATGAAATAGATGATATTCGAGCCGAGTACACGCAATACGGCTTAAAAGTGCCAGACAGAGCTATGTTTGGCACATCGCACCCAAGTATCTATTTTTCTAATAGTGAAATGGGAAACCCTAATGATGATTATGAGTATTTCCTGGCTAATCATGTCTTCTGGGATTTTATGGACAATCTCAGAAACCAAACAGGTGAAATAATAGTCATCAGCAGTGGTTATCGTTCACCAAGCTATAATCGTTCTCTTGTAGACGAACATGGAAGAAGGATTGCTCACGATAATTCTTTACACCAATATGGGGCCGGAACGGACGCTACTAAATTCGGCCCTAATTATTGGGTAAATATGACTGAAAGCCAAAAGGACGAACTTTTCGTACAAATAGGAGTGGCAGCAACAGTCATGCAAGGGACGTACGGTGATCGTTTTTATATAGAGGCTAAGGAAAAATCAGATCATCTACATTTCGAATTAATGGATTATTGTCACTTTGACGATAATTGGTTATAGGAGGTTTAGGATGAATCGAATCATCTTGGTATTAACCCTCACCCTTTGGGCTGTAGAAGCAATAGGGGGAGATCCGTCTACTGTGCATATTTCGAAAGAACCAGTTTCGGAAACCGAACTCAAAATACTTAAACATGGAGATTATCACTCCATTAGCGTGGTTTTGGGACGCCTTGAAGTTTTATTTAAAGAACAAGGCGTGAGTTCGGTTCTCGTGGCAGTACCAACCTTAAATGAAATCTTGGCTAAACTTCAAAAAAGGGACGGGAACCAGTTTGTAGAATTGGAGAGCGACCTTGTCAATTTCCTGGGTAAGGTGGGTGATGCCAGTTCAACAACCTATTTTCTAAAGGCCATTAAAAGAAGAACTGGAAATGCTGCAATTGGCTTAGAAAAATTGGACAGTGCTATTGTAGACAGTGTTATTGCTTACCTTAGCGCAGAACAGGTGAAAACACGTAATAATGCTTCTCGAACTCTGGTCCGTATGTATCAGACAAATTCAGAACTCTTTCCTAAAACAAAAGTCGAGTTAATTCGAGACAAACTGATAAAGAACATAGATACTTATGACTACAAATCAGGTGATTGTTTCGCTTTAGCCTTTTTTGGAGACAACACAACCCTGCCTTTGTTGAGGACAATCGCTACAACAGACACCTTCCAACTTTATCCGAACAGATACACGAATAGAGAAATAGCGCAATTCGCGATCACACAGATTCAAAACCGCTAAATTGAATCGGACGAATGAAAAGAGGCCCAGGGATCGATCCAACCCCTGGGCCTCGGTTTGTTACAGGAGACGACAGAATTCGGGGGGAGAGGTCCATTACAGACCTGTAAACCGAATTAGCCGTCTCCGTTCATAATTGCCAGTTGTAACATTGGAGTTGCCCTGTGCCTCCGCAACGTCTCTGACTGCCAGCAAGAACGCTTCAATATCCCCGTTTTTTTCATAGTCATCAAGCGCGACGGTAAGATATATCTTCGCGTCCTCCGGATCGCGTAGTTGCTCAATATGATAGTCCATGAAGTTTCTATAGACACTCATCTTGGCGATTACCCTCACGGCCACAAGGCGTCGGCGGCCAGCAGGCTGGAGAAGTGCGAAAACGGGAGAATTTCGATACCGTCCGCGGTACGTAATTCGGATCCTTCGGGATAGACCACAAGCCGGCGGCAAAGCCCCGGCAGCGCGGCCAGGGCCCTCAAGCCGTTGCACCAGGATTCCGCAAATGTCCCGCCGGATTTGACTTCGACTGCCACGAATTCCCCGGCGCGATTGAGCAGGAAGTCCACCTCGGTTCGCGTCTGCGCGGCGGTCGACCAATAGAAGCATTCATCGCACAGATCTCGGTAGTCCGTGTACGCCCGTATCAACTGAGCAATCAGGCCCTCGAAAAGTGCGCCGCGTTCCTCCGGCGCGGGAGGCGTCGTCACCCTTTTCATCGCCCGTACAAGACCGGGGTCACACCAATACCACTTTGGCAATTTGCGTTCGCGCACCCGCAATCGGGTCTCGTAAGCAGGAAGTTGAAAGCAGAGGAGCGTTTCCTCCAGGATCTCCAGGTATCCCGTCACCGTGGTGCGCGCAACCCGAGCTTCCCTTGCGATGTTGGTCACGTTAAGGGTCTGGCCGTGAAAGAGCGCCGCAATGGGGAGAAAGCGCGCGAATCCGGGTAAATTGCGCACAAGGGCCTCGGCTTGTACCTCCTCTTTGAGATACATCTGCGTATAGGCAACCAGTGTCTCTGCCCTGTCCTCCGAATCCCATACGATGGGCAGCAGTCCGTGTTGTAAGGCGTCGTGGAGTACGAACCTCTCTTCCAACTCCTCGGGAGTAAAGGGGTGCATCGCGCGATTCAGGGCTCGGCCGGCGAGGAGGTTGACACCTGCCCGCTTGAGTTTTCTCGCACTGGACCCGCACAATACAAAGCGCAGCCGCCGTTCTTCGATAAAACGGTGCACTTCGTTAAGCAGCGCCGGCAATCTTTGAATTTCGTCCAGAACCACCCACCGGTCACCCGGTACGGCCCGTAGTTCCGCGGCAAGGAGACCCGGATTCGCAAGCAGGCGTTGGTACGTATCCTCGGCAAGCAGATTGACGACGTGCGAATCCGGGAACGCCAGTCGCAGATAGGTGCTTTTTCCAACGCCGCGAGGTCCAAGGAGAAAGAAGCTCTTCCGGGGGGCGTCAAATATACGTGGAATTGTCATTTGACTAAGTTGTCGTCATTTTTCGCAGTAATTTGACGATAATATATACAAATTTCACAACAATGTCAAGATCTGGCCCTGCCCTACTGTAGCAATGATCGACGTCGGTTTCTAAATCAAATGGTGATCTCATACAGGGGGCAGCAACGGCGATCCTGATTGCAAGAAATAGGCACCGGATGCATCCATGTGTGACCACAGATAGAATATCTGAAACCTCCACGCCACTGTTGCGTCTAAGCGATACAACCATGCTACATCCCTCCCGAAAGACGTCGATCGTACCCAGTACGGCCGGCGTCTTTTTTATATTACCAGGAAGCCGCATAACGACCGACTTCCGGGCGGCCCGAGGGTATTGTTCATCGGCCGGGAAAGTCCTGTTGCGCGCCCTACCCGGCGCACGTATTTTATCCCTGTTCATCGTGGACGTTCGGCCCCCCGCAACCGATAACCCCGCGCTTCGCGCATCCCTTCCGGATCAGTACGGGAGAACCCTATGCGCAGGATTCAGCTCCAGCAGGTCACGAAGACATTCGACGGCGTCACGGCGGTAGACGGGTTGGATCTGGACATCGCCGCGGGAGAGACATTCGGTCTGCTGGGTCCCAACGGCGCAGGCAAGACCACGACGATTCGTACCATCCTGGGGATTTACGGGCCGGATTCGGGTACCATCGATTACGGCAACGGTGGGACGGGCCTGTCGAGGGACCGGATCGGCTACCTGCCCGAAGAACGGGGGCTGTATCCCAAGATGCGGGTTATGGACCTGCTTGTGTTTCTCGGGGAGATCAAGTCGCTCTCCCGGACGGAAGCGGCAGGCCGCGCGGGAGAATGGCTCGAACGGATGGGCCTGTCGGAATGGTCGAGCCGGCGCGTGGATCAGCTTTCCAAGGGTATGCAGCAGAAGCTGCAATTCATCGCGACCGTCATGCATGACCCCGATCTTTTGATTCTCGACGAGCCGTTCAGCGGGCTGGATCCGATCAACGTGGCCGTCCTGAAAGAGATCATGCAGACGCTGACGTCCGAGGGCAAGATTCTCATCTTTTCCACGCATCAGATGGAGGATGCCGAAGCGCTTTGCGACCGGATCTGTCTGATCAACCGCGGTCGGAAGGTACTTGACGGCACGGTAACGGAATTGAAGTCCCTTTATACGAGGAACAGGTTGCGTATTGCCTTTGAGGGGAGCGACGATTTTCTCGAGGATACGAATCTGGTTCGGCACGCGGAACATCGCGGGAATCACGTGGAGGTCGAACTCCAGACGGGCGCGGACCCGGGCGACCTGCTGAGAACGGCGCTTTCCAGGGCCCGGATCCACCGGTTCGAAGTCTCGGAGCCCTCGCTTAGAGACATCTTTTTAATGGCTGTTGGCGGTGAAGATTCGGGAGAAGAGCAGGATGAATAAGGTATTGACCATCGTCCGCCGGGAATTCATAGAGATTGTGCGCAAGAAGAGTTTCCTGATCGGCCTGTTCCTGGTGCCGGTATTCGTCGTGGCCAGTATCCTCGTCCCCGTTCTACTGGCGCGGGTAGACGTGGGCAAACAGAAGCGAATCGCGGTGGTCGACCAGACCGGTATCCTGTACCGGCCGCTCGAAGCCCGCCTGGACGAACGGCTCAAGGATGGAAGGCCGGAGTATCTGTTGCAGGAAGTGCGCCCCGGTCCCGATCTGGAAACCACGCGACGTCAGCTCACGTCCGAGATCAACGCCGGAGAACTGGACGCCTACCTGGTGGTGCCTCCCGAAATCTTCGAAGAGGGCGAGGCCGGGTTCTACGGGAAGAACGTGAGCGATATCCGCCAGGTCGGGCGATTGCGGAGCGCATTGACTCACATTGTGGTTGCCCACAGGCTGGCGCAGCGAGGGCTGGAACCTGAAGAAGTGAGAAAATGGACCCGCAGGGTGCAGTTGCAGACGCTGAAAATCGTCAAGGGAAAGGAGAAGAAGAGCGGGTTTGCCCGGGAATATTTCACTTCGTTCGCATTCGCCATGCTGCTTTATATGGTGACTATTCTGTACGGTATCATGGTCATGCGCGGTGTCCTGGAAGAGAAAACCAACCGCATGGTGGAGGTGATGCTGTCGTCGGTCGATCCATTTCAGATGATGGCGGGCAAGATACTGGGGATCGGCGCCGCCAGCCTGGTTCAGGTTTCGGTCTGGATCGGCGTGGGTCTGCTCGCCACGGCGTACGGCAGAATGGCGTTCGGGCCCAACCTCCCCTTTGCGATCGAAACGGGTGTGGTGGTCTACTTCGGCGTCTACTTTGTCCTCGGTTACTTTCTGTATGCCACACTCTACGCCATTATCGGCGCGATCTGCGACACCGAACAGGATGCGCAACACCTGCAGATCCTTGTGATCGTGCCAATGATTCTTTCGCTGCTGGCAATGACGTTTATCACCCGGCAGCCCGGCGCCGCCCCGTCCGTGGTGATGTCGATGATTCCGTTCTTTGCGCCAATGATCATGATCGTCCGGGTAAACGTCCTCACGCCTCCGTGGATCGAAATCGCGGCGTCGGTCTTGATTCTGATCGGCACGATTGCCGGGGTCATGTGGGCGGCCGCGCGGATCTACCGGGTGGGGATCCTGATGAGGGGCAAACGGGCCACGTTGAAGGAGATGGTCCGCTGGGTGCGGTACGGATAGGAGGTTTCATGCCAAATCTGATTGCGTGCAACCTGAACAGCTATCGACAGTATCGGGACGGCGCGTTCGAACATCTTGCGCGGATCGGTCTGACCCACGTGGAAATTCCATGTCCGGAGCCCGAAGATGGGGATGCGGTTCAGCGTGAACTGGACGGCTTCGGACTGCGCGCGTCCAGTCTGATCATTCGCTGTGAGATGCACGCCGACGACGTGGTCCAGAGGTTCGCGCACTCGCTGAATACCGTGGCGGAGATGGGGGTCGGCCTGGTGTTCACGAGCGTAAAGACCGGAGGCGTAGACCGGGATTTCGTCTACGGCAGACTGCAGGATATCGGTGACGCGGCGGCCGAAAGGGGCATCGTCGTGGCCATGGAAACGCATCCGGATCTGGTTACGAATGCCGACGTGGCGCTGGAGACGATGAGGGGCGTGAATCATCCCAATATCGGCATCAATTTCGATACGGCGAACGTACACTATTATAACGAGGGCGTGGATTCGGTCGAGCAGTTTCGAAAGGTATCGCACGCGGTGGCAGCCGTGCATCTGAAGGATACGAACGGCGCCTTTCAGACCTGGCACTTCCCCGCACTTGGCGAGGGCATCGTGGATTTTCCTTCTATATTCGAGATCTTCGCCAGCCACGGACGCAACGGGCCCTATACGCTGGAACTGGAGGGCATCCAGGGTGAATCGCTGACGCGGCGCGAAGTGGAACAACGCGTCGAGCAGTCGATGGATTACCTTCGCGCCCGCGGGCTTGCGGAGCGTCCATGATCCTTGCGGTGGATATCGGCGGTACCAATTTCAGCCTCGCGCTGGGAACGCCGGACGGGCGCATTCTAAAGCGGACTACCGGTTCCACCGATCGCTCCGGCGGCGCCGGATGGATGATTGAGCGGGTCCTGAAGGTCGGACGCCGTTTTATCGCGTCATCCCCCGAAGCCGTGTCCGCTTGCGGAATCAGTTTTGGCGGCCCCGTGGATTTCGCATCCCAGCGGATCGTCAATTCCACACACGTGGCGGGTTGGGACGGCGTGGCCTTTCCCGAGACCATTCAAAGGGACCTCGGGATACCGGCAGTTGTGGATAACGATGCCAACGTAGGCGCGCTGGGCGAATTGACGTTCGGCGCGGGCAGGGGCTGCCGCCACCTGATCTATTACAACATCGGCACGGGTATCGGCGCGGGAATCATCATCGACGGGGAGATCTACCGCGGCGCCAACGGCAACGCGGGGGAACTGGGACACGTGCCGGTGCTTCCGGATGGTCCGCTTTGCGATTGCGGCAACCGGGGATGTCTCGAAGCGCTATGCTCAGGCACGGCCATCGGGCGACGCGGGGAGGAGGCCGTACGCACGCGGCCCGGAAGGGGCGGCGGCATCCGCCAGGCCGAGGGAGGCTCGGTTACGGCCAAGGCGGTCTTCGATGCCGCGCGCGCCGGGGACCCGCTCGCGCTGGACCTGGTGAACGAGACGTGTCGATATCTGGGCATGGGTGTTGCGGCGGCAATGAATGCGCTTGCGCCCGAAGCCATTGTGATTGGCGGCAGCGTGGCCAAAGCCGGCAGGGTGCTCTTCGAGCCGCTGCGGGAACAGGCGGACCGTTTTCTGATGCCGGTGCACAGGCCCCATCTCAGGATTCTTCCCGCCCGGCTGAAAGGCAAGTCGGGCTTGCTGGGCGCGGTGGCGCTGGCCGCTTCATCAGGCGCCGCGGACTGATCGAGTAGCGACGCGGAGGCGAACATCGAGAATGGATTGACATACGATCCGGAAGAAGCGGTTGCGGCGCTTGCAAGGGTGGACGCGCCGCTCGGATGCCTGATGGAGCGCGCCGGACCCTGCCTCCTGGAAGCACGGGCGCCGTACCATCCGTTTCGTGCGTTGATGCGTTCGATCGTCTACCAGCAGCTCTCAGGCAAAGCGGCCGGAACCATCTATGGCCGCGTTCTGGATCTGTTTCCTGAAGCAGATTGTCCGGAGCCGGAACAGGTCCTGGCTTTACCCGACGAGGCGTTCCGCGGAGCGGGGATGTCCCGGGCCAAGGTGGCGGCGGTGAAGGACCTCGCCGGAAAGACGCTTGAAGGCGCGGTGCCGTCGGGGCAGCGGCTCAACGGGATGCCCGACGATGAAATCATCAGGCGCTTCACCCGTGTCCGCGGAGTTGGCGAGTGGACCGTGCAGATGATGCTGATATTCGATCTGGGCCGCGCGGACGTGCTGCCGGTGAAGGACCTGGGCGTAAGGAAGGGGTTTATGCTCACCTACGGATTGAACGACCTGCCCGACCATGCGGAGCTGTTGGAGCACGGAGAAATCTGGCGTCCATACCGGTCCGTGGCGAGCTGGTACCTGTGGAGGGCGGTGGAATTGAACGGGTAACGGTTACCGGAACGCACGGCGTCCAACCGAACGAGGGATATACCTTCGGGAAGAAAGACGGGAACGGCGGGTCGAATCTCCCGACGTCGCGCCGGAAGAGGAGTAATCATGGCAGGTAGTACCTATCGCGCCGGGATTGTGGGTCTCGGCTTCATAGGCGGCGCGGACCAGGTGTCGGGCGACGCAATAGGACAAATGGTGAGCGACCTGGACGGGACCCACGCCCATGCGTTGAGCGGGCATCCCCGTGTCGTTATGGCGTCCGGGTCCAGCCGGGACGAGGGGCGCCGGGAGCGTTTTGAGGCCCGAACGGGCGTGCCGACCTACGCCGATTGGGACGAGATGCTCGCCGGGGAGTCACTCGATATCGTAAGCGTGGCGACGTATGCCCCGTTTCATGCCGACATCACGGTCGCATGCGCAAAGCGGGGCGTTCGCGCCGTCTATTGCGAAAAACCCGTCGCGACCCGGGTTTCAGACGCCGAGCGTATGCTCAAAGCGTGCGACGCCGCCGGTACGCTCCTCGTTGTGAACCACAACCGGCGGTTTCAGACCAACCCGCGGCGTCTGCGCTGCCTCGTGGCGGACGGCGCGCTGGGAGAACTGACGTCCGCGTCCATGCAATGGGGTTCCGGCCGGCTGGGTAACGTGGGTACGCATTTCATCGATACCATTCAGATGTTGACGGGGCGGGCCGTCGAGGCCGTGTCGGGAACACTGGATCTGTCCGGAAAACCGGATTGCCGCGGCGATCAGTTCCGCGATCCCGGCGGCTGGGGCATGCTGCGCCTCGAGCGCGGACTGATCTGCACGGTAGACGCGGCGGACTATGCGACGCTGCCGCCGCTGATCGCCGTCCATGGTACGGAGGGGTCCGCCGTGCTCGACGGCAGGGGCGTGGTCGTTGAGTACCGGGACGGGCGAAGGGAAGCCTGGCCGGATCCTGCGGGCTCAGTTTCTTCGATGGACCTGGCGGTGGGTGAGATTGTGGACTGGCTGGACGGAAAGAGCCCGTTCCCGTACGCGGCATCGGAAGCCGCGCGGACATTGGAGGCAATTGTGGGTTTCCACGTCTCGCATGCCGGAAACGCCGCGTGGGTCGATTTGCCGCTGACGGGTCAGGACCGTGAACGCGAGGTATTGAGCGGGTAGTGAGGAGCCCCGACCAGAGTCAACCGGATACGGATCCGTACCTGGAGATGGCGTCGTCGGGCCCCACGGGACAGGGGTATTGGTCGGCGGTTCTTCTCTCGCCCAGTTGAGGATTGCCCAGTGCATTGTAGCAGATGATGAACGACCTCCGATGGCGGCTGGACGTATTGGGCGTTGAGGAATGGAGAAGGTTGCAGTCGAAGAAGAGGACCGAACCCGGTGACATCTCGCAGTTGATGCAGTCGAACAGGGGTTCGATCTCCTTAATTCTTGCGGGATCCGTGCCGGTCTGCGTGCCAACTCTGACGTGGTCCAGTCGCCCGAGGCGATGGGATCCGCGAAGGACCCGCAGGCAGCCGTTTTCCCGCGTGCATTCGTCCAGGGCGATAAACGCGCTGATCATGCGTGGAAAGACGAAACCCTGGTTATACCAGTATCCATAGTCCTGGTGCCATTCCCAGGCGCCCCCTTCAGGTGCGTCTTTGAACATCACCTTGCCATGGAAGAAGGCAACCTCCTCGCCCAGCAGGATGCGGATATTGTTGACAATGCGTGGACACGTGGAAACCGCGGTCCAGATGTCGTCTCCCAGTTCGTGCCAGATCGACAGCCTGGACGCCATTCCCGATGCGTCTTCAGTCGCGCGCGTGTTTTCCGCGACCCGCGCGCCCGTTTCAACCGCGTCGATCAGGATGCGGACTTCGTCTTCGCTGAAGAGGCTGTCCGAAGTGACGTATCCGTTCCTGTGAAAACCCGCAACTGCATCGGGATCCAGGTATTCCGGCACCTCCATACTTCGGCCTTTCTTCCTTACATCGGGTTAATCGGGCTGGTCTGAATGTCCTGGATGGGCTCCGCAACGGCGTTGTGCGCAAAAATCTCAGTTCAATATAAGGGCTGCGGCGTTGATTCGCAAACGGGGATGATCGAATCTTCGCCCGGGAATATACGCCCCCCAAATTGCGAATGGGGATGGCGCGGGGACGCGTTGAGTTTCCGCGTTGTACTTTTCGGGAGGCACAGGTGTCCGGTCGCAGATTGCGAATTCTGATTGCAAAGGTCGGTCTGGATGGGCACGACCGCGGCGCCAAGGTGGTGGCGCGCGCGCTGAGGGATGCGGGGATGGAAGTCATCTATACCGGCCTGCACCGCACGCCGGATGAGGTGGTGAACGCCGCGATCCAGGAGGACGTGGACGTGCTGGGCATCAGTTCTCTCTCGGGAGCCCACCTGACGATCTTCCCCAAAGTGATGGATCTCCTGGAGGCACGGGGCGCGGATAACATTCTTGTGGTCGGCGGCGGCATCATGACGCCACAGGACCGGGAAGCGCTCAAGGCGAGAGGACTTGCGTTCTTCTGGGGCCCCGGAACGCATACCGGCGACATTGCCGCATGCCTCCGGGAAGCCGTGAAATGAGAGACCTGGCCGGACGGGTGCTCGCGGGTGATGTCCGCGCCGCGGCGCGGGCCATTTCGCTCATAGAGAGACGTGAAAGCGACAGGGCGTCCCTTCTGGCAGCCCTGTACCCTTCAACGGGCGGCGCCTGCCGGATCGGCATCACCGGACCGCCGGGCGCGGGCAAGAGTACGCTTGCAGGCTGTCTCGCGCAGCGCTTTGTGGAAGCCGGAAGGGCTGTGGGCGTTCTGGCCGTGGATATCGCCAGCCCGTTCTCCGGAGGCGCCCTGCTGGGCGATCGCATCCGGATGCAGGGCCTCGCGAGCGATCCCGCGGTGTTCATTCGCAGCATGGGCAACGAAGGCCGGCCGGGCGGGCTGTGCAGCGCCGCGCTGGACGCGATACGCGTGATGGAAGCCATGGGAAAGGACGTGGTGCTCGTGGAGACCGCGGGGGTCGGACAGACCGACGTGGACGTGGCCCACTGCGTGGATGCCGTCGTGCTGACCCTGGTGCCCGAGTCTGGTGATGAGGTCCAGTTGCTGAAAGCCGGCGTGATGGAAATCGCGGACGTGATTGCGCTGAACAAGTCCGACCGTCCCGGGGCGACCGGTCTGGCGGCAGAGCTGAGAGAAACCCTTCACGCGCGCGGTGAAGTCGATGGCTGGGAAACCCGGCTCGTTCGTACGGTCGGGACACACGGGGAGGGCGTGGCCGAGCTTTATGAGACGCTCGAGGCATACTCGCGCCACCTGAAGACTGCAGACAGATTGGCGGTCTTGCGCGAACGGCAGATCCGGCGTGAATTGCGGGAGCGCGTGGAAGGGCGGCTTGCATCCAGATTGAATGCCGCGCTGGAGCGGAAATGCCTGGACCGCGCCGTCGCCCGGATCCACGCGGGAGAGGACGATCCTTACGCCGCCGCGGAGGGGTTATTGTGCGAAATCTGAGTCCGTGGTGGACGGAGGCGTGAGGCGCCCGGCTGACCTGTCTGATTGAGTGTCCACGCAGGACACAAATCAGGCTGCCGGAACAGACGGCGGTCCTAATCAGAAGTGATTCGTAAGCCGAAGCGCGTACAGGATGGAGCTTTTTGATGAGACGATGGAACATCACCGGCACGCAAAGCCGGAAGTTCAAATAGGGAAGTACGATTTATGGCAATCAACAGGGACAAACCCGATCGGTGGACATGTTTAACGACTGGTTTATGCGCTTTGCACCGGAGGCTTACCGTTCGACGCGGACCCAAACCGCAAAGGACGTCGAGGCGACCCTCGATGCGACGAAGAATTTAACGAACGTCGGAGTGGAACTGCTGAGATCGAAACCATCGGTGTTGCCATCATTGCGCATGTCGACATGCCCTCCCCTGGCCGTGGACCGACTCATCGGCGTCGCCGGCGTCTCCAAGAACCTGGTCAAGTCGATGGATAAAGATAACAGACTCCCCCCGCGAATGCCGATTCGTAAGCTGAACAGAGACCTTGAGAAGATTGCAAAGGTAATCGAGAAGATGGCTGACCCGGATGTCTTTGTTTGGTTGGAGCGCAGGGACAATCCGTCCGAACAGGAATTCTACCGGGCGGCGACGATCGTGGCTGATCGCTTGTGCGGGGCCGTTGCCAATCCAATCATCCGCAACGCGCAGGAAGGGACCCGAGAGTCGATTAATATTCCTGTGGACGCGGTTGTGATGCCCAAGGCAGCGAAGACAGCCGACTTGCCGGTACTAATCGAAGCAAAGTCGGCGGGTGATTTCACGAACGTCAACAAGCGACGGAAAGAAGAAGCGACTAAGATGAACCAATTGCGCCGGACCTACGGAGACAACGTGCGCTACATCCTGTTTCTGTGTGGGTATTTTGATAGCGGATATCTCGGCTATGAGGCGGCGGAAGGCATTGACTGGGTCTGGGAGCATCGTATCAACGATCTTGGCGAGCTTGGATTATAGATGATGAAAAGAGCGTTTACAGGATTGGAGACGCGTCGGCTGGCACTACAGGATGAACTGGATGCTAGAAGAGACGCAGCCGCACGGAACAGAATGGGGCAGTTCGCTACGCCAGCCAACTTGGCTGTAGACATTTTGCGTTACGCGAAAACCTGTCTCGGCAAGAACGAGAGATTGCGTTTTATCGACCCGGCAATCGGGACTGGTGCCTTCTATTCGGCGCTGTTGCAAGAGTATTCGGATTCCCGAATCGAAGCTGCTATCGGATATGAGATAGACCCGCACTACGGTAGACCGGCAACGAAGCTGTGGGAAAAGACGGGCCTCGAAATAATAATGGGGAACTTTACGCGGGCCGACGCGCCAGAGGCCCCCGATCGGTACAATCTGCTCATCTGCAATCCGCCCTATGTGCGACATCACCACATTGACAGTGTGGAGAAACAGCGGTTGAGGTCGCGCGCCCAAGCCGCTTCTGGGGTTACAATTAACGGTCTGGCCGGGCTGTACTGCTATTTCCTGTGCATAAGCCATATGTGGATGAACGCCGGCGGACTGGCGGGGTGGTTAATCCCAAGCGAATTCATGGACGTGAAGTATGGGATAGCGGTGAAACGCTACTTACTCGACAAGGTGACTCTTCATCACATTCACCGCTTCGATCCGAACAACGTGCAATTCTCCGATGCACTCGTGTCATCGGCTGTGGTGTGGTTCCGGAATGAACGTCCTCGACCACGACATCAAGTGCGATTTACCTACGGCGGAACCCTTGAACAACCAATGTTGGATCGGTTGGTCCCCCTCGAAAAGTTGCGTCGTGAGCAAAAATGGACGCGTTTTCCTAAGGGCAAAATCAATGAAACGGCCGATGGACCGGTGCTGGGTGACTTCTTCAAGGTAAAACGCGGTTTGGCTACGGGTAACAACAGGTATTTCATTTTGTCAGCTGAGGAGATTCGTAGGCGAGAGCTGCCGATGGGTGCATTCAAACCAATTTTGCCGAGCCCTAGATATGTGCCCTACGACGAAATCGAGGGCGATCGAGTAGGCAATCCCATTCTCAAACAGCGATTGTTCCTGCTCGACCCGCCGTGGACGGAAAGCGAAGTCAAGAAACGCTATCCAAATCTGTGGACATATCTGGAAGAAGGCAAGGCGGAGGGCGTAGCTGATCGCTATATCTGTCGGCATCGGGCGTTGTGGTACAGGCAGGAATCCCGGCCGCCTGCTCCGTTCGTCTGTACCTATCTGGGCCGGAGCGACAGGAAGAGCGGAAGGCCGTTCCGTTTCATATTGAACAATTCGAAGGCAACGGCAGCAAACGTGTATCTGATGTTGTACCCGAAGGAACCGATAAATCGCGTCATCCAGGAAAAGCCGCTGCTGAAACGCCAGGTGTGGAAATTCCTTAACGAGATCTCTCCACAAGTGATGCTCGGGGAGGGTCGCGTCTATGGAGGCGGACTGCATAAGCTGGAGCCCAAGGAGTTGGCAAACGTCCCCGCGGAAGCCATCGCCGGACTGTTTCCCGAATCGGCTCGACCGAACCGGGCAAAGCAAGCTGATCTCTTTGACAAAACGACGACGCACAGACTATAAACGCCAACAGCAACTGGTGATTGGTGCAGTTTGAAACCAAGCGGTCCGTCGCAATGGCTCCGAATGCTCGATACCCACTGTTTTTCCAGCCATTGAGTGTGTTGCGTTCCGGAGCCTATCATAGGGGCATTGCCGGACGGTATTTGTGAGACTTGGTAAATCGTGAGTTCCCCCCCATGGGATTCTGGATGGAAAAAAGGGTTGCGGTTACCGGCGGCGCCGGGTTTCTGGGGCGGTTTGTCGTGCGGAAACTGCGCGAGCGGGGATGCCGTCGGATTTACGCGCCGCGCAGCCGTGACCACGACCTGCGTGAACAGGAAGCCGTAAGGCGCCTGTACGAGCGAGCGCGTCCCGATCTGGTGATTCATCTGGCCGGTTCCGTTGGCGGCATTGGCGCCAATCAGCGGTATCCGGGCCGTTTTTTTTACGACAATCTGGTGATGGGCGCCCATCTTCTCGAGCAGGCCCGCAGGTTCGACGTGCCCAAGTTCGTGGGTATAGGATCGGTGTGCGCCTATCCGAAGGCCACGCCGGTACCCTTCAGGGAAGAGAACCTCTGGGATGGGTACCCGGAAGAGACGAACGCGGCCTACGGCCTGGCCAAGAAAATGATGCTCGTCCAGGGCCAGGCCTACCGGGCGGAGTTCGGCTTCAACGCCATTCATCTTCTTCTGTCGAACCTCTACGGGCCGGGAGAGAACCTGGATCCGGAGACATCCCACGGACTCGCCTCCATGGTGCGAAAATTCGTGGATGCCCGGAATCAGGGACAACACCAAGTCACTCTGTGGGGAGACGGCTCGCCCACGCGCGAGTTTCTGTACGTCGAGGATGCCGCAGAGGGCATATTGCTCGCTTCTGAATTATATGATCTGCCGGAGCCGATCAACCTGGGATCGGGAGCGGAGATCTCTATCAGCGACCTCGCATCGAAAATAAGGGACCTCTCGGGATTCGCCGGCCAGGTTCGCTGGGACCGGAACAGGCCGAACGGGCAGCCGAGGCGATGCGTGGATGTGACGCGGGCAAGGCAGCATTTCGGATTCGAAGCCGCGACGACGCTGGACGAAGGGCTTCGGCGCATGATTACGTGGTACGAGGAGCATCCGCGCAAGGCGTAGACCTTCAGGAAACAGGCCGAAAACAGGAGGCGGGTTCGAAGTGTCCGAAGATCGTGATGACCGGCCGCCGGTGATCGGCGTCGGTACGTTGAACATCAGTCCCCGCGCCAGGGCGCTGGTAAACGAGGTCCTGGACAGCAACCGGCTGTCTTACGGTCCGATGACGCGCAGGTTCGAGGCCGGATTCGCGCGTGCGCACGGGTGCAGGTTCGGCGTGATGAGCAATAGCGGAACGAGCGCCCTGCTGGTCGCCCTGGCGGCGCTGAAGGAATTGCATGGGTGGGCCGACGGAGACGAAGTCATCCTGCCCGCGGTGACCTTTGCAGGTACGGCAAATATCGTCATCCACGCGCGAATGCGCCCCGTGCTTGTGGACGTCGATCCGATCCACTACGAGCTCGATCCTGAAAAAATCGAAGCCGCGGTCACGTCGCGTACCAGGGCGCTCATTCCCGTTCATGTCTTCGGACAGCCGTGCGACATGGATCCAGTCCTGGAGCTTGCCCGGCGGTACGGTCTTCGGGTCATCGAAGATTCGGCCGAGACCATGTTCGCGCGATACAAGGGTCGCAGCGTCGGGAGTCTCGGCGAAATCGGGTGTTTTTCCACGTACGCGGCACACCTGTTGACGACCGGCGTCGGCGGGCTGAATACGACCGACAATCCGGAGTACGCTGAAAAGCTGAGATCGCTGATCAACCACGGGCGGGATTCGACGTATCTGAACATAGATGACGACGACCGGAAATCGCCGGAGGAACTTCGTAGAATCGTCGCCCGGCGATTTTCTTTTGTGAGTCTCGGGTACAGCTTTCGACTCACCGAGATGGAGGCCGCTCTCGGGCTGGCGCAGCTCGAGGTGGGGACTGAGATGATCGCCCGCCGGAGGACGAATGCGGCATGGCTGACCGGGAAGTTGTCCGGGCACGAAGCGTTTCTGCAGCTTCCCCGTATTCGACCGGGATGCGAACACTCGTTCATGATGTATCCGATCGTCCTGAGGGACCGGAAGAAGGACGCGCTCGTGAATTTCCTGGAGCAGAACCGGGTTGAAACCCGCGAGATGCTTCCATTGACCAATCAGCCTCTCTACCAGCGACTGCTGGGTATCGGCGAGGCGGACTATCCCGTCGCCGGATGGATCAACAGAAGCGGTTTCTATATCGGTTGCCACCAGGATCTCTCGTCAGACGATCTGGATCGTATCGTCGAGTTGTTCGATCGTTTCTTCAGGGGCGGACCTACCCAAAAGGCGCTAAGACGGTAGAAGAGGTGCGGGTAGACCGTAGAGGTGAGACGGGAGAAGAAACCCTTGCCGATTTGATCCACCGATTTGCCTGCGGCATGAGAAGAATCCCTTTACGGCATACGATCTCTTCCGTCTAACAGGTTACGTCTACCCGCTTCTTGCTGACAACTGATCTCAGTCTTTCCCTCTGTGCCTTCGTGTGAGCCGAATCTTGCGTGCAGAACGGCGGGCGACCGGCCGGTCGCCCTACGTTTACCAGGCATTCGCGAATCGAAATCGCCAGGCCGTATTGTTGACCGGTTTTTGTAGGGGCGACCGGCCGGTCGCCCTGCTTGCTACAGGGTACCCATGCCCAGACACACTGTTGTTCTGCTTACGCTCAACGAGGTCGACGGCGTCCGCTGGCTGTTTTCAGCCGGACACGACCTTTCCGCTATGGCCGACGAAGTACTCGCCGTCGACGGCGGGTCGACGGACGGTACCCGGGAGGTCCTGGCATCCCACCACGTCCGGCTTGTGGACCAGCCGCGTCCGGGAAGGGGCGAGGCGTTTCGCGCGGCGGTCCGCGCGTCGAGCGGCGCGTGCCTGGTCTTCTTCAGCCCCGACGGGAATGAAGATCCGGACGATATCCCAAGGCTCTTTGCCGCTGTCGAAGGCGGCGCCGATATGGCGATCGCGTCCCGTTTTCTGCCCGCCTCACGCAACGAGGAGGACGACGATTCGCTGCCGCTGAGAAAATGGACGAATCAGGTGTTTACATGGATCGCCAATTGGATCTGGAATCACGGATCGTACGTGACGGATACGATAAACGGGTTTCGCGGAATTACACGGGAGGCGTTTCTGAAGCTCGATCCCGGATCGGTGGGCTACACGATCGAATACGAGATGACGATCCGTGCGATGAAACAGAGGATGCGAATCGAGGAGATTCCTACGTGGGAGGGAAACCGGGTCGGAGGGGAGTCGAAGGCGCCTTCGTTCCGCACGGGAGTGCGGTTCCTCCGATTCCTGATTCAGGAGATGATCGCCGGCAGTGGCCGCTGAGAATGGCGGTTTGGCGCTTCGACTTAACCGGCGGCGTGTAACTGCGATTCACCGACCGGAGCTTTCCCGTTCGTGAGTACGTCGAGGAGTTTCCGGGCGGCTATTGAAAGGCTCCGTCCCCGTTTGTGCAGGATACCCAGGGGTCTGGTGAGCACGTCGCCCTTGATGGTCAGCACCTTCAGGCTGCCTTCCTTGTGTTCCAGGTCGACCGAGTGTTCGGGCAGGATGGAAATGCCGAGGTCCACTTCGACGGCATCCTTGATGGTGTCGATATGATCGAACTCCATCACAATGTCGGGCTGGATGCGATGTTTGCGGAAGAACTGGTCCAGCGCATGCCGGGTATGGGTTTCCTGGGAGAAGAGGATAAGCGGATGATCGCTGATGTCGTTGACGGCAATGTGGTCACGCTCAGCGAGCGGATTCGCGGGTGGGCAGGCCACCACCATATTGTCTTCTGAGAAGGGGATGATCTTGATGTTACGGTGCGGTCTGGGGAAAGCGACGACGCCGAAGTCAATCTCGCCGCTGGCGACGTCGTCGTAAATGCGGGGGGTGTGATTGTAATCCAGCCTGAAGTTGACCCTGGGGAAGGCTTTGAGATAGGTCTTGAGATAGGGTCCGAGTTCACGCATGCCCACGCTGTAAATGGAAGAAAGTCGAACGGTGCCCGAAACCACGCCGTCCAGAGCCTCGACGCGCTGTAACATCTCGTCGTATCGCTTGACGATGTCGCCGGCGCCCTTGTAGAATACCTCTCCCTCCTTGGTAAGGCCGATCTTGCGCTTATGGCGCTCCAGCAGCGGTCTGCCCTGGCGATGTTCAATACTCTTGATCTGCTGGCTGACTGCCGACTGCGTAACGCCGTTCAGGACCGCCGTCTTCGAAAAACTCTGGGTATCGATGAGGTCGCAAAAGATTTTCAGGCTCTGAATCAACACGTGCTCGTCTCCTTCGAATGATTCCTGCCCGGCCTTGTTGCCACTGAAGTATCGTTCGGATCGAGAGGCCGGCAGAGGTGGTGGTGCTGTGAGGATTTCCTCGCCGTCACGGTGCGCAGGGAAGTATAGAAGATAAGAACGAGTAATTTTAAAAGCAAGAAAATAATATATACCGTTATATTTTTTGTTGTTCGCCCTGAATGGAGCGGATGTGGTTGCCGGGAATGTCCTGTTTTTGTATCTTGAAATGCCCGACAATACCTGACAGTCAGTTGATGAAGTTACGATGCCGGCGCTGCTGATCCGCACCCAAGCGCCATTCGACAGGAGAAGCAGAGATGGAGGGACACAGGACCGAGACGGACAGTATGGGAGAGATACAGGTACCTGACCACCGGTACTACGGCGCCCAGACGGCCAGGGCGCTGATTCATTTTGATATTGGCGAAGAACGCATGCCAGGGGAATTGATCAGAGCGTTTGGCATTCTTAAAAAAGCCGCCGCGATTGTAAACCGTGAACTGGGAAAGCTCCCCCCGCATAAGGCGGACCTCATCGTGCAGGCGGCCGATGAAGTCATCGAGGGTAAGCTGAACGACCACTTTCCGCTCCGGATCTGGCAGACGGGAAGCGGCACGCAGACGAATATGAACGCCAACGAAGTCATATCGAACCGGGCCATTCAGATTGCCGGCGGACGGATGGGCAGCAAGGATCCGATTCATCCGAA
Source organism: Candidatus Latescibacterota bacterium (assembly GCA_012271065.1). Next base: position 21,113 of record JAAXHE010000107.1, read on the forward strand.
CGACGATGTGAATATGGCGCAGTCTTCAAACGACACCTTTCCCGCGGCGATGCACATTGCGGCCGTAAGCGAGATCCACAGGCGGTTGATCCCCCAGGTCACGAAGTTGCGGGATACGCTGGCCGGCAAGGCGGACGAATTCGAGGATATTATCAAGATCGGACGTACGCATCTGATGGACGCCGTTCCACTGACGCTCAGCCAGGAGTTTTCGGGATACGTGACGCAATTGACGAAGGGCCTGGAGCGGATTGAGCGTTGCCTTGCCAATCTCAATGAGCTCGCGCTTGGCGGCACGGCGGTGGGTACCGGGCTGAATACGCATCCGGAATTTGCCAACCGCGCCGCCGCACGGATTGCTGAGCTGACCGGGCATCCGTTTGTTTCCGCCGAAAATAAGTTCGAGTCCCTGGCCGCACACGATGCGATGGTGGAAACCAGCGGCGCCTTGAAGACTCTGGCTTGTTCGCTGATGAAAATCGCCAACGACACCCGTTGGCTGGCTTCGGGCCCGCGCTGCGGTATAGGCGAGCTGACGCTCCCCGCCAACGAGCCCGGCAGCTCGATTATGCCGGGCAAGGTGAACCCCACTCAGTGCGAAGCGATGACGATGGTTGCCGCACAGGTCATCGCGAACGATATGGCGATTGCGGTGGGCGGTTCCTCAGGGAATTTCGAACTGAACGTGTTCAAACCGCTCATCGTTTACAATCTGCTGCAGTCGGTGCGATTGCTGGCCGATGCCTGCGCGGCGTTCAACGATCACTGCGCGGTGGGCATTGAACCGAACCGCGAGAATATCCGAAACCACCTGGAGCAGTCGCTCATGCTCGTCACGGCATTGAATCCCAGCATCGGATACGATAATGCGGCAAAGGTTGCCAGGAAAGCGTTCGACGAGAACCTGACGCTTCGGGAATCCGCGGTGGCGCTCGGAATGATGGACGGGCAGGCGTTCGATGCCGCGGTCCGGCCGGAAAAGATGACGGGGCCGGGCGGCTGACGGCCACGGGGTGCGCCGACCCCCGACTCGGCGTTCTCGGATGACCGCACACATACCAAAAAAGGCCCGGCAGGATTTCTGCCGGGCCTTTTCGTCAGTCAAAAAGGAGATTATGTGCCAGGGAGCAGCCGGTACGGCGGCCGAACGGAACGGCATCCCCTGACTTAAGTCGTCAAAAGTTCAGTCAGGCGACGGTGGCCGTCAGAAACGCAGCGAATGAGAATCGCCCGCATGTTCGTCTCCGCATGCAGGACAGGTCTTGCATAGATGCCGATTCAGCAGGTGCGCCGTTGCAAGCAGGATTCCTGCTGTTGTATGGAAGACGACTTCAAAGATTCCTTCAGTTGCAACGTGGCCGATGGCGATAAACGCGATTGCCACTACGATGATGAGAAACGCTCTCCAGTGTCTGTGGTGCCTGACACCCCAAACGGCGCTGCCCATTGCGAGCGCAACGGCTCCGACAATGATTAGCTCCGCAGGTTCGTTCGTGAGGAACCCGAGCCCCAGCAACGGCAGAACCGTTACCAGTAGCGGCATTGCCACACAATGGACCGCACACGCGCAAGAAAGAACCGCGCCGACGTTATCCACCGTTTCATGGCTGATGCTGTTCTTCAAGGTTTCCATTTTATACCTTTCAGACCGGTCCAGTGTACATCGCGTCAGGATCGAATCACCGGAGCGCGATTACGGGTAATCTCGCTGTTTTTGAAGACGGATCAGTGATCCAGATAGTCCGCTATTTTGCCGCACCAGTGCGGCGGCCATTCGGTCATGTTGCCGTAGACGGCAGGCGAACCGGGCCCGCGGGGATGTCTCGAAGACATGACCCCGCCGTCGTTGCCGTCCAGGCCGAAAAGGTTGCCGACCAGGTGTGCGCGTTCGTCTTCCTTGATCCGGGTGGCCTTAAAGTAAAGCGCCAGGACGTTCGGCGGGACGTGCATACCCGCAACCGCACGCGATTTCTCCTCGGGAGAGGGTTTGTACCTGACTTCCTGAAAAACGCCAATGTGAAAATCACGGTGGCGTTCCGTCCTGGCGATGTATCCCCTAAGGTTGTCTTTACCCAGAACCCACGACTTCCATCCCGTCGTCCGGGTTGTGAACCGGGCCTTTTCAGACGGAATCGCAACGGCGTCGACGCCCAGGTCTTCCGTGCTGCCGACATCGGGGTTCCCGCCGCATTTCTTCCGAATATTGTCCACCCACCAGAGAATGGACTCCGTCCACAGGTTGCGGTTGACGTCGCTGAGCCGCTGGCCTTCCGCCCGGTAGAAGCGAAACCGGATCGCGCTCGGGTCCGGTGGTTCCGCCTCGGCAACGGGTTCGGACATTTTCTCGAGCCGCCCGGGGCCGCGGCGTGCTTTCTGCCAGGGCCGGGTGGGCAACGTGTAATCGAGGCCCAGAGCATATACCGAAGGGATTGCCCGGGCTGAAACTCGCCCTTCGCTTGCGTGAGTCGATACCACGCCGATCACGCGGCCGGATTCGTCTAACAGCGGCCCTCCGCTGCCGCCGGCAGAAGCGGCGGCGCTCAGGGGATAGGACCGCACGCCGTCGACGATTTCGACGGGACTCATCTTTCCGTCGACAAGTCTGAATGCCTCCCCCTCGACCGTCTCTACGACAAAGGTCCGCTTGATCTCGACCGGGTCCCCGGCGTCCAGTTTCAGCAGCGGTCTGCCGAAGACCTTGATCCGGATCAAGGCCACGTTTCGTTTCTCGTCTTTGTCGATCAGGCCCGAGACTCCGAACGCCTCGCCGGATTCGAACCTGGCGACAACTCCGACCGCGTCGTCCACTAGATCCCAGGTTGTAACCGCGATTCTGCTGTCCAGGGCGAGAAAGCCCATTCCCCGGATCCGGGAACCGTCCCTTCTCTCCACGTCCAGTACGACAACCGAAGCGCGCGCTTTCCCGTATATGGCGTCCGAAGGGTTATCCGACGCGTGGGCGGCTGCACAGAGAACCTTGCACAGGAACACCGCCATCCAAACCGCGGTTGAAGACGGGATGACCGATGCCGGTTTCATAGGCGGTCTCGATATTCGAAAGGTCCGGTGTACACGGCCTGAAGATTCAGGTTGTTTTCGAAAGGACCTTCAAATCAACCACAGAACGTACAGCGAAACCGCTGCGCCGAGGAGAGCGCCGCCGTAGCAGAGGACGTCCAGCGAGAGCAGCAGTTTCCGGATGCCCATTTCGTGCAGTGAGAAACGAATGCGGTGGGCGGCGTGAAAGAGCGGAGGGACAATGAGAACAAACAGATAGACTTTGACAAGCGGATTCGCAAGCAGAGTTTTCATCCGGCTGTATTCCAGCAGGCTCTTGTCGATCAGGCCGAGCGGCACGGCCAGCCCGATGAAGAAGATATGGACGGGTATCAACAGCGCGGCAACCACGCCGCCCATTGAGAACATGCCCCACCAGAAGGGTTCGGTTCTGTCTTCCTTGTACACGGACTCCCCCTACTTTATACAACCGACTTTCAATGTCAGAAACAGGCAGGCGACAACCGCCGACGCGACGATCCATGAGAGATAGGCGCCAAGTCCCACGAGAAAGGGCGGTATCGTCAGACGTCCGATTCGAACGATCTGGATTTTGGATACCAGACCCAGCCAGGTGATGCTGTGGTACAGTGCGAACAGGAGGACGATGGCATAACCCACGACAAACGGTACGGACCGGAGCGTTTCCTGGAACATATCGTGGATTTCAGCGCCCCGGGAGACGAGAAACAGCTGATACAGGTATACCAGAGCAAACAGGGCGATAAACACGCTGGTCGATTCCCGGATCATGAACAGGAAGTAGCGGCGATTGTGCAACCACCAGGTGATCGGTACCGGACGCACATACGCCTTGTGTTCGGTTTCGTGTTCGCGCGTCATCTTACTTCTTCCCCCATGGTAGGAGAACGGATTTGAACCAGCCGCCGGTGGTGGCCACCTTGTTCCGCTGGATGGCGGCTGCGGGATCCACGTCTTTGGGACAGACCACGGAGCATTCGCCAATGTAGGTGCATTCCCAGATGCCCTCGGTGCTTGCAATCACGTGTTGACGCCGTTCCCGACCCTCGTCGCGGGAGTCCAGGTTGTACCGGTGCCCCAGGGCGATGGCGGCGGGGCCGATGAATTCGGTCTCGAGTCCGTACACGGGACAGGCGGCGTAGCAGAGCATGCAGTTGATGCACATGCTGAACTGCTTGTATTCCTTCAACTCTTCGGGCGTCTGCGGGTATTCCCCTTCCGATACGGGCTTTTCTTCCTCCCGGATGATCCAGGGCTGCACCGCCTGGAGTTTGTCCATAAAGTCGGTCATGTCGATGATCAGATCCCGGACGATGGGGAAGTTCTGCAAGGGTTCCACACGGACTTCGCCGGGGTAATAGTCACGCAGGAATGCGGCACAGGAGAGCTTGGGTTCACCGTTGACCATCATGCCGCAACTGCCGCAGACACCCATCCGGCAGGACCAGCGGAAAGACAGAGAGCCGTCAATGTGATCCTTGATATGGTTCAGCCCGTCCAGCACCACCCAGTCGTCCTGAAAGTCGATGTCGTAAGACTGTTCGACGGGTTCGTCTTCCTGTTCGGGGCGATAGCGGGTAACGGTTATTGTGATTTTCTTGCCATTACTCATGAAATTCCCCTTGCGCGGGATTCGAAATCAGTACTTGCGCTCTTCGGGTTGCCAGCGCGTGATCGTTACGGGAAGGTAGTCGATTCGCGGACCTGCTTCCGTCCTGTATGTCAATGAGTGTTTCAGGTATTCCTCATCGTTGCGATCCTCGAAATCCGAGCGGGAGTGAGATCCCCTGGATTCCTTGCGATCCAGGGCGGCGTGGGCAAGCGCCTCAGCCGCATCCAGCATGAATCCCAGTTCGAGCGCCGTCGTGAGTTCGGTGTTGAATACGCTGGAGGTGTCATCCAGACCGACGTTCCGGAAACGCTCCTGAAGTTTCCTCAGGGTTTCGCAGGTTTCCTTCAACGTCTCTTCATCGCGGAAGATACCTGCGCCGCGTTCCATGGCCGCCTGCATCTCGGTACGGATGTCCGCGACGCGTTCCTTGCCGTTGCGCGGCTGCAGGTACGTCCCTTCGATGCGCCGCTGTTCGTCGCGGTTGAGGTTTTCGAGGGTGTCCGTGCCCGGGGATTCCCGGCCGGCGGCGTATTCCGCGGCGACCTTCCCGGCGCGCGCGCCGAAGACGAGGCACTCCGTCAGGGAATTGGAGCCCAGCCGGTTGGCGCCGTTGAGACTCACGCATGCGGCTTCGCCGGCGGCGTAGAGGCCCTGAACGGGCGTGGCGCCGTTGATGTCCGTATGGACGCCGCCCATCATGTAGTGGACGACGGGGCGGACGGGGATGGGCTCCTGAACGGGATCGATACCCACGTAGTTCCTGGCCAGTTCCCGGACGAATGGCAGCTTCTCGTCGATGACTTTCTCGCCAAGACGTCTCAGGTCCAGGTGGACGTAGCTGCCATAGGGACCGTCGAAGACGCGGCCCTCCCGCATTTCATACATGAATGCGCGCGACAGGATATCGCGCGGTCCCAGTTCCATCTTCCCGGGTATGTATTCGCTCAGATAGCGCTCGCCCTTGTTGTTGATCAGGTATCCGCCTTCCCCTCGGGACGCTTCCGTCATCAGGATACCCGTACCCGGCAGGCCGGTGGGATGGTACTGCACGAACTCCATGTCCTTCAATGGACACCCGATGCGGTAGGCCAGGGCCATACCGTCGCCGTTCTTTATGGCGGCATTCGTCGTAAACGGGAAGATCTTGCCGCCGCCTCCGGTACAGATGATTACGGTTTTGGCTCCGATCGCGTGGATGCCGCCCGAGCGCATGTTCAGCGCGGATACGCCGCAGACCCTTCCGTCGTCCACGAGCAGAGAGGTGACGAACCACTCGTCGTACCGGGTAACCGCGTTGTATTTGAGGGAGGTCTGAAACAGGGCGTGCAGCATGTGGAATCCGGTCTTGTCCGCCGCGTAGAGCGTTCGCTTCACGCTCATGCCGCCGAAAGCCCGTACGCTGACGCGGCCGTCCTCATCCCGACTCCAGGGGCAGCCCCAGTGTTCCAGTTGAATGGATTCGTCCTGCGCTTCCTTTACAAAGGCTTCGACGACGTCCTGGTCGGCCAGGTAGTCGCTGCCCCGTATGGTGTCGAACGAGTGCAGGTCCAGATTGTCGTATTCGCGCATGACGGCCGCCGCGCCGCCCTCGGCAGAGACGGTGTGGCTGCGCATGGGGTAGACCTTGGAGACGACAGCGACGTTCAGACCGGAATCGGCCTCGGCCGCGGCGATGGCGGCGCGCAGACCCGCGGCGCCGCCCCCTACAAGAAGCACGTCGTGAATCGGTATGTCCATTTATGTCCCCTGAAGGCGCGGTTGAATCGCGTTCGGTTCGTTCGCAAACTGCGTTTATTATAACGATTTAGGCGAAACCCGTCAATACAAAACTGGGCGAAACCGGAGGTCCATTCGGCGATGCGATGTGAAGATTCGATCGACGGATTCAGACCCTGTCGCGGGGGCTTTCGGGCGCAGGTACATTCCGCGTGAGACGGGCTTTGTCACTGCAGGCGGCCGCGTGCCGGAAGCGGCCAGACGGCTTCAACAACGCCATCACGGATTCCATAGAGTTCGTCGTGCAGGACAACCGTGGTGTCGGAGTAACCCGCCACGAATTCAATGGACTCGCCAACCCGCGGTGTCTCAGCGGGCGCACTCAGTTCAATCTTGCCGTGCTCGGCGGAGAGGGCCACGAGGGCGACGTTCGGGATGCCGATCGGCTCGGGAACGGAGGCGTCGCTGCTCATGGTTTTCTTTCCCGCGTCGCAGATGATGCGTGCAGGCGTGGGACGGCTGGTGACGGTGGAGAGGACAGTCATGGCGTATTCATGCGCCACTCCGAAAACGGTGCGGTATCGGATATCGCCGAAGATGCCGCCGCCCGCTTCGATTTCGGTGATGCCTGGATGGAACGCGCTGATCCAGTAGGTGCCTGTGCCGCCGCAACTGACGATGCCCACGGGGAAGCCGTTGCGCCGGCACAGGTCTGCGCTGTCCGTGAGTTTGGACAGGGATCCCTCGATGAGCCTCCGCTTTTCGCCGATGTCCTTGATGGCCAGCGTGTGCGCTTCCCACGTCATCAGCCCTGAGAACTGCAGGCCCGGGCAGGCGGCGATGGTCCGCGCAAGCGAAAGAACAGGTTCGCCAGGCGCAACGCCCGCGCGGTTCATGCCCACGTCGATTTCAATCAGCACCCGGATGCGGACGCCTTTTTCCGAGGCGGCAAGATCGATTTCGCGAATATTGCTCTCGTCGTCCACGCAGACCATGACGTCGGCATGGTTGCGGAGGTTGACCAGGCGTGAGATTTTCCGGGGGCCCACGATCTGGTTGGCGATGAGGATGTCTCTCACGCCGCCCGCCGCCATCACTTCGGCCTCGCCGAGTTTAGCGCAGGTAATTCCGATAGCGCCCGCTTCCAGCAGCCTGTGTGCGAGCGCCGGCGTCTTCATGCCCTTCGTGTGGGGCCGCCACTGGACGCCCGCCTGTTGGATGATGATGTCTGCCATCTTCCGGGTGTTGCGTTCCAGCGTTGGCAGGTCCACCAGGAGGACCGGGGTGTCCAGGTCTTCCTTGCGGCAACCGGTGAGATGTGTCTGTACGATCATGCGGAATCCTCGGGTTTCGGGTTCTTCGGCCGCGGAACTTTCCCGCGGGAGATGGTCACGTCAACGCTGCCTTCAGCCACGTTGCCCGATAATATAGTCGGCAACCTCGATCATCGTGGCGGTCCAGATCCGGTTCCGGTTACGATCCAGGAACCGGGCAACTTCCCTCATTGCCGCTGAAGATATGGAGAGATGCTGTCCTCCGATGCCGTGCATGCAGACGACCGCCCAGAGGCCGTCATTGACGGCGTTTTCGATGTATGCGACAATCTCTTTCCCGGAATGGCCGTCGACGGCCAGGGACCAGGTGCAGGCCAGGTCGATCCGTTCCGGATGATTGGCGCGTTCGCCCCAGCCCCTCGCGGCCTTGAAGCGGCGGGCGACGAGCGGCACGTAGGACTGCCGGTTCTCCCCGGCGCCGACGTACGTCTGGTAACAGGGGTAACAGAAAGTACGGTCCCCGCACTGTTCGGGAAACAGGCGGTTCAGGTCTTCAGTGGCTTCGTCGATGGTCCGTGCAATGTCATCCAGCCCGAGGTTTTCCAGACAGAAGCCGTCGTCGCGGAATCCGAAATTGCAGGAGCAGGGGTGCATGGAGGTGTGATTCCCCAGTTCGTGGCCGTTTCTGCTGGCCTGTTGCCAGCGGGGAATCTGCGATTCCCAGGCATGCGACCGCCCCGGGTTGACATAAAATGTCCCCTTCAGGCCGCAATCGTCCAGGCAGGGAATCGCATTGTCGAGTTGCGTATCGAGGCCGTCGTCGAAGGTGAGACTTACGGCGCCGTGGAAGTCTCCAGCCCAGAAGGTGCCGTCTGAAGGCATGAATCCTCTTCTTGGAAGCTGTTTTTATATCCCCGGCGACCTAGCCCGTTGGCAGGACGCCGATGTCCCCGCCTCGGCGGTAGGCCAGGGCGTCGTCGATCATCCGCCGGATATCGTACCTGGGTTTGAAACCCAGCAGTCTGCGGGCTTTGGACAGGTCGAATTCGTAGAACGTGGGATCGCCCTTCAGGACCGTTTCGACATACGGAATACCCAGACGTTCCGAAAGAAAGGTGACGGCTTCATCCCAGGTAAATGGCGCGGGGCCGGCGAGCTGGATGGTTTCGCCGGAAACGCCCTCGGCGCTCATCGCCAGCCGGCAGCCCTGGACAATATCCCGCACGTCGGCGACGTGTTTCTTGTACGGCCCGCCCTCCCGGTCTTTGAGTACCACCAGACGTTCTGTCTCCGTCCGCATGCCCTTGAATTCGGAACGGCCCTTCAATCCACTCAGACGAAATTGCGGGAAGTCCAGAATCTCGCCCGCGCCGAAGACCATGCAGAATCGAAGGATAACGACCGGCAGCTGGTAGGTGGACCAGTATCCGGTGCAGAGTTCTTCGCCCAGCGATTTGGACAGGGCGTACCATCCGCGGCGGCGCCGGGGGGTTCGATCTTCCCGGATCGGTTCGGCCAGACCGCCGGGTACGTACTTTTCGTAAATGGCGTCGGTGCCCGCAAAGACGAGCCGTGGGGGCCTGTCCTGCGCCCTGGCGGCCTCCAGCATGTTGAACGTGCCGCGAACGTTGATGTCGAAATATTCGGTTTCGGAAAAGGGACCGCCGCCCTGAAAGGCCGCGCCGAGGTGGTAAACCGTGCTGACGCCCTTTGCGGCCGCGTGGACGTCTCGCGGATCCGTGAGGCTGCCGTGGACCAGCTCCACGTCCAGGCCGTTCAGTTTGTCGATGCGGGGGTCTCGAGGCCAGACCAGGCCTCGTACGGAATGTCCCTCATTAACGAGCGTTCCGGCCAGGTTGGCGCCGATTCTTCCTGTTATGCCAGTGATGAGAACAGACATGGAGAAGGATATTAAGTTCGAGAAATTCGACAGGTATAGAGATGCCTGGTGTTCTGTCACGGAAATAGACAGCAAAACAGCGATCAGCTAAAATCAAAAAGGAAAAGGCAAAGCCAAATTCAAAAGCCTCTTTCCCCAAATTCCCTGCCTACGGCGTGTCCGGTAGCGCAGATTATAGAACACTTTGACGGGCTCTAACCTCAATCCGAAAAAAACAGCAACGCGGCGACGCGATAAAACCCTCCGAACGGGGCGTTATCGACGTAAAGAAGGACGTTTTTTCCCTTCACGTCCAGTGACTTGGTGTATCCTGGTAATCTGCCGTCTAATCGCCTTTATTTACAAGCATATATTCGAATTAACGTCCCCGAAGACTTACGAATCAAGGCTAACTAAACAACGCAGCGACAAGGGATGAATCTGTTTCCCTGCGGCTCTGCGCACTGGGCAGGCAGGTGGATGAACGGTCTGGTATTCCGGTTGGGATTGGACATTAGTTATCGAATTTGCGGAGGAAAATCAAGGGCAATCGCCAAAGGTGGATTGGCGGATATTTCGCTTGCGGATTCGGTTTTTTTTTGCTATTAAGACGGGAGTTTCGAAGGATTCATCTGCTGTATTTTCCGGCGATTGACCTGAACGCGGGGGTGGAACGCCCGTTAGGAGGATTGACGATGGACAAGCTGGCGATTCTGGGCGGATCGAAGGCGGTGAAAACCGATTCGGGAGATATGTTCACCTGGCCGATTATCACCGGGGAGGACGAGGAGGCCGCACTGGAGGTGCTGAGGCGCGGGGCCATGTCCGGCACGGACGTCACGGTGCAGTTCGAAAAGGAATATGCCGACTGGTTCGGCACGAAGTACGCGCTCGCGCACAACACGGGCACGTCGTCCATCCATTCGGCGATGTTCGGTTGCGGCGTGGGCGTGGGCGATGAAATCATCTGCCAGAGCATGACGTTCTGGGCGTCGGTGCTGCAGGCGATGAATCTTGGCGCGACCATTGTCTACGCGGATATCGATCCGGATACGATTACCCTCGACCCGGCAGACGTGGAACGGAAGATTACGGACCGGACGAAGGCGATCGTGGCCGTCCACTACTTCGGCCATCCGACCGACATGGATGCAATCATGGAAATCGCCAACCCCCGGGGTATCAAGGTCATCGAAGACGTCTCGCACGCGCACGGCGCGGAATACAAGGGTCGTTTGACGGGCGGGATCGGCCACGTGGGCGCGATGTCCTGCATGGCCGGAAAGTCGCTGGCCATCGGCGAGGCGGGCATGTTGGTTACGGACGACCAGGAGATCTATGAGCGCGCGGTTGCATTCGGCCACTACGAGCGTACGGGGCAGATCGAAAATCCGGAGTTGAAGAAGTTCGCGGGCCTGCCTCTGGGCGGGTTCAAATACAGAATGCACCAGCTGTCGTCGGCCGTGGGGCGGGTCCAGCTCAGGCATTACCGGGAGCGGATGGAAGAAATCGACAGGGCAATGAACAGCTTCTGGGACCTGCTCGAAGGCGCGCCCGGGCTGCGCCCCCACAGGCCTCCGAAGGGCTCCGGCAGTACAATGGGCGGCTGGTACGCGGCGCACGGCATCTATGTGCCCGAGGAGCTCGGCGGGCTGCCCTTGCAGAAGTTCTGCGAGGCGGTGCGGGCCGAAGGGACCTCGTGCGGCGCGGGGGCCAATCTGCTGATGCACCTGCATCCCGTTTTAAACGACGCCGACGTCTACGGCCACGGCGAACCCACCCGAGTCGCGCATTCAGACGCCGACGTGCGTCAGGGCGAGGGCAGCCTGCCGCAGACGGAGCGGATGTCGGAGCGCCTGTTTTCCATTCCGTGGTTCAAACACCATCGCCCGGAAGTAATCAGAGAACACGCGGAGGCCTTCCGAAAGGTGGTAACGCAGGCCGCGGAACTTCAGTAAGTTGCGGGTCCGTGCGTAGCGCAGTATTCTTCAAATCGGACCGCCTACGATTGTGGCACGGGACGGCCGGCATAACGCCGGCCGTTTTTCTGCTTGGATCAAGCGCCTTGTACGCCGAGGGTGCGAACGGTCGCCGTTTACCGGACCAACCTGAAATGGCAGCAGGGGATTGAATTCGACCGACACTCTTGTTATATTGCTTATTCGCCGATCACGCCGTTTCCACGGCAGATGCCCATATGCCCCCGGACGTTCAATCGGATTCACAAGAGGGAGACTCATTTATGTACAGGTTGCGATGCGCTTCTTCGGCACTACTCTTCGCCGCATTTCTGGGCTTATTCGCTTCCAGCGCAGACGGTGGATACACACGCATCAGCGAACCGGGCGCCGACGATCCGATGGCGGTGCACATCTTCCGCCTGGACAACGGCCTCACGGTCTATCTCACGGAAAACCGTCAGACACCCCGGTTTTACGCGGAGATCGTCGTTCGGGCGGGCAGCAAACACGACCCGGCCGAATCCACCGGCCTGGCGCACTACCTGGAACACATGCTGTTCAAGGGCACGACGAGCATCGGCTCCCTGGATTACGAAAAGGAAAGAGCGCATCTCGACAACATCACCCGTCTCTACGAGGAGCATTTCAGCGAAACCGACCCTGAAAAGCGGAAGGCCATTTACGCCGAGATCAACAAGCAATCCCAGCTTGCCGCCCAATACGCCATTCCGAATGAAATCGACAAACTCTACAAGGCCATGGGCGGCACCGGTCTCAACGCGCACACCTGGCACGAAGAGACCGTGTACAGAATCAATCTGCCCGCCAACAGATTGCGCCACTGGGCTGTAATCGAATCCGAACGCTTCAGGAACTCCGTCTTCCGGCTCTTTCAGTCGGAACTCGAGACCGTCTACGAAGAAAAAAACCGGTCCATGGACAACAAGGACCGGGCGATCATCTACGCCGTGGCCGATCGGCTCTACAAGGTGCATCCCTACGGCCAGCAGACCACGATCGGGAAAGTGGAACACCTGAAGAATCCGTCGCTGAAAAACATGTACTGGTTCTACAACACCTATTACGTCCCGAACAATATGGCGATCGCGATATCGGGCGATATCCGGATCGACGAAACCATAAAACTGATCGACCAGCACTTCTCGGCATGGGAGCCCAGGCCGCTTCCGCAGTTGCCGGACTGGAAGGAGGCGCCCCTCAGCGGCGCCGAGCGGGTGCAGGTCAGGTTCCAGGGTGAGGAATACGTGCTTCTGGCGTTCAGGACGGCATCCAGGAGCCATCAGGACGCGGACGCGCTGAGACTCCTGGATATGATTCTGGATAACGCCACCGCCGGACTGATCAACCTGAATCTCAACCAGAAACAGAAGGTCCGGCGGGCGGGATCGTATCCCTCGCTGTACAACGATAGCGGCGCACAGTTTCTCTGGGGCATTCCAAAGAAGGATCAGGCTCTCGAGGAAGTGGAACAGCTGCTGCTCGATCAGCTTGAAATCATAAAGGGCGGGCGTTTTGAAGACTGGATTCTGCCCGCGATCGTTACCGACTTCAAAAAGAACAACAAGAGGGAGTTGGAGTCGGACAATGCCCGGGTGCGCCGGATCCGCAATTCGTTTCTGGCGTATCACGACTGGAACCATACGGTCAATGAGATCGCCCGTCTGGAGCGGGTCACCAAAGACGACGTGGTCCGCGTCGCGCGGACATATTTCGCGGACAATTACGTTGCCGGATACCGGGTCGATGAACAGCACGAAATTCCAAAGATCGAGAAGCCCCGGATCGACAAGATCAACATCGACGCCACCCGCCAGTCGGCTTTTGCCGGCAACGTGCTGGCGATGCCGGTCGAGGAGATCGAACCCTCCTTCGTCGACCCGGGCAAAGACTATCAGATTGCGGATTACCACGATGGCGTCCGGCTCTATTACTCCCGGAACCCCATCAACGATCTCTTCACACTGACGTTCACCGCAGACCTGGGCAACAACCAGAACAACAGGATGGGGATGGCCGCCCGGTTGCTCGACAAGTCCGGTACCGGACGTCACGACGCCGAAGCCCTGAAGAAGGAGTGGTACAAAATCGGCACTGAATTCTCGATGCGGGCGGGCAACAACGAAACCAGCGTAACCATCTCCGGGCTGGACGAAAACATCGAGGCTTCGCTTTCTCTTATGGCGGAACTTGCCAATAACCCATCCGCGGACAAGTCGACCCTTGACGAACTCGTGAAGATCGTCCTGGCAGAACGCGAAGACGCGAAAAAGAACCACCGCACCATTCAGGGCGGCGTTGTTCTCTTCAACAGATACGGCGAGGACTCCCGATATCTGCGCGCGTTGCCCAACGAAGCCCTGCGGGAACTCGCCGTAGAGGAACTTCACGGACTGGTCCGTGGCCTGTTCAAACACAAACACACCATCGCCTATACCGGTTCTCTTCCTTTACAACAGGTCCTGGCGGCTCTGAAAAAACATCATCGGATCCCGGGTTCGCTCGAGGACCCGCCGCCGTACAAGTTCTACAAGGCCCGGACTCCCGAACGGACCGAGATTCGCTTCTTCCACAAGCCGCTTGCGCAGGCCCTCGTTTATATAGAATTCGGCGATGAGGATTTCAACGAGGCGTCCGTCCCCGCGACCGAACTCTATAACAGCTATTTTGGCGGCGGGATGAGCGGGATCGTCTTCCAGGAACTGCGGGAAGCACGCGCGCTGGCTTACTCGGCGTGGGCGCGATATTTCAATGGCAACCGGAAGGGAGACCAGAATACCCTGGCGGGTTCCATCGCCTGCCAGCCCGACAAGACGATCGAAGCCGTCGAAGCGTTTATGGGCCTGATAGACGACATGCCGGTTACGCCCGAGCGATTCGAAGAAGCCCGCACCTCCATTCTGAACCGATATCGCACAAACAAGATCAGCTTCCGGCAGGTCCTGGGCTCCGTGCGTTCCTGGGAACGGCTGGGCGTTCCCGTGGATCCCCGAAAGTCGCGATTCAAGAGAATCCGGGCCGCCGAAATGGACGATATGCTGGCGTTCTACGGCAAGAACCTGAAGAACCGGGTGAAACTGATCTCCATCGTGGGAGACAAAGACAAAATCGACCTCGCTGCGCTGGAAAAATACGGTTCCGTCAGCGAGGTCGGTTTAAAGGACATCTTCGTATTCTGATCCGGGTGAAACTCGAAGCCGGCTTCGCCCGCCCTAATTTCGATTTGGGAACTCTGACGAACGCGCATCCCCAAACCGAATGCCAACCGCAACCTCATCCATCTCCGGGAGTGATCATTGACGCGCATGAAGCAACTTCAGAAACTGGCTGGCTTCGGCAATGTTCGGATGATCGAAGTCGAACGGCCGGAACCGGGTCCCGGACAGGTGCTGGTGGAGGTCAAGCGCAGCCTGATCAGCCGGGGGTCGGAACTGTTTCGCCGTTATGTATTGGAAGAATCGGTTAGCCCGGACATAATGGGATATTCTGATGCAGGCGAGGTCGTCGCCGTTGGACCCGGTATCGTTGACTTTTCGGTTGGCCAGCGCGTGATGGTCAGCGGACCCCACGCCCAATATGTCCTGGGGCTCGCATCTGGACGGGAGAAGGGCGCATTTGCGTTGCCCGATGACCTGACCTACGAAGCGGCAACCTTCCTTCCGCTGGCAACCAGTTCCATATTGTGGATGCTCACAACGCCGATCGAACCGGGGCAGACCGCGGTTATTCTGGGCCAGGGCATCGTCGGCAGTCTCTGCGCCCAGATCATCAGAAAAAGAGATCCGGGCAGGGTGATCGTCGTTGACGCCTACCCGCTACGCTGTGAGATTGCCCGTAAACTCGGCCCCGACGCGGTCATCGACGTCTCCCGGACGGACCCGGTGGCCGAGGTTCTGCGTCTTACCGATGGTGCCGGCGCGGACGTGGTTGTCGAGTGTGTGGGCGGCAACATGGGCATCCGTTCCTTCCGACAGGCCCAGCAGATGCTGGCGCCCGGAGGCGCGATTCACCTGATTGCGAAGTATCAGGGTGGACCGCTTCCGCTCCTTGGCGACAACTTCATGGGCAAGTTGCTCGTGGCGGGTATCCGCACGGACCATTCCCGGGAATCGTGTATGGAGCAGGCCTCCCGGATGCTGGCCGACGGACGCATTCGGATCTCGGAACTGATCACCCATCGCCTGCCCTGGGAGCAGACACCCGACGCGTACCACCAGCTTTACAACGATCCGGATAAAGCCTTGGGGGTGGTACTTCAGTGGGATTCGTGAGGCCGCTCGTGTCCTGTGATTGTCTGCCGCCATACACACAGCACATAAAGTCACAGGGTATTCGCCGCGCGGCGGCGGAAAACCGTCCTCCTCGCACGATAGACTTCAACATCGATCCCGTTGAACCCCCACATCTCCTGTTACGAAGCCCATCCCGCGATGAAATCCGAGGTCGTGAAATCCTCCGGCATTACGTTGAAGTGGTATTTCATCGGCCCTGACTGAAAGCCGGGTACGAAATGCTCCGCGTCCGACCGGAGCATCCTGTCCAGCGGTTCGAACCGTCTCCACAACGTCTCCGCTTCCGATGCGCTGAATCGTCTTGCGAATTCCGGACCCCAGTTGAGCGTAATCGGATGGGCCCCCCGAAGCCGGCGGGAGAGTTCGTCCGGAACGTCGGGGTGCGGGGCGTTTTTTGCGAGCCGGATCGCCAGAGCCGCCTTGCACATGAAGACGGTGGAGAGCAGCCTTCCCTTTTCGCCTCTGTGGGGATGGAGCCGGTTCAACGCCTCCACGTACCCATCACCGTCGCATTCGACAACCGCCTTGAGCGCTTCCTCCGAAAACCTCATCATCTCCTGCCTCCGGTCATTCCATCGCCCGAATGCGGCGGCGGCTCCCGCGGAAAGGTGTTCCACGAAAGAAAGATCGTCGATCGACGTATGCGAGGAGAATCCGCCGTGAACGGTCCGTCTCAACCTGGGGCTGTAATTGCTGCCCCAGTGGAGTAACGGGAGGATGTAGACAACGCCGTCTCCGCCTTCGAGGTGGGTCCGGACGCCGTTCGGCAATGGCTGGCACGGATCGGCCAGCAGGTACTCGTTTTCCTCTTTCGTGTTGAACCGGATATGGCTGCCGGGGATCACCCACAGGACGTTGTCGTCGTAGAGGGGTATGTTCCACTGAACGTAACGGGGTCCCCCTTCGAGGATGTCGTCGATGTACCCCTGGAGGGGGGCGGTGTCGATCGGGTGGTGATCGCGATGCCATTTCGCGGGCCCGTGGTCCCGAACCGGATTGCACATCATCATCATTTCGGTTACCGACGCGTCTGCAACGCCCAGAAGCTGTGAACTGATGCCGTGAATGTTCGGCTCGAGCCACACCTCCGCGGCCTGCGCCGTCTCCCGGCTGATTCCGCTGACCAGCGGCGGCCGGTTGAGCATCAGGCGGGGCTGCGGACTGGACTCCCACTCGCCTCCCGGCGGGTCTCCTTCCTTTCGCATGGCCTTCCAGTTTTCGCGCTGCCGGTTCACGAGCGATTCATAGGCCCGACGGACTTCCTCCAGCTTTTCCCCGGGAATGGCTTCCTTTACCACAAGGTAGCCCTCTTCCAGGAATCGATCCCGATCTATCGACTTCATCCTGCTTCCTCCTGGTGTTATCCGGTCGAAGCCCCGATAAACGTCTCGGGCCACTTCGGCTCGTAGTTGCTCTCGAAGAGCCAGTCGAAGTCCTCCGGAACGATGTGCGCCCTGTCGGGCCGCAGTTTTCGGCGCAGCTTCGGGAAGAAATCCATCAGGGAGTCGCGCTGGCCGTTCGGGAGTCCGCACGGAACGCCGGAGGCCGCCCACGCCGAGAGCATTGCTTTTCGAGGAACCGTGTCCTCATTCTGCCAGGCCGAGTGCAGGCCGGAACTGCACAGAATCAGCATCTGCCCCCTGCGTGCCACCATGGGTGTCGGTTCCTGCTCCAGCCATGGCAAATCAGTCAGATCGGGGACATGCTCCGGATAAGCCGGCGCGCCTTCCGGAGGATCCGGGCGCACGCCGTGAACGCGAGGCAGCATAGCCTTATGCTCCGGCGTCAGGACGCGGTTCCAGTATTCCATGATGGGCCGGTGGCTGCCTGGAAGTATGCGCATCGCGCCGCGATGCTCCGGCACATCGTTGAGCCAGAACCAGAGCTCGGCGCGCATCCTGCGGGGCGTCGCCTGAAAGTCGTCCCACGTGGCCTGAATGTCGGTGTGGCATCCTCCGGCCCACTGGTCTCGCACGCTCCCGAAAGGCGCTTTGGCAGGGGAACGTCCGTGGGGGGACACGCCCCACCACAGATGTACGGCATCCGCGCGCAATAGGTCCATGGCCACTTCTTCAAAATAGGGGTGCTGGAAGACGTCAAGGTAGTCCGGTTCTTCGTAGAACGGACGGACGCTCGCCGTCAGCCGGTCCCACGCGGCTTCGGCCCGGTCCAGCTCGGCGGTTGTAAACGGGCTGTCGACAGTGACTGCGCCCTGTTCCTCGTATTGTCTCAGTTCCGATTCTGAAAGTGCCATCGATGCCTCCTTTACGTAACGCGGGCCGTCGGTGCGGGGGCCCTCTGGCGCGCCTTTCTTCGCTCGCGTTTGATATCGTCCAGGGCCGCCATGAAGCACGGGATGACAAATAACGTCAGGATTGTCGAAACCAGCAATCCGAAAAGGATGACGTTCGCCAGCGGCGACCAGAGGGCCGACTTCCCTCCGATGCCGATCGCCATCGGCAGCAGGCCAGATATCGTCGTTACCGACGTCAGGATGATCGGTCGCAGCCGCAGTCGTCCCGCGTTGACAATGCTCCGCCAGATGTTCGTCACGGAGCCGTCCTTTCTGCGCCGCCTGTTGATGAATGCGACCATGACAATGGCGTCGTTTACAACAATACCCGCCAGCCCGACAAACCCGAACATCGCGGTCAGACTGAACGGATTCCCCGAAATCAGCAGGCCGAGCAGCGCGCCGATGATCGCGAACGGCACTGCAGTCAGGATGACCAGCGGCTGCGCGTACGAGTTGAACTGCGACCCGAGAATCACAAACATCAGGATCAGGCTGATGGCAAAAAGAGCCGCGATATCTTCGAACGCTTCCATGAAATCCGTGAACTCGCCCCCGATCACGAAGCTCACGTCGGAGTAGTGCGCCTCGATCGACGGAAAGATCTCGAGCATTCTGGCGTTGATCCGGTCCAATGACGTTTCGGCTTCATCGACTTCCCCGGTGACGAAAATGGTCCGCTTCTGGTTGAAGCGCTGAATCTGCGTCCGGCCCGGACCGATCGAGAACGAGACCATGTCCCTCAGCGCCACCGTGCTGCCGCTCGAGTTCGTTACCTGCACGTTCAGCACGTCTTCTACAGCCGACCGTTCCTTCCGGTCGTACTGCACGATGACGCCCACCTCTTCGTCCCCGTCCCTGAACTTCGTCGCCTCCACGCCGTCGAACGCGTATCGGACGTTCAGGGCGACCTCCTGCGCCGAAAACCCGTACAGGGCCGCGCGATCTTCGTCCACTTCGATCCGGATCGCGTCCTTGCCCGGCGGGAAATCGTCGGTTACCTCGAGCGTGCCCGGGATCCGGCGCAGCGAGTCCTGCAGCGCAAGCGCCGCTTCCTTCATCCGATCGAGATAGCGGCCCTGGACCTTCACCGAGATGGGCTTGCCCTCAGGGGGCCCGCCGGTGAATTTCTCGAAGACGACGGACGCGGGTCCTGCGATGTGCTCCGTGCGCTCCCGGAGCACGGCGATCAGGTCGTCCGACACTCTTGCACGCTCTTCCCTGGGCTTCAGCTGTACGATGACCTGGGAGACGCTCTTCCGGGTGACCCACTCGGTGTTGCTCTGCAGCAGGCCGACGTTGGTGACCACGCCCGCGACGTCCTCATCGGAAAGCCGGAGCGCCTCGGCCTCGTAGGCGCGGGTGACGCGGTCAGACTCCTCCAGGCTGGTTCCTTCAGGGAACTTGATGAGCACCTTGAACGCGTCGAATTCCTCGCCGGAATAGAAATCCACCCCGAGAAGCGGAATGAGCATCACAGCCCCGGCCAGCACGACGACAAGGCATCCGATAACCCAGTAGCGCCGCCGCAGCGTGCGGACCAGCAGACGACCGTAAATCCTGCGGAGTCTCCTGAAAAACGGCTGTTCGCCCCGCTTGTGTGCCTTTGACCGCCGGGTCCATTCCGCATAATGGGAAGGTAGCAGGACGAACGCCTCGATGACGGATGCGGCCAGAGCAAGCGCGAAGGTCAGCGGGATGACACGCATGAACTTGCCCATCACGTCCGGCAGAAGGATCAATGGGAGGAAAGCGGCGATGTTGGTGCCTACCGAACTGAGGATCGGCTTTGTCACCTCGTCCGTACCGAGGACCGCGGACTCGCTGGCGCTGCGGCCCCGCAGCCGGTACCGGTGACAGTTCTCGATCACGATGATGGCGTCATCCACGATGATGCCCAGCACCATCACCATGGCGAACAGCGTGCTCCCGTTGATGGTGTAACCGGAGAAGCTCAACAGGATAAAGGTAATGAAGAATGAGACGGGTATGCCGAGCGTCGCGAGGAAGGCGTTCCAGGACCCCAGGAAGAGCCACAGAACGAGTGATATGAGGATCATCCCGGTGATAGCGTTGTTCCGGAGCGCCGCGATCACCCGGTTGATGTACACGGAATTGTCGTCGGTAAAGCTGAAGCTGATTCCGTCCGGTACACGTTCCTCATAGCGGCTGACCGTTTCCTTGACGGCCAGGATGACGTCGTTCGTATTGGCGTCGGTCGTCTTCGACAATGAAAACGTGATTGAAGGTTCGCCGTTCAGCCTGGAAAGCACCCTGGGCTCTTCGCGGCGGTCCTTGACCCTCGCGACGTCACGGATTCTTACGGTCTCCCCGCCCGGCGCCGCCCGGATGATCGTCTCGCGAATCTCCTCCACGCTCCGGTACTCGGCCAGCGACCGGATCGCGTATTCCTTTGCACGGTAGGTGAGGGTACCCCCGGGTACGTTCAGGTTTCTCGCCTGCAGCGCCCGGACCACGTCCAGGACCGACAGACCGCGGGCAGTCAGCCTGGTGGGGTCCACCTCGATCCAGATTTCACGCTCGGGAAGGCCGGAAACCTGGCTCCGGGCGACACCCGATATGTTCTTCAGGTCCTCTTCGAGATCCTCAGCGACAATCTGCGCGTTCTCTTCCGGAATCGTATATGCCATGTTGACTGTGAGAATGGGCAGGAAATCGCCGCTGTCGAAGTCGTCCACGTCCGGGTCCTCGGCCTCTTCCGGAAGGTCCACCCGGTCGATACGCGCCTTGAGGTCCGTGTAGATCTCCCTGAATTCCGACTCCGACATGTCTTCGAACTTGATCAGGAACAGGGCCAGCCCTTCGCCCGCCGAGGACTGCAGTTCATCGAGCTTGTCCAGATCGTGGATCTCCGCTTCGACGGGTTCTACAATCAGGCTCTCCACCTCTTCAGGACTCGCGCCCGGGTACGGAATCGAGACAATCACCCAGTTGAAGTCAATCTGAGGGTTCAATTCCTGCGGCATGCTGACGAGACTGATCGCGCCAAAGCAGAACAGTCCGACCATGACCAGGTTCACAAAAACCGGATTTCGGACTGAGAATTTCGCTATCGACATATCAGGAATGCCTCACGTTTCAACATGCTCACTGCACGGGGCGAACGGTCACATGCGTTGCGGCGCCCAGGCGGTTCATGTCTTCCACGACGATTGAATCCCCCTCCTCGAGGCCCGCTTCAACGGCGACGTGGGCGCCGAAGGTCTCCCGCGTTTCCACCTCGGTGAGCCGCGCAATGCCGTCTCCTATGCGATAGACGTACTCTTTGCCGTCCCTGGCGACCACAGCGTTTCCGGGAACGACGAACTGAAGACCTGAACCCCCCAGAATCACCCGGCAACGGGCCGCCATTCCCGCACGAATCGTCGTGCCGGGCGTATTCGGCAGGTGGACTTCCACGGGAAACGCGCCTGTATCTTCCTCGGCCTGGGGGGAAACGTAACGGACGTGCCCATCGAAGGTCCGGCCTCCCAGCGCGTCGACGGTTATGCGTACTGACCCGCCCGGCGTTACCCGGCCGATGGCCGGCTGAGGGATGCCGAGCTTGATCTTCATCGTTGTCAGATCGACCACCCGGTACGCTGCCTTGCCAACCGACATCATCGCGCCCAGTTCGATGTGCTTCCTGGATACCCATCCGTCGATCGGGCTGGTCAGCCGCGTGTCTTCAAATCCCTTCCGGGCGCGGCTCAGCTCCGCCTGGTTCGATTTCAGTTCGGCTTCCGCGGATTTGACGGCAAACCGGGACGTCTCGAATGCCAGCCTGGAAATATCCCCCGAGTCGAGGAGTTGACGGTCGCTCTCGAAATTCAGCCGCGCGATCTTCAGCTTGTTCCGTGCGGAGAGGACCTGCGCCTTCGCGTGTTCCAGCCGGCTTGCAGCCACGCGGTCGTCGATCACCGCGAGAGTATCGCCCGCCGTCACGCGATGCCCGACCGCAGCCGGTACGCGTATCAACCGGCCGCCGGCCTCCGCAACCACGTCCACCGCCCGGTGCGGCGCGATCACGCCGGTGACCTCAACGGCCTCTTCAACGTGTTCTTGCTGTACAACCCTGGCCCTGACCGGGACCGCCCGCACCGTATCCACGCCGGGGTCGGCTGTTACGCCGGAATCGGCGTCCTCCTGCGGCGCGCACGAAATCACGCATAAGCTAAGCGCGAGTCCGGCGCAGATGACTACATCCTTGTATTTCATTCTGACTCCACGATTTCCTCGACCAGATCGTCGAGGCCGCCCATCAGGTAGCTCAGCTCGATCACCGCCGAGGTGAGGTCGAATTGTGTTGTAATCTCCAGCAATCTGGCGTTCTGAAGGTTCAGCTTCGCGTCGATGACGTCCAGGTTCGATACCCGACCCATTTCTTTTTCACGGGAGACGATCCTGTAGTTGTTCTCGTTGAAGTCCAGGCTGGTCCTGATCAGCTCACGCTGGGTCTTAAGGTTGACGATCCGGTTGACCGTCTCGCCGAGCGTCTGCCGCGTTTCGTCGATCAGGTCGGAGAAGCGCGTATCCTGAGCGCGGTAACTGAATTGCGCGGACTTCAGTCGCGACAGATTGCGGAACCCTGTGAACAGCGGCACCGAAAGATTGAGCATGACCGTCGAGGGTCTGTATTCGTCCAGCGCCGGCGTATCGTTTCTCCGCCAGGCCGTGGAATAGCTGAGAGAGACGTCCGGCAGATAGCTCGAATATTGCCCTCGGTAGACAAGGCGGCTGCGTTCGCGGTCCTGTTCGGCGGCCGCAAGCATGGCGTTTCCGTCCACCAGCGTGCGGCTGTCGACGCCCGCAAGTTTCCGGATTTCCGCTTCGGACAGGCCGGCCACCCGCGTTACCTCCGCCTCGAGCCGGTCCGGGACCCGGTCTGCCAGCGCATCGGCGTGCAGCGTTCGGAGGTTGAGCAGCCGGCGCAGGCGGACCGTCGCATCGCGCAACGCGGACTCGCCCGCGGCCACGCTGCTCTTCTGCCCCTGGTGTTCCACCTGCCACCGCAGCAGGTCCAGCTTCGAATATCTGCCCGCGCGGTGCATTCTTTCGGCCTTCTCCACGTTCAGCCCGGTGAGGACGAGGAACTCACGCTGCAGACTTAGCATCGCGCCGCGTTTCAACACTTCCAGGTACCCGGAAGTGACCTGGAGCAGGATCCGGTCCCGTATGGCCTCCCGGGTCCGTTCAGCCGCGGCTTGTCCGGTGGTTGCAACGGAAAGGCCGTTGATCAGTTCGGCGTCGAAGATCGGAATATGCGCCTGGAACGAAGAGTAATAGGAGGTGCGGAACGCCACTCGCGGTACCGGGATCTCGGGAGGGAAATACCTGGAAAAGTCCCGCTCCGCCAGCGTCTGCTCGTCAATCCGCGTCACCTCCGTGTTGAAGCTGACCCGTGGCGCGAACTGCGACCAGGCGTTCCGGCGGTCCCAGTTCGCCTTTTCCGCCGCGAACCCGGCGGCCTGCAGCTGGCGGTTGCTGGAGAGGGCCTGCCTCAGGCACGCCTCCAGGGTCAACCGGGATCCATCCGCGGCACTCGCTTCGGAGGGAATGGCAGACAGACACAGAACAGCGCCCAATACGATGAAGGCACAAGGACGGAGGTCAAAAACACATTTCATATAGGACTCCATTAGAGAATCAACTGCTGAAGGGGCCTGAATGGAATAGCCCTTCCACCATTACTCCCCCCTTGGGGGGAGTCGCAGAAGCCGAGCCGGTCCCTGAGCCGTGTCCTGAGCTTGCTTGCATTGAGCTTGTCGAAGGGGCCCGGCGACGGTTGATGCGGTGGGGGGTGTCAATGCCTTACCGAATGCGGTCAGCGTACAGCCGTCAGCCCATCTTGTAAGCGCGCACAGGCAGCGCCTCCGTCTCAAGTGTCGAAAGATCAAGACGCCTGGAAGCCGCGTCGATGTCGAAGCCTACGACGTCCCCGTTGGCGTCGAGATCGACATTCAGCCCGTTAGCGACTTCTCGGGTTTCCGTGCCCGGACCGGATTTGAACTCGACATACAGGCTATCGGTTTCGGGATAATAGTGGAGTTTCATGGCGTTTCCTTTCGAAAACCGCGATCAAAGAAAGCGTTGTGGATTGTTTCACCATCTTCCAACGTTACGACTCGCAGAATGCGCGGCACGTCATCCACTGGGTGGGAGACTTCGCCCCAGAAGCGTATACGACCGTCCGGCTGTCTTTCGCGTCGAAGTGGGGAGGCGATGACGTCAACGCACCAGTTAGGATTGATATAAGGGCGCTTTCGCAGCACCTGCTCCTCAAAGTAACGCGTCGTCTTCATTCCGTTTATCCGAATATAGGCGTCAGTTCACACCGTCAGCAAGTCCGAGTGATCGCATCCAGTCTCTCTGTGTTTACTGTGCTTTTTGTGGCCATTGTCCTGCTCTTCCGGTTTACGGCAAAAAAACACTGATCACAAAAGGCACAAGAGGTCACACCTGCCCGAAATCGGCTTCGTTCCCGGTAGGCAGACCACCGGTGTGTCGACAAGAGCTTTCCAGTGTGCGTCCATCTGTCGGTTTCATTGGCGTCCAATTGTCGATTAACTATGCGTCCATTTGTTGGTTTGATGTGCTTGGCCAGTCCCTACCGCTCCCACAATTCGCACAGCGGTACCGCGAGCATGCGCTTGTCCGCAAGCGGGAGACGATCGCGGCCGGCATAGAGCAGCACGCCGGACTCGAAATCCTCGCCGCAGCGATCCGCGAGCCGCACAAGCCCCTTCCCGTCTCCGGGGGCGAGCGTACGGGCGGCTTTGACTTCAATGCCCCAGGTCTTTTGACCCCGGGTAATGACGATATCGACTTCCACCCGATCCTTGTCTCTATAATGCCAGAAACGCAAATCCGGTTCCGTCCATGTGGACTGGGCAATGAGTTGCTGCACCACAAAGGACTCCAACAGATGTCCCATGCGGTCCCTCCTGCCGAGCCAGTCGTACGCGGTCAGGTCGGCGAGGGTTG
>JAAXHE010000107.1:46255-50835 GCA_012271065.1 Candidatus Latescibacterota bacterium
GGGTTCCGATGCCACGCGGGAAGGCGTCGCACCAGAAAGAGCCGCTCGAGCACTGCAACGTAGTGATTGACCGTCGACCGGTCCAGGCCGAGGGTATTGGCCAGACTGGAGGTGTTCAATAGTCCGGCGCTGCGAAGGGCCAACAGCTCCAACAGGCGGCCCAGTTCGTGCGCATCTCTTACCCGCGCCACGTCCCGTACGTCCCGATCGATAATGCTGCGCAGGTACTGCCTGTACCATTGCCGGGAGCGGACAGGCGTGCGCGTGAGCGGCTCGGGGTATCCACCGGCGACCAGTCGGTCCTGCAGTGACGGCCCTTCGGGCGTCGCCTCCTGCCTGATTCCCGGCTCGATCGCCCCGTTCAGCAGGTCGCTGAGGAAGCGGCCCGGCGCGCGCGCTTTTTCGGATTCCGTCAATGGATGTAACTGCGCGATCTCCATCCGGCCGGCCAGGGATTCAGTTACGGTCGGCACCAGCAACAGATTGGCCGAGCCGGTCAGCACGAAACGACCGGGACGTCGATCCTGATCCACGGCGTGCTTGATGGAGGGGAGAATCTCCGGCGCCCGTTGCACCTCGTCAAGCGTCACCGCATCCGGCAGGCTGGCGACGAAACCGGCAGGATCCGCCAGGGCTGTCTGATGGTAGTTGTACTCGTCCAGACTGATGTATGCGCGGTCGGGCGCGAGTTGCCGCACGAGCGTGGTCTTCCCGCACTGCCGAGGTCCAAGCACACAGACCACCGGCGTGTCGGCCAGCGCCTCCCGGATGACGGGTTCCAGTGAGCGGGGAAACAGGGAACGGCTAGCGTCCATTTGTCGGATTTGTTAGCGTCCAATTGCCGGTTAATAGTGCGTCCATTTGTCGAATAACTGCGAGGTGTCAATCTAACCAATCGGGCCGCAAACGTCAAGAAAAGAGTCTGTCTACGTCGCCTCCGGCTGACCACGACGCGGCGTGCCGGCATAACCTCGTTTAACGCAACGGCGAAAGCAATCGGCGTCTTGCCAGTTACCGTTTCCCAGTCTCGCCCGCCAGTGTCGTGACCGCTTCAACCAGCGTATCCAGCTCCGAGTCGCTGGTGTAGAACGCCACCGAAATCCGCACACCGGAAGGTTCGTTGATGTTGGTCGCCCGTTGGGCAATTTGCCAGCGGTTCCGGAGTGCGTCAGAGACTTCGTTCCCATCCATGCCCTCGATAGATAAAGCGACGATGCCGGTCCGGGTTTCGGCGCGGCGTGAGCCGATGATCCGCACGCCGGGAATGGCGTCCAGGCGTTCGCGCAGCGATTCCGCCTTTCGTCCGGCCTCCGCGGCGATGGGCTGCGGACCGCCGATGCCGGCCAGGAAATCGAGACCCGCGCCGAGACCCAGGTAGAGCACGCTCGCTGGCGTTCCCGTCTCGTACTGCCGGGCCGTACCATCGGGAGCGTGCGGTTGCCGCAGCGGCTTCAAGTATTGCTGCGCGCCTTTCCTCACGTAGAGAAAGCCGGTACCCATCGGCGAGAGCAACCACTTGTAGCCGTTGGTGGCGTAGAAGTCGCAGCCTATTTCATGCAGGTCCACCGGAAACTGCCCGACGGCCTGGCAGCCATCCCAGAGCGTGAAGATGCCGCGGGCCCGTGCCAGCCCGCAGATCTCGCGGGCGGGCAACCGGGTCCCCCAATCCGTCGTGACATGGCTGAAACAGATCAGCCGGGTACGCGGGGTGATCGTTTGCTCCACCCGGCGCAGAAAAAGGTCTTTATCCTGGTCGATTTCGACCACTTTGACGATCGCCCCTTCACGGTCCGCCAGACCCTGGGCGGCCTGAAGGGGTACCGGATGTTCCTCATTGGTAATGAGAACCTCGTCTCCCGGTTGCCACCGCAGCCCGCCGAGCACCATACCGTAACCTTCGCCGGTACTCATCGTCAACGCGATTTCTCCTGCATCGGCTCCGAAGAAGCCGGCGATTTTGGCCGGCAATTCGTCCTCGGCCTCTCTCATTGCGGCGTACCAGTCGGTCGTACTGACGCTGCCGCTGCGCAACTGCTGATAGCCCTCGGCGACGGCCTTGTTCACACCGACCGGCGACAGACCGATTCCAGCGGTGTTAAGGTAAACGCCGTGTTTCAGGCCCGGTATCTGGCCGCGAATCCACGCGATATCCATGGGCGATCCTTTGAAATTGTAAGAGACCCCGAAATGACCGTGTCTCGGAGTCTCGATTTGAGTTTCGATGCCTGGAAGTGAACGAGAGGTGGATGAATCGCCTAAGTCTGGATATCGAGATTTGGTGCGAAATGAAGTTTCATTGTCGATCAGAATAGACGACCCTGAACATCGTGAGGGATCGGGAATACCCCGACAATCACCCAGGGATTCGGTGCGAATCGATGGAATTGCTGGGTCGTCCCCAGAAAAAAGTGAAGGTCAGTCTTCAGAAACGTGTCGAAATACTTCTCGCGCACCTTTTCGAGCGCGGCTTGCTCATCCTCATTTGCGGACTTCAGGCAATTCCAGTAGAGCGCGCCAACTTCCCAATCGAGTACCTGCAGTTCGCTTCGCCTGCCATTCGCGTCCTTGAATCGATAGGAAAAGCTATACGGTAACTTGGGAATTACCTTAAACGTTTCGCGCCAGCTATTGTCTTCGAATAGAGCAAGCTGACCGTGGAGCGCACGCATCTCCTCGAGCCTTTGCCGACTCCATACGGGATCATCGTCCTCCCAAATGAAATCAATGACCTTTGACGGCTTGAACACAGCGAGCGAGACTGTGTTGTTTTTGGCGCCAGCGATGAGTTCGTCGAGGCTATCGTAAACCGTCGCATTTTGCAACAACAGCCTGCGGCGTTCACGCCATTTGTCGGACGTCCCCATGTGATCCACTGGAACGAGGCCGCCTGTGTCCGTAGGTCTGAAGGATTCCGGACGAGGGTCGGCCTTTCTACGGACGAGCGGGCATTCGATCCAGTCGAATTTCCGATATTGCTCCTCGTGTTCCAGCCTTCGAAAAGGCACCGGATAGATTCGTACCCATGATCCATCCTCCCTGACACCGGCGGTGCACACAGTTTCGCCGTATTTCCTCGAAAGCGTCGGGTAGGTCTTTACAGTAACCAGGATGCGTTGCTTGATTTTATCGGTCAAAGGTGTTTTACGCCGTTGGGGAGGAGGGGGCCAACGTCCGGACTTGCAAAGTCAACCTGATTAGTGATCTCTTCGAGCGCATCGGCGACGCAAT
Source organism: Candidatus Latescibacterota bacterium (assembly GCA_012271065.1). Next base: position 49,484 of record JAAXHE010000107.1, read on the forward strand.
GCCGATGGCACAGGTCGGCCTCGAGCTCGAAACAAGTGAGTGCTACCGATTCGCCGGCCCGCATCCAGGTTCGGATTCTCTCCAAGGCGTCGCCTTGATCCGGCAGGATCGTCTGTTCATAGTTTTCGAACAGGGTCTTGAAATCTGCATCCGTCTTGAGACCTCGGCGTCGCCGCGACTCAATTCCAAGCTCCGGAAGATGTTCATAACGAACCCCTACCCCTGAGCAAGCCCGGTCAAGTGTGGTCTTTGAAAAACCGTACTTGCGGCTGATCGCGTTCCGTCTCACGTCGCACAGCAGGGTCACGCCTTCACGAATAAGCAAATTGAGATAAGATTCCAGAGTTCGCCCTTCGTAACCGATTGTGAAAAGCCTCGACGGTGTTTTCTCTGGACGAGCCGCTTCAATCCGATCAAGTGTCAACCGATCATCCCGAAGGATCTGGTCTGCAATTTCGCTGCGGATCGCGAAATATGGATACCGCCGATAGGTATCCGCAACGAGCGCGTCCCCTCGCAGGCTACGATAGCGATTAGCGAACGCGCGAGTCGAGTTGCCTTCTGATTCTCTCGCGATTTTACTCCCGTCTTCAGTCAGGACCCATTTCTGGTCGTCATCCGCGATCAGCCCCCATTCCATCAGACGGCGACGGTCGGCATAGCAGGTAAACGAGAATGCGCCATATCGATAGGGTACAAAGTCGTACAGTCCTTGAGAGAATTCAGTTTCCCGGTGTGTCGAACGCTCTTTACAGTAGAGAAATAGGAGCTTCTGAAAGTCCGTATTGCTCACGTCCCCGCCAATCGCGTCAAGCAACCAAAGCAGCTGGCGTTGGCGGCTGTAAAGACGCGGCAATCTTACTTCCTTTGGTTGTTGTGCTGGCACAGGTGCCATTGAGATTCGTCCTTGGCTGCGTTTGTCGTTAAGCAGGCGGAGGTGACAACGTACGTAGTATATCTCTTTCGATCTGTGATTTCCACCCGTCTACATAAAGAATCGAAATTGGTATGGTGAAGACCCAAGGTGTGGAATCCGTTTTACTACCCTTGCCCATTGCTGTCCAAGAACCGCGAGATTCTCGGAGAAGAGAAAGGAAAAAGGCTTCAATAGGCGATTTTGTATGGGTTTGACCCGGATTATGCAAATCAGGTTGCTATTGTGTGCGTGGATGCTGTCCAAGAGATCAGAGCCGCAATTTGAGTTGGACGGGAATGGGGTGTTGCGGCGGCGTATTGAACGGATTGTCGATCCAGGTCCACAAGTCACGATAGGTGAAGAGGTTCCATCTCAGTAGGGCGACGAGATTCGACAGTGCCCAGTTGAGGCGTGAACGCAGTTGCAGGTACTTGAG
>JAAXHE010000070.1 GCA_012271065.1 Candidatus Latescibacterota bacterium
CCCCGTAGAGGCCCTCACCCTCCCTCGCCGCGAAGAATGCCGTGTTTCAGACCCTATTCGGCCTCCCTCAACTCATCGCAAAGCCGCTGGTGAGAAATGCAGGCTAGGAGTCTGTCTCACAGAACGAAAATCGCCAATTTTTTGTCAATATCTTGTGTCTGTGATCAAGTCTGACCACAACAGATTGGGGTCAAAATTTTCTGTGGGACAGACTCCTAGGTCGCTCCATCACCTGCTGCGTCTGATCAGCCGCAAACCCACGGCGGAAAGGGTCGACATGTCGGGGCGCCGCGTCATCGTCACCGGTGCCTCTCCCGGTTCCCTCGGGTACGAAACCGCCGGGATCCTCGCGAATTGGGGAGCCGATGTCGTTGTCACCCGTACGCGCGAGGTCGCAGCCATGGAGCATTCCCTGAAGGACGACCTGCGCAGGGCCGGCGCCAGCCAGGGCCGAGTCGCAGCCCGTGCACTCGACCTGTGCGATGCCGGCAGCGTCAAAGGCTTCGCGAAATGGTACGAGGACAACCAGGGCGGCAGGCTGCACGTACTGATCAACAACGCCGGGATTCACAAGAACATACTCAGCCCGCGAAAGAAACCGCCCCNNCTGACGAGCCTGTTGCTCCCGCTCCTGAAACGAACCGGCCTGGAGTGCGGGGACGCGCGGGTCGTCAACGTGTCTTCGCGCCTGCACGAGAGAGTGAAGAACGATCAGCTTTTCAGCGGCCTCGACCGCTACCACTCATGGGATGCGTACGGGTTGTCGAAGCTGGCGCTGATTCACTTTTCGTTCGAGATCCAAAGACGGTTTGCAAAGCGCTACAACCTGCAGTCTGCCGCAGTGCACCCGGGTTCCGTCGACACCAATCTCACGCGGACGGCAATCCCTGGAGCGAAGACCGCCGGCGTCTTCCATTGAATCGCGTCCGCGCTGTCATCCCTGGCGTTGCTGCCTCCTCGTGCCGGAGCGCAAACCGCCGTGATGTGCGCCAGTGAGCCTTCATGGCAAGGCGGGGCGTATTACTATCGCTGCGGCATCGCGGAATCATCCGGGGCGAGCCGGGACGAAACCGCTTCGAAATTGCTGTGGGAAAGGACGAGCGCGTGGGCCGGGACTCTCTTGAAACACGGCGGTGATGAGCATGAGCGGGATTGAAGTGCGGACCGGGCCCATCCGGATCGAGGCGCCGGCCGCTTTCGTCTGGGACATCCTCACCGACGTCGAGAATTACCATCGTTGGAATCCGTTCACACCGCGAGCACGGACGGATTTCAGGATCGGTTCGGCGGTTCATCTACTTGTCAGGATGGGGCCGCTGAAGATGCCGATGACCGAAACCATGTCCGCATTCGAGCCCACCCGTCTGATTGCCTGGGGAAAGACCTTCGGGGCGCGCTGGTTGCTGGCCGCGGTGCGGGAGCAGCACCTGGAAGCGGAGAGCGGGACAAGCTGCGTCTATCGCAACACCGACCGGTTGAGCGGCGCGCTAGCGCCGCTCGTGCTGCGATGTTTCGGCGGATTCATGCGGCGAGGTTTCACCGACGTGGGCCAGGGATTGAAGCTCCATGCGGAAGCGGAGTATGCGGGAAAAGGCCGTGATTCGTGTCTCGTGATTCGTGATTCGTGACCCCAAAACCAATACAGGCGGTACGGCCGTTGCTCCAAATCAGCTTACGTTCAGGCCACGTTTCGTAAAACCCGGTGATTCGCAAAAAGGCCGTGATTCGTGTTTCGTGAAAACCTTAAAGGCCATGTTGCTTGC
>JAAXHE010000193.1 GCA_012271065.1 Candidatus Latescibacterota bacterium
TGATTTATTTCGGATTAAGGTTAGTCTCCAGATTCCGATCCGGACCGCTCTCTCTTCTCTCAGGTCAACAATTCACCCATTCTCTTTCCGATCGCTTCCACGTCCCCTTCCCTCAGGCACATGGGACCGAACCCCAATACGCCCTCGTACACTTCGGCCGTATTGCAGTGAATGCCGGGCTCGCCCTCGATGAGTCGCCGTGCCAGTTCCAGCCCTGAAATTCCTGCCGCGGCTTCGTCGATCTCAACCCGCAGACCGGGAACGGGCCTGCCCGGATCGATCGCCGCGGTTACCCGCACATTCGGCAGAGTTTCGAGTGCATCCGCGAGACTCCGAATTTCAGCCGACCATCGGGCATGGCGCGCCTCGTCCCCCTCGGCGACGAACAGCCTGAGCGCCGTGATGAGCCCCACGATCTCCTCCTTGCCGACCTTGCATGGTCTCCCGATCCCATGCTGAGGCGCACCCGGCAGCCTATCCTTTTCGATCAGCGAGGGAGGCGGGTTCCAGAGATCGTAAAAAACGTCCTGATCCAGGTGCTGCAGGGCGACGGCCATGACCAGTTCTTTCCGACCGCAAAGGATCCCGGAACTCTGCGGCCCGCGAATGGTCTTTCCTCCGCTGAAACAGACCACGTCCGCCCCGGCTTCGACAAATCGCTGGAGGTTCGTCTGGGGCGGGAGCTGTCCGGCGGCGTCCACGACAACCGGCACACCCCGATCGTGGGCTGCTTTCACGACGTCCGTCAGGTCCGGGCGCGCCCGCGCATTCATCACATATGCGACCGCGGCGGTCCGGTCGGTAATCGCATCGGCAATCTCCCAGGCTTCCGTATCCCTGACTCCGGCGCCGCTGTACCGGTCGGAAATCCCAACCTCCACGAGCTTAACGCCAACCGCACGGATGGCGTGGTCGTAGAAGTTCCGGTGGCTCCGCGGGATAATCACCTCGTCCTTCATGCCCCCGGTGTCCGGCAGACGGTTCATCCTGCCAGGGTCCAGTCCGGTCACGCACGCCGCCACGCCCAGCATGATGCCGGCCGCCGCTCCCGACGTGACGTATCCGGCCTCGGCGCCCGTGATGTCGGCAATGGCCCGGCCCGCCCAGGCCTGCAGTTCCGCGACATCCACGCAGTGTTGAGAGGCTTCCGCCATGGCCCGCGCCACCTCCGCCGGGAGAATCGACCCGCTCAACCGTGTGGACGGCCCGGCCGCATTGATAATGGTACGAATACCCAGGCGTTCATAGACGCTGCTCATCCACCACCTCCTGCCCTTTGAACCGACGCGAAAGACGACGAGAAACGGCCTGACCACATGTAACACATGTTGGGACGGTTGATCCGCTCAATATCAACCGCGATATTCGGCCTGTCAAGCCAAAACCTCTCCGTATCAAAACCTCTTGTTTTGCGGCCGCCGGCTGTTTAAATTCAATTCATCCGCAACCCGTTCGACCCGGTTCCTGGGACCTCCATGGAAGTTCTTGAACATACGACCAACCCCTTCAACGGCATTGTCATCAGCCCCGACTCCCTTCCCACAGACGACGGGGCATTCAGCAAGCGCCTCGCGCAGTCGTTGAAGATCTGGGAAAAAAAAGGGTTTCAACTCGTATGGCTGGAAGTGCCCATCGCGAAATCCGAACTCATACCCGTCGCCGTGCAGACGGGTTTCTCGTTTCACCACAGCGGCGAGACGTATCTCATGATGACCCGGCCGCTGGTCGATAACGCATTCATTCCCGGTTTCGCCACCCACTACATCGGTGCGGGAGGGGTGGTCATCAACGAGAAGAGTGAGGTGTTGGTTGTCTGCGAAAAACACCGCGGCGGCAGCAGGCCCTACTACAAGCTTCCCGGAGGTGCGCTGCATCCCGGCGAACACCTGGCCGAGGCCGTCGTACGGGAAATCATGGAAGAAACGGGGGTTCAGACGCGATTTGAAGCCATGGTGTGCTTTCGCCATTGGCACGGATACCGCTACGACAAGTCGGACATCTATTTCGTCTGCCGCCTCAAGCCGCTTACTTACGAAATTACGCCTCAACCCGAAGAAATCGAAGAATGCGTCTGGATGCCCGTTGAAGATTACCTGACGTCAGACTACGTCCATACCTTCAACCGGCAGATCGTCAGGGCGGCGCTTGCCAGCCCCGGCGTGGTACTCAGCGACGTGGAAGGTTACAGCGACGGAAGGCGGCGGGAAATCTTCATGCCGCCGGATCCGGACCGGGTCTGATCCGGCGTCAGCCGGCGCACCGACGAATCAAGGTCAGGTATGAATATTCCGGAATCACTCTTTCGCCCCATCCTGGAGAACCGGCGGGTTGACGCCAGTCCTGTCGTATCCTCGTTAAAGCGAAATCTCAGGAAAGCCTGCGATGACCACCTCGATCCGGCCTCGAACGCATACATCGACTATAACGAACGCAAAGCGGACTTCTGGCTGACCAGGCCGGGCGGCCGCCTGCTGCCCAATTCGATCGAGACCCTTGCCGTGGGCGGCGTTCTCCTTGACGGAAAGTACGCGTCGGAGGCATGCAACATCCTCCGGACGATCGTCAAATACCGTATTGTGGAGAACTGCGGCGGCACGAACTACGGGCGCCCGTACAGCACGTGGCGGGACAATTGCCTGGACGCCGGCGCCAGCTCCATGGTTCTGGCCATCGGACTGGACCTGTTACGGCACGAGCTGACGGACGCGGATCGCGTAGAAATCGGCACCTATTGCCTTCCGTTCATCGACTATACGCTCGATGACCCGCCGGACCCCGAGGAGAAGCGCCCGGACTGGAACATGGCCGCCATCGGACTCATCGGTCTGGGCCTGCTCGGACTCGTACTCCGCGGGTACGGCGTGCTGGACGAGTCCCGGTTCAACGCCGCTCTGGACCTGTCGAAGAAGCGATGCCTGCTCTTCCTCGAAAAGGGTCACGACGGCGACGGCGCATTCTACGAAGGGCCGGCGTATGGCAGCGCCACATTGCACTACCTCGCCCCGTTCGCCCTGGCGTTGGCCGCATGCGGGGACCGGGAACTCACGAACCATTCCGGATGGGAACGCATCGCGGAGGGGCTCGCGTACGAACTCATTCCGGCGACCGGGCGGCCGAATCCGCTGAACGACTGCAACGACGGGTTTCACATCGAATGGCTCGCCCTTCTGGCTTCTCAACAGAACAGCGGTCTCGCCCAGTGGCTCTGGCAGAGCATCGATAAGCCCCCGGCCGGAGGCGAATACTGGCGCCCGCCGGCCGACGGCTGGAGCGACACCGTTACGCGTTACCTGCTGTACTTCGACCCGTCGGTAGAGCCCGTGCCGCCCGACCGCCGGGACATACCCAGGGTCCGGCACTTTCGCAACAGGGGCCTTGTGGACGTCCGCTCCGGGTGGGGGTCCGAAGATTTCTTCCTTTCATTTCTGTGCGACGTCTTCCCGGCGGGAGGGCACCGGCAGGCCGATCGCAATCACTTTGCGCTTCACGCTCTCGGAGAGAGCTTTGCCTGCGACTCAGGCTACGCCCTCGAACGGCTTCCCGACACCACCGAAGTGCTTCGCCTCGGCGCGCTGGGCGAAGCCCACAATCTGCCTCTGGTGATGGGTGAGATGCAGCGACGGGGCCCGGCGGGAACGGACGGCATCGTACGCGCGGACATCCGGGGCGACTTCCCCTTCGTCGAATCCGAAGCGGGCGGCAGCTACGGATGCGCAAAGCGATTCGTCCGGCGCCTGCTCTGCCTTCCGGATGCGCGAGGCGCGCCCGCAGCCGTGATCGTTGTCGACCGCCTGGATTTTGAAATGCACGACCGGCCGGTCTTGACCTGGCTGCTGCACACCGCCGCCGGCAATCGGCTGGAGTGCGGACGTGACAGGGTATCCATCGTCGGATGCCGGCGAGAGAACCGATGCGACGTCCAGGTCGCGACGCCGTGGCCGGGCCGGTGGCGCGAAGAGACGTTCCACGACCATCCCAGATTGCGCTACGACTGGTTCTGGAGCCCTCTGTTCTGCGTTGTCGCGTTCGTACCGTACCACAAAGACATGGCGCCTCCCGAGATCGACGCCGCCGGAACCGCCGCGGGCTGCGCCGTTCGCATTCGATCGGGCAACGTGGCCGACACCGTCCTGACCGCGGGGCCTGAGAGTACGTTTACCTGCCACGGCATTCGGACGGATGCGGAGTTCTCGCACGTCCGAACCGTGGAAGACAAATTCGACTCCGGCCGGCTCGCTGCCGGCTCCATGCTCGAAGTCTCAGGGTGCGCTTTGGTTTCGGAGCCCGGTACCATCGACTATCGCCAACTCTGACGTCTCCGCTCCCGACTGCATTCCGATTATGACCCGGTACACCGGAGCCCGTGCGTTATCGCACGCCCCCAGTGTACTCGCCACCGCGAACCTCCTCTATCTCCCATTGGAAGGAACGTGCGACGATGCCACTATGGAAACCCGATCCATCGTTCTACCCATCCCCGAGGATGGCCATGCAGGCTCCGCCTGAACGATACGGTTACGTATCCGCTCTCAATCCCGGCGGGAACGATCGACCCGACGCGCTGTGCGTGGTGGATCTGGATGCAGAATCTTCCACGTACGGTCAAACCGTTTACTCCCTTCAGATGCCGTATAACGGGGACGAACTCCACCACTTCGGCTGGAATGCCTGCAGCTCGGCCCTGTGCCCCTATGCTCCCCATCCCCATCTTGAACGCCGCTACCTGATCCTGCCCGCCCTGCGCACGTCACGCATATACATCGTGGATACCAGACCGGACCCCACCAGGCCCCATATCGTCAAGATCATAGAGCCCGAGGAGCTCATGGCCAGGTCCGGCTACAGCAGGCCCCACACCGTACACTGCGGTCCCGACGCGATCTACGTCAGCGCCCTGGGGCCGGCCAATGGATCGGACGGGCCGGGGGGGATCTTCCTGCTCGACCACTTCAGCTTCGACGTCATCGGTCCGTGGGAAATCCATCGCGGATCGCAGGAGCTGGCGTACGACTTCTGGTGGCACCTGGCGGAAGACGTCATGATGAGCAGCGAATGGGGAAAGCCGGAGCAATTCGAGAACGGGGTGGCGCCCGAGGACCTGCTCGCGAACCGGTACGGCCACCGGCTCCACTTCTGGGACCTCAGAAAGCGCCGGCTCGATCAGACCGTCGACATCGGCCCGGAGAATCAGATGCTCCTGGAACTGCGCCCGGCTCACGATCCGCGGAAGACCTACGGATTCGCAGGCGTGGTCGTCAGCACGGCAGACCTGTCCGCGTCCATCTGGACCTGGTTCCGCGAAAACGACGCCTGGCGAATGCGGAAGGTGATCTCGATTCCCGCCGTGCCGGCCAGCGCGGCCGACCTGCCGCCGATGTTGAAAGCATTCGAAGCCGTACCGCCCCTGGTCACCGACATCGACCTCTCGCTGGACGACAGGTTTCTCTACGTTTCATGCTGGGGCCTGGGCGAACTGCATCAGTACGACGTTTCCGATCCGTTCGAACCGGTATTGACCGGCAAGGTGGAAATCGGGGGCATTGTAAACAAAAAGCCGCACGCAAAGCGTGACGGCTCGTTGTCGGGTGGCCCGCAGATGGTGGAAATCAGCCGCGACGGCCGGAGGATCTACTTTACCAATTCGCTCTACAGCGCCTGGGACGACCAGTTCTATCCATCCGGAATGGACGGGTGGATGACGAAAGCCAATGCCGATAAGGACGGAGGGCTCGAACTTGATCCCGATTTCTTCATCGACTTCGGCGAAACGCGCGTCCACCAGGTCAGATTGGAAGGAGGAGATGCCTCTACCGACTCTTTCTGCTACCCCTCCTGACTGGCTGGGTCCGTGGCTGGCGATGATCGGCTTCGGCGCCTTTCACGGACTGAATCCCGGCATGGGCTGGCTGTTCGCCCTGTCCCTGGGGCTCCAGCAGAACAGCGGACGCGCCGTCTGGATCGCGCTCTTTCCCATCGCGGCCGGCCACGCCGCCTCGGTCGCCCTCGTGGCCGGCTGCGTGCTGGCGGGCCTCCACTTCATTTCCCTGTCCGCCGTGCAGTGGATAACCGCCCTCCTGCTGATCGCCTTCGGGGTCTACAAGCTGTTCAACTATTACCGGCATCCACGCTGGGTGGGCATGAAGGTAGGGCCCGGAGACCTCTTCTCCTGGTCGTTTCTGATGGCCACCGCACACGGCGCCGGACTGATGGTCGTTCCCGCCCTGCTGGGTGTGGCGACCGCCGGCCACGGCCATGGCGCGCCGGTTACGAACCCGCCCGCCAACGTCGTTCTGGCCGTTGGCGTCCATACGTTCGCCATGTGGCTCGTGATGGGCGCCGTCGCTTGGGTCGTCTACCGCAAACTGGGGCTGGCCGTGCTGCGGCGAAACTGGATCAACTTCGATCTGATCTGGGCGGTCTCCCTGCTCGTCGTGGGGGCCATCGCGCTCGTGACGGCGCTGTAGACCGCTTCTCCCTGCTTATCGGCTGCCGAACCATCCGTCACCCATCCGGCAGTTTTCCGAGCGCGTCCATAACCGGATCGACGTCGAACACGTAGCCAAACATCAGCGAGACCCGCCACAGCGCAATCTCCTTAGCCCATTCCTCGGTACAGCTCTCCCCGTTCTCCACGGCCGTTGTCGCCTGCCGGATGGTCGAGCACACGTACCCCAGCCTTCCCATATCCACCATGCCGCCGGGGCTTGCGAGAAGACACCAGTTGATGGCAAACCCGATATAGATCAGGTGCCAGATTTCCCGCTCACGGCAGACCGCATTCAGTTGATGGGTATTGATCACCACGGGCTCGCCGGCTTCCGGAATCGCCTGGGGCGCAAAGTCGATGTGCTTGAACCCCGCCGAAATGTCCGGCTGGTTGTGCGCGCCGGTCATCTGCCTGCTCCGTTCCGCCTGCCACTGTTTCTTCAGCGTGTCTTCCGCCGCGCCACACGCCGCCTGCGGCTCCTCCCCGGCCATCCCTTTGATACGCTGGTATTCGTCGTACGACGCGGTATAGCTCTCGCTCGATGCGACGTGGATGACGGAAAGTCCGGCCTGCCTTGCCGCCTGCAGAAGCGGGGGAAAGACGTACTGCGAGATCTTCATCGCCCTCGGCAGGTATTCCACCATACGGAACCAGCCGTCGTACGGCGACCCCGGGCCGGGAGGGATTGCGTCCACCAGACCCGGATTCCACGCGTGCATGCTCACAAGCGCCGTCCTTTCAAGCGGCACGTCGAGCATTCGCGAGGTCCAGCCCGCATAGCCGCGTCCCGGAATGTCGGCGTCCAGGTCCGCGTCGTGCTGACGGTAGTAGTGCGCTGGCAGCGTTAACGTTTCGCCCATCGAGCCTCCTTCTCTTTGCCTCATTTATATAAAGGATAACTGTTGTTTGGTCTCAATTCGAAAAATACAACCAGGCAACACAGCGGCGGGGACTTTACAAATGACGCATTAGGCAGTAATGTGTCTAAGCAACCCCTGCTCTTGCTCCCCCTCTCCCCTGGGAGAGGGGGCAGGGGGGAGAGGTCTCGATCACGTCCCTGATGAGACGATTCAGATGGCGCCATCGCTGCGGAGGTTCTCGATCTCCGAGGTCGAATAGCCCAGATAGTCGCCCAGGACCCGCTCGTTGTGTTCTCCCAGCGAGGGTCCGCGCCGGGGTTCGACCGACGGGCCGTCGACTTTTATAGGACTTGCCACGACCCTGGCGGCGCCGAACTCCGGATGCGGCAGCTCCAGAATCATGTCGTGCTCCGCCACGTGCGGGTCGGCGAAGGCCTGCGCAACGGTGTTCACCGGCGCACAAGGCACCTTGCCCTTGAGCAGCGCAAGCCAGTCGGCGGTCGTCTTCCCGCGGAAGCGGTCCTTGAGAATCGGAACCAGCGTGTCCCGGTTTTCCAGGCGATCCTCAAAGGAGCGGAACCGGAAGTCCTCCGCCAGTTCCGGCGCCCCGAGAACGCAAACGAGATTTCGGAAGAACTTCTCCTTCGCGCACATCACCACAAGCCAACCGTCTTTTGTCGGCACCACCTGCGACGGAATCTGCGACGGATGGGAAGAATCGGGCGTCCGTTCCGCCTCATAGCCCCTGGTCAGGTGCCACGCACCGACATATCCCAGATGCGCAAGCGCCGTATCGAACAGATTCACGTCCACGTCGCAACCCAGACCCGTCTGCCTGGCGCGGAAGATTGCGCTGGCCATGCCCAGCGACGCCATCGCGCCGGCGCCGAGGTCCACGAGGGAGAGTCCTGTTTTCGTCGGCGGGCCGTCCGGTTCTCCAGTAAGGCTCATCCAGCCGGCATAGCCCTGCATCAGATAGTCGTAACCCGGCTCGTCCGCGCGAGACCCGCTGCGCCCGAATGCCGAAAGCGAGCAGCACACGATCGAAGCCTTGACCTCGCTAAGAGACGGAAAGTCCAGGCCCAGCCGGGCGGGAAGGTCCCCGCGCAGGTTGTTGAAAACGCCATCCGAAATCCTCACCAGCCGATGCAGCACCTCTCTGGATTCCGGATGCTGTAAATTCAACGTTATGCTCTTCTTGTTCCGATTGAAGCTTTGAAAATACAGGCTGTCGCGATCAGCGGTATACGGAGGCACATAACGCGCGACATCGCCGCGAGTCCCGGGGTTTTCGACCTTGATGATCTCCGCCCCCAGGTCCGCGAGCACCATCGTCCCCCACGGACCGGCGCCGAACTGCTCCACCGAGACAATCCTGATGCCGCTCAACGGCGGGTGCTGGTGTCTTTCCTGCAAGTGACCCTCATGCCCGTGGAAGCTACTTGAAATTGAACCTCACGCGAAAGAAACGAAAAAACCGGTCCGGCTCAAGCGCGTTCGTCCCCGAGCCGGCCCAGAATCCTTCGAGCCTGTTCCAGGACCGGTCTGTCGACCATCCGGCCGTCCACGACCGCGGCGCCTTCCGTTTGGCAACCGAAGGCCGTGACGATCCTCCTCGCCCGCGTTACCTCGTCCCCCGTGGGGCTGAAAATCTCATTCACCGCGCCCACCTGGTCCGGGTGAATCACGGCTTTCCCGGAAAATCCGAGGTCCCTGGCCCGCCGCGCTTCCAGGGCCAGTCCCTCAGAATCACGGACGTCGGTAAAGACCTTGTCTATGGCCGTTATTCGTCCGCTGGCCGCGGCGACAGCCAGCGCCGACCGGGCGTAGTCGAACAAACCCTGACCCGGATGCGAAAAAAGGCCCATATCGAGCGCGAAGTCCTCCGCGCCGAACATGAGCCCCGCCAGCCGGGGCGTGGCGGTTGCAATCGCCGGAGCCTGGACCAGACCCCCGGCGCTCTCAATTGTCGCCAGCAGCCTGAGGGTGCCGGACGGCATATCTACCGATGTCTCGTGTCCGTCGAGCCACCGGTGCATTTCAAGCACATCATTAGGACCCTGTACCTTGGGCAACACGAGGCCGTGCAGGCCCGCTCCGGATAGCGCCCGCAGATCGGCGCGCAACTCCGGGGACCCTGCCGCGTGAACCCTCACGAACGGAGTCGCGCCTTCCGGGACGCGCCCAAGCGCGGCAGCCACCGTCCCGCGCGCGTCGTCCTTACTGCGCGGCGGGACGCCGTCTTCCAGATCCAGGATGACGACATCCGGCGAAAGACCGAATGCCCTTTCGATCATCCGCTGCCGGTGCCCCGGCACAAACAGCCAGGACCGCATCGCCTTCACCCGTCCTTCTCCTCGTGAATCTCGGGAAAGTCTGCTCCGGCCGGCGCGTGCGCCCTCTTGTAGATCATTACACTGCGCGTCAGGTCGATCACGACGTGCCCGTCCTGATTGACTCCCCGGGTCCGCACCTTTACGATGCCCGCTTCCGGAAACGACTTCGACGCGCGCCTGGCGAGCACCTCCGTCTCGCAATAGAGCGTATCTCCCACGAAAACCGGATTGGGAAGCCGGACTTCGCTCCAGCCCAGATTCGCCATCGCCCGCTCACTTACGTCGGGCACGCTCATGCCAACGACCAGCGCCAGCGTAAACGTGCTGTTCACCAGGATCTTTCCCCACCGCGTGCTGCGGGCATACGCCTCGTCAAAATGAAGCGGATTGGTATTCAGCGTCAGGTGCGTGAACAACTGGTTGTCGGCCTCCGTCACCGTTCTTCCGAAACGGCTCCGATAGACATCGCCCACGGCGAAGTCCTCATAACACCTGCCGGTCCAGCCCTGTACCACCTTTTTTTCTCTTTTCTCCATACAAGACCTCTTTGCACCCACTGCACGCGCGTTTCGGCACTTCGACGACCCGCGCCGCTTCAGGGCCGGCCCGCAACCGCAGTGACGTCGAAAACGCTTTTGGGTTGACATCCCGACCGCGATCGTCCATAATAGGCGCGCTTGAAAATCACGACTAAATATGATTTCGCCGCGATTTGTTGTCCAGCGCTTTCGAACGCGAATCGCCATAATCCGGTTCAATTAATGTCCGAACCATCCTCCGCAGGCCTTAAGGAGTTGCTGAACCGCCGGTTCGTCGCCCTTCTCGTCGTATCCTTCCTTGCCAGTTTCGTCTCCTCCCCTCTCTATTCCTCGCTCCTTCCCGTGTACGTGGAAGCCGGCCTCGCCCGGTCTCCACTCTTTTCCGCCGGCCTGCGCGGACTCTTCTTCATGCTGGGGGGTCTCTGTTCCATTCCCGCCGGCATGCTGTGCGATGCCTTCGGTATCAAACGGGTACTCATTCTGGGCCAGTTCGGACCGCTGGTGGCCGGCGCGATCTTTCTCACCGGCGACCCCTATCTCCTTTCGGCCCTCTGTATCGGCCTGGGCATGACGTTCGGTTTCAGCAGTACGGGCGGACAGAGCTATCTCCTGGGCGCGGTTCCTGCCCGGGTCCTGGGTATGGCTGCGGGCGGATACTTCCTGAGCAGCACGCTCGGCAGCGCCGCGGGAAACCTGCTGGCCGGACCCATTGCGGACAACCTGGGATATCAGAGCCTCGGGCATCTGGCCTGCGCGACCGCCGCGGGCATCGTCGTTCTGTCCCTCGTCCTGTTGCCCAGCCTTCCGCGCCGTGAAACCAACGAGAGATCGGCCACGCGCTCCCTGGCAGGTTTTATCGACCTCTGCCGGCGGCGGGAAGTACGCCTGCTCTTGGCCATCCGGTACCTGCCCACCAGCTACTGGGGCGCCGTGACCCTGCTCATACCGCTGCTCATCTTTCGGGTCTCAGGGACCAACACGTCGGTTACCACGTACAGCGCCATCAGCCTGGTCGCGGCCTGCGTGTCGCAGTTGCTCACGGGCAGGCTGGTCGATCGTATCGGCCGCTGGAAACCCGTCGTCATCTCATCCTCGCTTGTCGCCGTCAGTGCAGTGGGCCTGACGTTTACGGCGCACACGCTCGCGGGACTGTACATCTTCGGGATCGTGGCTTCCGTTTTCGCGTGGTCCCTTTCCACGACCATGCCCGGTATTCTCCAACTGACCGCCCGTGAAGGCGAAGAGGGTCGCGTGGTCGGCAGTGCGCACGTTGCGTGGAGCGCCGGCATGCTGTCCGGGAGCCTGGGCGGCGGAAAACTCATCGACTGGGGCACTTCTTTACCCTTCGCGATCGGCGCCGTCTTCGCCCTGGGTGCGGTTGCCTGCGGCATCGGACTTTACTATTTTCACAGGGCATCCGATCCCGGTCCCGGACGGCGCCCCGAATAGGTTCACCTGAACGACGCCGGTTCGGCGAAAAAGATGCGCTTGCTTGCCGGTCACAGATCCGTATATTCGTCTGAATTCAGCCGATTCTCTCGAAAACCGGCCTCGAACCCCCATTCGCGCTGCAGAAGTTGTTTTAAAATTCGCGGTGCGTTCCCGAGCGCGAGCGAAAGGGCGTCGGTCAAGGCGGGCGAATCCGCCCGTATCTACTGATACGGGCGGATTTGACCAACGCAGACCGACGCTCTTGCAACCGCGCGAAGACCGCCGAGGATTTTTAAACAGCTTCTAAAGAACCAGAGGTATTCAATGGATGACATTCGCGTTGGCCTCGTCGGCCTTGGACACAGGGGCCTGCACTGGCTCCGTCTGCTCCAGCGCCTCCGCGGCTACCGGATCACGGCCGTGTGCGACCCCATCGCGCCACTGCACGAACGGGCGCTCGCCGCGCTTGATCACCCGGCCACCGCGTATTCGGCGTACGAGGACATACTGGCCGACCGCGACGTGGACGCCATCGCCCTCTGCGTCCGTTGCAGAGAACAGGGCGCGATGGCGGCGATGGCCCTGGAAGCCGGCAAACACGTAAACTCCGAAGTGCCCGCCGCCCACACCCTGGAAGACTGCTGGCGGATCGTCACCCGGGTTGAACGCACCGGTCTGGTCTACCATCTGGCCGAGCAAACGAGGTACTGGGGTTTCGTGGACACATGGCGGGACCTCGTGGCGCAGGGGCGGCTGGGCAGGGTCACCTTCTGCGAAGGCCAGTATATCGGCTACTACGGTACGAGGCAGTTCTTTCAGGACCCGAATACGGGAAACTTCCATACGGTAGAACAACTGGACGAACACCCCGGGGCCAGGCCGACCTGGCTTCACGAAATGCCGCCCATCCACTACCTTCCTCACGAACTCAGCCCCATGCTCAGGGTCCTGGACGACCGTGTGGTGGAAGTGACGGCCATGAGTACGACCGGGCCGAGCTATTCCCATCCCGAAATCGGCCAGCCCGACATCCAGGTGGCGCTGATGAAAACCGAAAAAGATGCGATTTTACGGATGGCCGCCGGATTCACACAAAAAATCCCCAGCAGCCGGGGTCACCACTGGTACCAGATACTCGGCACAAGGGGCAGCGTTGAATGGAAGCGTTCGCAGAGAGGACGACCACTCATGTGGCTGGCCGATGACCAGATGCACGACATGGCCGAGGTCGACTGGCGTTTCGAGCGTACCGACGCCGCGCCCGAGGCGCGCGCAAGCGGCCACGGCGACGCCGACTATTACGTGCACGCCGCATTCCGCGACGCCGTCCGCGACGGCAAGGCCCTGGAGTTCGACGTCTACCGGGCGATCGAGACAGCCGCACCGGCCATCCTCGCGGCGGACTCCATCGATTGCGGCGCCAAGCCGATGAAAGTGCCCGAATTTCGTCCGACGGACGCCAGGGCCAACGGCGTCATGCCGAAGGAAGCAGACTGATGCAGATCGGCATAATAACAAACCGTTCCAAGCTCTCGGCCTACATCGCCGAGATTCTCAAGACCTGGGGTCTGCCCCTATTCGCGCCAGTCTCCGACGACATGGTACCGGGACTGGAACCGGCCGATTTTCCGGTGCTTGTGTGTCCGGCTTACCATGACGAAGCCACGCTGTCCGACTACGCCCGGGGGGGAGGCACGGTTCTCTGCTTCCTCCCGGGAAGGGCGCTTGCGCGCGCCGCAGGACTGAAGGTGCGCGGCACGAAAGAACCGCCGCTGCGTCTGCGCAATGTCGCGTATCCCACCGGCGGCCTGGCCGGCGAATTCGTTCCGGTCGTGGGATCTGTTCACACGTGGGAACTTTCGGAAACCGCGAAACCACTGGCCTTTCTGTCTCGCCCGGGGCGCTATGGCGGCGAAACCGCGGGCATTGCGGAGACCCGGATCGGCGACGGTCGAATCGTCTCATTCGCCTTCGACCTGCCCCGTTGCGTTCTTCTGCTGCGGCAGGGCGATCCCGATCTCGCGGAAAGGATTCCCGACGGGGATGGCTGCGCGAGGCCGACGCACATGGCCGCCCGCGTAGGCCCGTACGATGCCGGATGGATCCCCCACGCCGACCTGCTTTCGCGGTTGTTCGCAGACCTGGCCCGCAGGTACCTGCCCGCGCCGGTTCCCGTTCTGTCCCATCTTCCCCGCTCCGCACGGGGCATCCTGCTCTACTCCGGCGACGAGGACTACGCCGACGTGGCGTCTAACGAGGACGAGTTCAACGGCGTCGCCGACGCCGGGGGACGCATGAGCCTGTATATCATACCCGACCTCACCAAATCCACGCCCGGGGACGTGGCAAGATACGCAAGACGCCACGACATCGGACCTCACCCGAACCTTCGCCCGCTGGATGGGCGTCCCGTATCGGAACGCGTTGCCGAATTTGAGCGCCAGATCCGCCTGTTCGAAGAGACCTTCCGGATTCCCGCGCGTACCGTGCGCAATCACTGCACGGCATGGGCCGGCTATCTGGACCTCGTGGACGTCATGGAAAGACTCGGCGTGCAGATGGACGGCAACTACTTCTCGGGGACCTACATGAAAGACAGAGAGAGCGCACCCTACGCGTCCTTCGGCGCGGCGCTTCCCATGCGCTTCTGCCACCCGGACGGGCGCCTCGTCAATGTCTATCAGCAGCATACGCACCTCATAGACGACGGCATGTTCGGCCCGCAGGACTATTCTTACAAGCTGTCCCCGGCTGTATTTTCGGTCATGATCGAACGCATTTTTACGGATATAACGACCCGTTTCCACACACCTTACGGCGTCTGTATCCATCCCGGAAACTGGGTGAAATTTTCGGAGGAACAGGGCCGGGAACTGCTTCGACAGGCAAACAGGAAAGGCCTGCCAATCTGGTCATTCGACCAGTGGGCGGCCTTCTGGAGCGCACGCGATACCTGGCGCTTCGCCGACGTGCGATGGAACGGGTCAAGACTCGGATTCAACCTGCAGGGCCGTTCGCAACACCCCGATCTCCGCATCCAGATTCCGCAACAGTTCTCCGGCACGTCAGTCGGTGAGGTCCGGGTGGACGGGAAAACGGCTCGTACGGACAAGGATGTCCGATACCGTGAACACGTCGGCCTCGTGACCATTCCCGGGGATGGAAACGAGATATCGATCGAGGTCGACTACCACCCGGATCCGAACTGAGTACACCGTGACGAACCGACCTCTCAGAATCATCGTCTTCGGGGCCCATCCCGACGACTGCGATATCAAGGCCGGCGGGCTTGCAATCAACTACGCGGCTCTGGGCCATGAGGTCCGTTTCGTTTCCATGACGAACGGAGACGCGGGCCATCACGAAATGGGGGGCATCTCGCTCGCCCGCAAGCGCCGGGCGGAAGCGCAGGCCGCAGGCGCCGTCGCCGGCATCGAATACCACGTATCGGACAACCACGACGGAGAGCTTGAGCCCACCCTGGAGAACCGCAAGAACCTCATCCGCATGATCCGCTCCTACACGCCCGACCTGATCCTGACCCATCGGCCCAATGACTACCATCCGGACCATCGGTACGCAGGCATCCTCGTTCAGGACGCCGCCTACATGGTCACCGTCCCGAACGTCTGTACGGACGTTCCCGCGCTCGCGTACAATCCGGTGATCGCCTACATGAGCGATAACTTCCGGTTTCCCGCTCCGTTTATGCCCGAGGTTGCGATCGACATCGACGACATCGTCGACAAGAAGCTCGATATGCTGCACTGTCACACGTCGCAGATGTACGAGTGGTTGCCCTTTAACGCGGGGAAACTCGACGAAGTGCCGAATTCGCCCCGCCAACGCAGAAAGTGGCTGGAACACAGACTGGAGCAGTTCAGGGCCGTCGCCGACCGCCACCGGGACATTCTCGTGAAACGTTACGGTGAGAGCCGTGGGCGCACCGTCCGCTATGCCGAGGCCTTCCAGGTGTGCGAATACGGCGCGGCACTCACACCTGAAAATACCTCCGTCCTGTTCCCGTTTTAACAGGCTGGATCAGGCGTCTCTGTCTGCTAGAATTCATAAAACAGAAAGGGCAGGTTTGAAACCTGCCCCTACCATCCGATCTGATTTCCAGGACGAGTCACTCGTGTTCTGTCCCGGAAATAAGTTGCCTAAATTCGACCGCCGAGTCGCCCGTTTCGCTAGGCTCAAATTAAGCGAGTTTTTTC
>JAAXHE010000078.1 GCA_012271065.1 Candidatus Latescibacterota bacterium
ATTTGGGGAGATGTGGATTTTGAATTCGAAATTATACACTTATTTTCCTTTCATCGCCGGAAGCGTCGATCCGGGGAGAGAGGTCACTGAAGGCTGACAGCTGATCACTCTGTGTGAGGCGTGGGGGGAGAGGTTCACGAGACGCAACACTAACATTTGACATCCGGCGCCGGCTTTGTCTTATTGTCCCTGTCGCACCTGTGTCTACGCGGCCCGAACATAACCAGGAGTGCGCCATGGCGGAATTTCAGGATAAAGTGGTCATCGTCACCGGTGGCGCCAAGGGTATCGGCAGCGGCATCTGCCTGGCTTTCGCCCGGGAGGGCGCCCGCGTACTCTGCGCCGACGTGGACGTGAAGGCCGGAGATCGGCTCGCCGCGGAAAGCGCTCCTCTGCCCGGCCATATCCGCTTTCACGCGGCGGACGTGGCGCAAGACGACGCCTGCCGGGGGCTCGCGGCGACCGCCGTTTCAGATTGGGGCGGCGTGGACATCCTCTGCAACAACGTGGGCGTCCAGCCCGTCAGCAGCTACCAGCCCGCCCATGAAATGCCGGAAGAAACCTGGGACTACATCCTGAACGTCAACCTGAAGAGCGCCTTCCTGATGACCCGTCACTGCATACCGGAGATGATCAAACGCGGAGGTGGCGTGATCATCAACACGGCCAGCGTCCAGGGGCTGCAATCCACGAAGGGCGTCTGCGCATACGCCGCCAGCAAAGGCGGCATCCTCTCCCTGACGCGACAACTCGCCCTGGAATACGCGGAAGACAACGTGCGCGTGCTGGCCGTCAACCCCGGCACCATCGACACACCGATGGTCGAGGAAGCCTTGCAGGCCATGGGCGGCGACGAGACGGAACATCGTGAACAGATGAGCCGGGCCCATCCCATCGGCCGGATCGGCACGCCCGACGACATCGCGAATGCCGTGCTGTTCCTCGCCAGCGAAAAAGCCTCCTTCATGACCGGCGAAAACGTCTGCGTGGACGGCGGGATGATGGCCAGGGGCGCGTGGAGCTGATCACCCGGGTCCCGGATTTCAAGCCCCTCTATGGACTTCCATCCGTTTATCGTCCACTTCCCCCTGGCCCTGCTCACCGTGGGCTTTTTCTGCGACGCCGCCGGCATTCTGTTTCGCAGGGATCACCTTCTCCACACCGGATACCTCCTCCTTGTCCTCGGCGCCGTCTCGGCGATTGCGGCCTCGCTGACCGGTAACGCGGCAGAGGAAACAGCAGCCCGAATCCCCGGCATCGCGGCCGCGCTGGAACGGCACGAATCCATCTCCACCGCCGCCACGTGGCTCGCCATCGTGCTGGTCCTCCTCCGCACCCACCTCATCCTCAAGAGAAAGTTCACAGGAACCGTTCGGTTCGCGTATCTCGCGGGCGCCGCGGCAACGGCAGTCCTCGTTGCCCTCAGCGGATACACGGGGGGTCGGATGACGTACGAATACGGTCCGGGCATCCGGCCTGTGATAGAAGCGCTCACGCCCCCTGGAGGCGGTGAGACGGTAAAGGGGAGACGGTAGAAAAAATGCGGGTAGACGTTAGACGGTAGATGAGATCATTGCCCCGTATGTTATTCCTCGTTGCCTCCGGCACGAATAGAATCCTCGCATGGCAGGAAATCTCTAACGTCTCACGTCTCACCAGGTGGTGGGCGGGGTGTGGTTCTCTCCCCTCTTCCGTCTTCCTTCTCACCGCTTTTTGGGAACACACCGAAGGCATGGTTATGAATAGAAAAGCAAACGACGGGTTTTCAAATTTGCATGCCGGATTTTTTCTTATTAATCCTTTGTTTTTCTATTATTTACGTCCTTTTTCTTATGCGCGTAAGAAAAAGGACCAAAAAGAACCGCGCCCCTCGGCGGGGGGCCGGTTTTTCCGTGAATCCCCTCAGAGGCATAAATGGGATTTGGGTGGCCTGCGAGCACCACAGCAGTACCAACGCTAAAGTGCTGGACGGATTAACACGGAAAAACCCCCAACTCCACAACCGGACGCGCGGTATCTGAATTTGTAGGGGCGACCCTTGTGGTCGCCCGCCTTGTCGTGGTTTCCGGTTTTCCCTTTGCACCTTCGTGTCTCCGTGTGAGCCCGGATCTCCGGGTTCTGCACGCCCTCTCCTCACAGGAGAGGAGGCCGGGGAAAGAGGTCTGCGGGGCGGTGGTGGAAGGGTTTCACGATGCAACGGATCATGCGTTTCGTTCTTGATTGGGGAACCTTTGTACGCTACCTTTCGGGGCATCGCGCAGGCCCGCCTGTGCCGATACTTCCCGCAACGCGAGAGACTCTCCCCAGAACCTGTCCGGAAAGGTGAGCCCGAGTGCATCCCGCAGCACATCCCCCGTTCCGCACCGCCGCCGTTCTGGGCGCGGGTGTGATGGGATCGCAGATTGCCGCCCACCTGGCAAACGCCGGCCTGTCCGTCCATCTTCTGGATCTTCCCGGCGACGGGAAGAACAGGAACGCGATCGTCGAAGGCGCGTTGAAAGGCCTCGAGCGCGTCAGCCCGGCCCCCCTTTTTACGGAAGAAACCGTCCGCCGCATCACCCCCGGCAACATTGAAGATGACTTCCATCGCACAACCGAAGCGGACTGGATCATCGAAGCCGTTGTCGAGAAGCCCCTCGTCAAACAACAGATGATGGCTCGCGTGGAGGCCGCCGCGAACAGCCGCGCCGTTATCTCCACCAACACCAGCGGCATTCCGATCCACCTGATCGCGCAGGACCGGTCCCCGGACTTCAGGAGCCGTTTCCTGGGAACGCACTTCTTCAACCCGCCGCGCTACCTCAAGCTCCTCGAACTCATCCCTCTTCCCGAAACCGATCCTGCCGTTGTCGAACGCATCTCCGGTTTCGGCCGGGTACGACTTGGCAAGGGCATTGTAATCGCAAACGACACCCCCGGCTTCATCGGCAACCGCATCGGTGTGTACGCCATGATGCAGTGTATCCGGGCCTTTACGGAGGGCGGATATACGATCGAGGAAATAGACGCCCTCACCGGACCGCTGCTGGGGCGTCCAAGGTCGGCCACGTTCAGAACGGCCGACGTTGTCGGGCTGGACACCCTCACGCACGTCGCCGAATACCTGTGTCGTGCTCTGCCGGAAGACGAGAGCCGCGATCGGTTTCAGGTTCCCGCGCCGGTCGCGCAACTCGTCGAAGACGGCGCCACCGGCGCCAAGGCGGGCAGGGGCTTCTACAAGAAGGAAGGCCGGGACATCCTCTCGTTAAACCCGAATACCGGCGCCTACGAACCGCCCCGGGAACCGGAACTGGGCGATCTCGAACCCATTCGCAGCCAGAGAGAGCTCTCCCGACGCCTGCGCGACCTTTACGCGCTGGGTGGACGGGCGGGCGATTTCTTCCGTGAGCATCTCCTGGATACTCTGGGTTACAGCGCGCGCCGCATCCCCGAGATCACGACGAACCCCGCAGACATAGATCGGGCCCTTCGCTGGGGGTTCGGTTGGGAGGTCGGCCCTTTTGAAATGTGGGATATCATCGGGTTCGACAAGATTCTGGCGGACATGAAGGCTGAAAAAACGCCCCTGCCGGAATGGATCGAGACCATGGCCGGGTCGGGAGCCGGGGGATTTCGCGATCGCTCACGGGTCTATCTGCCCGACCGCGGATACGTGCGGGAGTCCGGAACCACGGATGAATTCACGGCGCCCGCCGTCCGCTCTGAAAGACAGCACGTCCACTGGCAAAACGAGGAAGCCGCTCTGCTGGACCTGGGTGACGATATCGCCCACTTCGAATACCGCTCCAAGGCGAACTCGATGGGAGAAACCCTCGTACGCGGTCTCATCGAAGCGGTCGACGTCGTCGAAGCGGGGAATTTCCGGGGAATGGTCATCTGCAACACGGGGAAGAACTTTTCAGTCGGCGCGAATCTGGGAGAAATGGTCGCGCACGCGGAACGGAAACACTTCGACCTGATGGACCGGCTCCTGGTCAATTTTCAACAGATGATCCAGCGTGTCCACTACGCCGCCAAACCCGTCGTGGTCGCCACCCACGGCCGCGTACTCGGCGGCGGCTGCGAACTCACGATGGCCTGCGCCAGCCCCGTGGCCGCGGCGGAATCCTACATCGGTCTTGTGGAACTCGCCGTAGGCCTCATCCCCGGCGGGTGCGGCACCATGCGCATGGCGGCGATTTCGCACGAACGCGCCTCATCCGAACACGACAGCCACATCCAGCCCTTTTTGACCAGGGCCTTCGAAACGGTGGCCATGGCGAAGGTATCCAACAGCGCCCATCAGGCGCGGGAATACGGATTTCTGCCCGCCGGTTCGCCCATCGTCATGAACCAGGACCTCCGGCTCCAGGCCGCCCGTCAGGAAGTCCTGCGCCTTTCCGGCCAGGGGTACGCGCCGCCCCCGGTCCGCAATGCCATCCGGGTTCTCGGGCAGCCGGCACGCGCGCGGTTCGAGGTGACAACCCACAATATGCTCCGCTCGGGTTTCATCAGCGAATACGACCGCTTTCTGGCCAACCGGTTCGCCTACGTGCTGACCGGCGGCGACCTCACAGGCCCGGCGAACGTACATGAGGACTACCTTCTCGAACTGGAGCGCGAAGTCTTCGTCGCCCTGACCGGCGAAGCAAAGACCCGGGAACGGATCCACAGCATTCTGCGCACCAACAAACCCCTGCGAAACTGACCAGGATTCGTTGATTTTCGTGGACGTTAAATCGAATTTATGCAAAATGCAGGTCTCCTTCTTTTGGCCACGGCTGTCCAGGATCAGTACCGATTTGGGACCGGTGTGGTTGGCGTTCCCGGGAGCGAGGGCAGGATGCCCTCGACGTCGGATAACTCGTCGCACACGGTGTTTTCCCCGATCCAGTATCGGGTTTAATGGACGCGTCGGTCCCTCAACGCAAATAGCGGTAGGTGACGCGATGTTCGAGGGCAGGATGCCCTCGCTCCGGTTACAGGTGGATCATGTCGTGATAGTGGTTGGAAAAGACGTTTTTGGACAGGTGTGGATTACCTGGATACTTCAGGTTACTGGACGTGAGAGGTGTTGTCCGCCATGAGCGAGGAAACATACATCGTCAGCAGCGTTCGCACGGCCGTGGGCAAAGCCAGGAGAGGGGTCCTGCGCAACGTGCGGCCCGAAACCATGGGCGCGGCCGCCGTCAACGGCGCCATCGGCCGCGTGGAGGGTCTTCAGCCCGAAAGTATCGACGACGTGATCATGGGCTGCGCGTTTCCGGAAGCGCAGCAGGGCATGGTTCTCGGTCGCGTCGTCGCACAGAAGGCGGGCCTGCCCGATACGGTTCCCGGCGTAACCATCAACCGTTTTTGCGCATCCGGGCTGCAATCCATCGCGATGGCGCACCAGGCGGTCTCCGCGGGACAGGCCGACGTGATCGTGGCCGGCGGCGCCGAGTCCATGAGCCTGGTGCCCATGGGCGGAAACAACTTCATGCCGGACCCGGACATCACACGGGAAGACCCCGACCTCTACATCGACATGGGAAACACCGCTGAAAACCTGGCGGAAAGCGAGAACATCTCCCGTGAGGAACAGGACCTCTTCGCCCTGCGTTCCCACCAGCGCGCACTCGCCGCTGCCGCGGAAGGCCGCTTCAACGACGAGATCGTTCCCCTCCACGTGGTGGACACTGTGTACGACAACGGACGGACGACATCCACCGAAACGACGTTCAGGGCAGACGAAGGGCCTCGCGCCGATACCAGCGCGGGCGCCCTTGCCCGGCTGCGGCCGGTCTTTCGCGCGGGCGGCACCGTCACCGCGGGGAATGCCTCGCAGGTCTCAGACGGCGCTGCCGCAACGGTGGTGATGAGCGGACGGACGGCAAGAGAACTGCAGGTGGAACCCATAGCGCGGCTCGCGGGTTATGCGGTGGCCGGCGTCGCGCCGGAAGTCATGGGCATCGGCCCGGCCGAAGCCGTGCCGAAAGCGCTCCGGCAGGCGGGTCTCACCCTGGGAGATATCGGCCTGATCGAACTGAATGAGGCCTTCGCGGCGCAGGCGCTCGCCGTCATCGGCAAACTGGGCTTGAACCAGGATATCGTCAATGTCAACGGCGGGGCCATCGCGCTCGGCCATCCGCTGGGCTGCACCGGCGCCAAGCTCACCGCTACCCTCCTGCATGAGATGGTTCGCCACAACGTCCGCTACGGCATCTGTACCATGTGTATCGGCAGCGGTATGGGCGCCGCGGGCATTTTCGAAAACCTGACAGCCCGTTGAAAAAGCCCATCCGGGCTGCTAAAGGTGTGAAATGCATGGACGTTCTGACTTCCTCCTTCGGCGTCCTTTCCTTTTCGTACGTCGAAACCATTGGCATCGCGGTTCTCGTATGCGTCCTGGGTTTCACGGGCGCGCCACTGTGGCTGTGGACGGTCCTCTCGGCCACGGGTCTATGGACATTCGGCGCTCCCGGCGGCCTCTGGTGGGGCTTCGGCGCCCTTGCGCTGCTCCTTAACGTGCGGCCGCTGCGCCGCAACCTGATTTCCTCCCCGATCCTCAAAACCCTCAAGGCGCTCCGCCTCCTTCCCGTCATCTCGCCCACCGAACAGGCCGCCATCGAAGCCGGAAGCGTATGGATCGACGCCGACCTCTTCTCCGGCAAACCCGATTTCAGACGACTGAACGCCGAACCCTACCCCGATTTGAACGAAAGGGAACGCGCATTCCTCAGCGGCCCCGTGGAATCCGCGTGCCGGCTGGCAGACGACTGGCGGATTCACCGGGACCGGGACCTGCCGCGGGAACTCTGGGATACCCTCAAAGAACAGAGATTCTACGGGATCATCATCCCGGAGGAGCACAATCCATGCAAGGCCTCATGATGGACTACCCCCTGACCATGGAGCGGATCCTCGAGCATGCCAACCGTCTGTATCCCCGAAAACGCATCACCACCGTATTGCCCGACGGAGACGTGTACCGATACACCTACGCGGACCTTCACAGCCGGTCGAGGCGGCTCGCCAGCGCGCTCGGCGGCCTGGGAATCGAACCCGGCGACTGCGTAGGCACCTTCGCGTGGAACAACCACCAGCACCTGGAGCTGTATTTCGCCGTGCCCTGCAGCGGCGCCGTCTGCCATACCCTGAATATCCGCCTCTCTCCGGACCAGCTGGCGTATATCATCAGCCACGCGGATGACAAGGCCATCTTTGTGGATGCGGCCCTGCTGCCACGATTTGAAGCCGTGGCGGCCAGACTCGACCGCTGCCCGCGCATCGTCCTGTTCAATGTCAAACCGGGTATCCGGATCGACCCTGGCGACGCATTGGGCTATGAAGCCCTGATCGCCGGCGGGAGCGATTCGTACGAATGGCCCGCAATGGACGAAGACGCGGCCATGGGCCTATGCTACACCAGCGGCACCACCGGCGAGCCCCGGGGCGCGCTGTACTCGCACCGTTCGATGTTTCTGCACACGCTCGGCGTGAATCAGTCCAACGCCGTGGGCCTTGTCGAATCGGACGTCGTCATGCCCGTGGTACCGCAGTTTCACGCCATGGCCTGGGGACTGCCGTATGCCTGCGCCATGGCCGGCGCGGAAATGGTCCTCCCCGGCCCCCACCTGAATCCCGCCGCCCTTGCGCGGACGATCGCGGAGGAAGGCGTCACGGTTCCCGCCGGCGTCCCCACCATCTGGACCGGACTGTATGAAGAGCTCAAGGTCAATCCGCGCGACATCTCCTGCATTCGCGCCCTGATCGTCGGCGGGGCGGCCATGCCGCGCGGCCTGATCGAAGCCTACGAAACCGAACTCAACGTGCCGGTCGTACACGCCTGGGGAATGACCGAACTCTCGCCCCTGGGTACCGTCTCCAGGCTGCAGCGCCACCATCGCGCCCTTCCGGACGCGGACAGGTGGGACGTGAAAGCCACCCAGGGGTATCCCATCTGCGGCGTTGACATGCGGATTGTGGACGATTCGGGCAACGAAGCGCCGTGGGACGGCCGCAGCATGGGCGAGATACAGGTCAGGGGCCCGTGGGTGATCGGAAGCTATTACAGGCAGGACCCCGCGCCCGATCACTTCACGGCCGACGGGTGGTTCCGGACCGGCGACGTTGGCTCGATGAGCCCGGACGGCTTCCTCACCATCACGGACCGGACAAGAGACCTCATCAAGAGCGGCGGCGAGTGGATTTCGAGCGTGGCGCTAGAGAACACGCTCATGGGCCATCCGTCCGTCACCGAGGCCGCCGTCATCGCCGTTCCCGACGCGAAATGGACGGAACGTCCCTTCGCCATCGCCGTACGGTCGCCCAACGCGGACCCCGTCACGGCCGAGGCGCTCCTGGCCCACCTCGCGTCCGTATATCCGAAATACTGGGTACCCGACAGAATCGTCTTCGTGGAGCAGATCCCTAAAACCAGCGTCGGAAAACTGGACAAGAAAGTCATCCGCCGGCAGTATGCGGAAGGAAAGTTCGGATAGCCCGACACGACCGCGAAAACAGAAAACCCCGATGCCTCTCCACCTCAAGAACCCTCACAGCATCCTGGCCGTTCTGGAAGCCCGGCCCCAGGACATCTACGAAATCCGCCTGCCGGACCCCGTCGCCGGACCGTGGGGCCGGATCCGGTCGTCCGCCACGGAAATCGGCGTCAGGATCTCGGGCCGGACCCGCGCATCCCGGAGGCAAAACCGGACGGGCCGCGCCCGCGGCGCCGAGGCCGTTGTCAAGGAACGACGCGCGGTCCCTGTACAGGAACTCTTCGCAAACGCGCCCCCGGACGGACTCTGGCTCGCGCTCGACCGCGTGCAGGACCCGCACAACGTCGGGGCGATCTTTCGCACCGCCGCCTTCTTCGGCGTCCGCGGCATCCTGATCACGCGGGACCGTTCCGCTCCGCTCACGGATACCGTGTACGACGTCGCATCCGGAGGCGTCGAACACGTGCCGTTCAGCTTCCCGGCCAATCTCAGCCGGGCGCTCGACCTGGCGAGGACGGCGAACGTCTGGATCCTGGGCGCGTCGGAACACGCCGACACCGGCCTGGACCGGATCGCGGCCGACCACCGGCCCTGGCTGCTGGTGGTGGGCAACGAAGAACGCGGGCTACGCCGGCTCACGCTGGACAAGTGCGACGCCACCTGCAGAATTCCATCGACAGGATCGGTTGCCTCTCTCAACGTCTCGGTGGCCGCGGGTATATTCATGCAGAAACTCGCCGGTCCGCCAGATGCGCCCCCCTCGTAGACCGCCGATTTCGTCCGCGGAAAACCGCATGCAGGCATCACGGCAAAGCGGCGCCGATATTCCGCGAATGGCGCCGCACTTGTCATCAATTCCGATTTGCCGTATCTTTTTCGGAAAAATTCAGGGGAAGAGACGATGCCCGAAACCATCTTCTGGGACGTGGACACCCAGTACGACTTCATCATGCCGGACGGCAAACTCTATATCCGGGAGGCGGAGAAAATCCTGCCCAACCTGGAACGGCTCACGGCCTGCGCCCGTCAGCGGAATATCCCCATCTTCGGGTCGGTAGACTTCCACAACCCGGACGATCCGGAGATTTCGGACTCGCCTGACTTCCAGAACACCTTTCCCCCGCACTGTCTCAAGGACACCCCGGGCCAGCGAAAGGTCGCGGAAACACGCCCGGTAAATCCGCTGTGGATCGACGGCGGCGCGGAGGATACCGCGGAACTCGGCGAGCGGGCCCGGAACCACGCGGGCGAGGTCATCTTCCGCAAACAGCGCTTCGATGTGTTCACCAACCGGAACGTGGAACCCGTTCTGAATGCCGTCAGGCCCGGACGCATCGTCCTGTACGGCGTTGCCCTGGACGTCTGCAATGCCTACGCGATCGATGGTTTTCTCGAGAGAAACACGGCCCCCGTCCAGCTGGTACTGGACGCCACGCAGGCCATCTTCCCCGAACGCGGGGATACGCTCGTGGAGGCCTGGAAGGCCCGCGGCGTCGACGTCGTTTCTACCGACGAGATCACCGGATACGGAAACTCACAGACATAAAAGAGCGCATCGTCCAGGACCTTCAGGGCGATGCG
This sequence comes from Candidatus Latescibacterota bacterium, assembly GCA_012271065.1. The sequence goes on from JAAXHE010000078.1 coordinate 10,044, forward strand.
CTCTTTTTTTCACATAATTTATCACTGGGAGCAACCTATAGTTTATATCCTCCGCTGCATCGGCTGAGGGCAGGGAAGGTTTGAAACCTGCCCCTACAGTTTGGGGACCGAGCCAGAATTCGATCTTTCATCCAAACAGATTGTGCATGCTCAAACGGGAATGTCCGCTCCACCTGCCAGCGGTCGATGACTATTGCGACGGTTGTCCCGCGGACACCGCCAGATCCTTGAACAGGCTCCGGTATTTGCCGTAACCGGCCGTCTTCAGCTCGCCGGCGGGGATAAACCGCAGCGAGGCCGAATTGATGCAATAGCGCAGCCCGGTCGGCGCGGGCCCGTCGTCGAATACGTGGCCAAGGTGGGAATCCCCGTATTTGCTGCGCACCTCCGTTCGGGTCATGAAGAGGCTGTTGTCCACGTGCTCCACCACGTGTCCGGAGACGAGCGGCTGCGTGAAGCTGGGCCATCCGGTACCCGACCGGTATTTGTGCGTCGAACTGAAGAGGGGCTCGCCCGATACGACATCCACGTAGATGCCCGGCTTCTTGTTGTCCCAGTACTCGTTGCGGAACGGACGCTCGGTACCGTCTTCCTGGGTCACGTTCCACTGCAGCGGCGTCAGTTTCCGGCGCAGCTCCGCGTCGGGGGGTTTATTCCAGGTCCCGCTGGAAGATTTGGCCGCTCTGTCCCGCCCCCAGGTCTTTTCGATGAACCGGTCGCGGCCGGAGCCCTTCCGGTATCGGTTGTAGTGGGCCGGCTTCTTCCTGTAGTAATCCTGGTGATATTCCTCCGCCGGATAAAAGGTTTCCACGGGCCGGATGGGCGTCACGATGGGGGCGTTGAAGCGACCGGATTTCTGAAGGGCCTCCTTTGAGGCTTCCGCCAGCTCTTTCTGCTTCTCGTCATGGTAGAAGATAGCGGACGAGTATTGATGGCCCCGGTCATAGAACGATCCCCCCGCGTCGGTGGGGTCGAACTGCATCCAGTAAACGTCCAGCAGTTGCGCGTACGTGACCACTGAAGGGTCGTACGTGACCAGCACCGACTCGATGTGCCGGGTAATGCCCTTGCTGACCTGGCCGTAGGTGGGATTCCGGATTTCCCCGCCGGTATAGCCGGAAACCGCGGACACAACGCCCTCCAGTTTGTCGAATGGCGCTTCGATGCACCAGAAGCAGCCGCCGGCAAACGTGGCCTGCTCCGTGTCTTTCGTTTCGGAACTGCCGTCCCTGGCGCCCAGGGCCAGGGCGACAACGAGAACGGCAGCGGTGAACAACAGCAAAAGCGTGGTTTTCATCTGGTATCCTCCTGGAATTTCCGGCATCCGGTCTGAACGCGTCGCATCGGTTAAAGACGATGAAGAATCACAAATCCGGCCGCCGGTCGTCATTCCTGATGCACGAGAGGGAATCGGTACCCTCTACTCATGAAACGCCGGCGGAGGGAGTTGGGTTGCATGAAACGAGAGTCGATTGGGATGAGGAGCAGGAAACCGGTGCGTGAATGGTATGGTAAGTCCTTCCTGTTGAGTTTCGGGCAAAGCGTCTTGACAGGTTGCCTGTTGACGGACAACTTCTCCTTGGAATTACCCTCCGGGTGGTTAACCTCAATCCGAAAAAAACAGNNCCCGAAGAATTACGAATCAAGGTTAAAGGCTCTTCACTTCAAATCTACTTTTTTCTTCTTCGTCCTTTTTCTTTTTCGCCAAAGAAAAAGGACCAAAAAGAACGGCGCCCCTCGGCGGGGAGCCGGTTTTTCCGTGAACCCCCTCAGTGGCGAGACCGGGATTTGGGCGGCCTTCAAGTTCTTCAGCTGTACCAACACTTGGGTGCTGAACGGATTAACACGGAAAAACCCCCCACACCACAACCGTGCGCTTTAAGGTACCTCTTAGGTTTCGGGACAATCCTGATGTTTTTCGACAGAGCGTGGAATCCGCCTCCGGACGGGCTTGAGGTAGACCCGCAAGAATCGCCGCTCGGTTCTACATTTGTACCGTCCTTACCCGTCCGTTGATAGCTCGTCCTCGGCGCGGCATTGGACTGTCGAACGCGAGACCCTTCACGAGCACTTCCAGAGCAGGGCGCGCTGTTCCGTACAGCATCGAGGATTGATTGTTTCCGAGGTTAGCAGGCCAGAGGATCCGGTGCATCCAGTGAGGTGATTCGCGCCATGCATATGGCAGGCCCCGCGCCCAGCGGCGACAATTCTAAAGGCGGTGAGAAGGTAGAGGGAAGCCGGTAGAGGAAGTCCTTGCCCGATATCGTAATCTTTCTTGCCTCTGGCACGAGAAGAAACCTCACAAGGCAGGTAATCTCTACCCTCTTCCGTCTCACGTCTTCCCGCTTTCAAGGAACACGCCGTAGGCACGATTTTGAACAGAAAGGCAAAAAAGGATCTGTCACTTGCAAGTCGGCTCTTTTCTGATAAATCCTATGTTTTCCTTTTCTGCGTCTTTTTTTCACTTCACGCGATTCGGCAGGGGGCCGGTTTTTCCGTGAACCGCCTCAGAGGCACGAATGCAACTCGGTGGCCTGCGACCCCCTGACGTGTATCAATACCAAAGCGTTGGACGGATATGCACGGAAAAACCCCCCACGCAACCACCGGACACGCTCGATTTGAATCTGTAGGGGCAATCCTTGTGGCTGCCCGCATGGCGGTGAAGATATCGGTGATTCCAGACGATATGCTTAACAGGAACCGCTTTTAGCTGACGGCTGGTAGCTGATGGCCGTTTTGGTCTTGATATATGAACATTTGTGCAGTATATTCAGGGCATGGCACATGCGCACCTGGAAATCGAAGAGACCGCGGCGCGTTCCGTACTGATGCCGCAGGACGGCCCTCCCGTCACCCGGTACACCCTGAATCCGTACGTGGGGTGCGGGATGGGGTGCGCCTATTGCTACGTGATGAAGTACCACTACGCCGTGGAACATCCCCTGCCGTGGGGCGCGTGGGTGCAGCCGAAGACGAACGCGCCGTATCTGCTTGGCAAGGCACGGGACAAGATCTGGGGCCGGCGGATCTTCGTGGGCTCGGCCACCGACCCGTATCAATACGTGGAACGGCAGTACCGGCTGACCCGCCGCTGTCTGGGCGTGCTGGAGGACAGCAACCCGAAAGACGTTGTGGTACATACGCGGAGCCACCTGGTTCTTGACGACGCGGAATTGCTGACGAGGTTTAAATTCCCGCTACGCGTGTGTTTTTCCTTACCCACGGACGACGACCGCGTGCGGAAGAAGCTGGAGCCGCACGCCCCGCGCATCGACGTCCGGCTTAAGACCATGCGACGCCTCAGGTCAATGGGCATTCACGTCACCGCGGCGGTGGCGCCTCTGCTCCACTGCGAGCCGGCCCGGTTCGCCGGGCTGCTGAAAGACGCCGCTGACGACGTCTACACCGGGTCGATGCGCTATACCGACAAGACGGGCCTTCAGGCGACGGGCAGAGCCAGGGCATATTTCGAAAGCGCCCGATACCAGGACCTGGTCGCGGAGACGGACCGCTGCCTCGACGCGGCCGGCCTGAAGACGAACCGCGACGACGAGGGGGATTTCGCATCGCGATGAGTCAGGCGCGGCACAATGGCCTAGACCTTAAATAAGCGAGTAATG
>JAAXHE010000311.1 GCA_012271065.1 Candidatus Latescibacterota bacterium
TGATTTATTTCGGATTAAGGTTAAACTTGACAGTTCCGGCATGCTAGCTTAAATTTAGACGCGGCTAAACATTTTTTTATCTTTGGATAATCGATGTCGGCAAGAGGAAAACCGTAATGATTGAACCTCTCACCGCGCTTCTGGGTGCAGCTGTTGTTCTGGGTTGTGCCTGGTTTCTTTTCCGGCCGGGATCGGGTTATTTCTGGCACTGGCGGCAGGCCCGGCGGCTGACGGAGCGCGTCCTGACGGAAGATCTGCTCAAGCACGTTTACAATTGCGAATATCAACAGCAGATCGCAACGGTGGAAAGCCTTTCCGGCGCACTGGGGATTCCGCTTGGCCGCGCTTCCGACTTGCTCGTACGCGCGGGGGTCCGCGGACTGACCGTTTCGGACGGCGGCACCGTCAGACTGACGACGCAGGGTCGGGATTATGCGCTTCGCATCCTGAGGGTACACCGCCTCTGGGAGCACTATCTGGCTGAGGAGACCGGGGTTGCGGCCGCGGATTGGCACAACGAGGCGGAACGCCGCGAGCACGATATGTCTTCCGAGGACGTGGAACGGCTGGACCAAAGGATGGGGTATCCCGTTTACGACCCGCATGGCGATCCGATTCCCACCGGGGCCGGTGATATTGCGCCCAAACGTGGTACGCATCTGACGGAACACCCTGTTGGCGTTTCGGCGGTGATCGTACATATAGAAGACGAGCCCGAGCCCGTCTACGCTCAGCTGGCCGCGGAAGGACTGCACGTCGGAATGCGGATCGAGCTGATCGAGGTCCTGCCTCAGCGCGTGCGTTTCTGGGCGGACGGAGAAGAACACGTGCTGGCGCCCCTGCTGGCCGACCATATTTCTGTCGCCGCCGTATCCGACGGAGTGGAAACCGAAGCGTCCGACGAACTGCTGTCCGGCCTTAAACAGGGCGAAATTGGCCACGTCGTCAGGCTGTCCGGATCCTGCCGCGGTCTGGAACGGCGTCGGCTGATGGACATGGGCATCCTTCCGGGCACACGTATACAGGTGGAGATGCGCAGTCCTTCCGGGGATCCCACCGCATACCGGATCCGAGGAACAACCATTGCGCTTCGAAAGGAGCAGGCAAGTCAGGTTCAGATTCGGGTCCAGCTCGTGGAATGAATCGCCGTCACTTACCACTCTTGTGCATTCGGTATCGGATGGAGCGTTAAATATGGAAATGCAGACAGCGGTTGATGGTTGCGAAGCCTGCCCGGCACATCATTCCGGCAACCTGACCAAACTCGGCGTAAACATGGCGAATTGGGATTTTGTCGTAGCGCTGGCTGGAAATCCGAATACAGGTAAGAGTACGGTATTCAACGCCCTGACGGGATTGCGGCAGCACACCGGAAACTGGCCCGGCAAAACCGTGGTGCGGGCCGAAGGCGGCTTCGCGTACGGCGGCCACCGGTATAAGCTTGTGGACCTTCCGGGAACATATTCTCTCCTGTCCACCAGTCTCGACGAAGAGGTGGCGCGGGATTTTATCCTGTTCGGACGGCCGGACGTCACGGTGGTTGTCGTGGACGCGGCTCGGCTGGAGCGGAATCTGAACCTCGTCCTTCAGGTTCTGGAGATAACCGACCGTGCGGTGGTGTGTCTGAACCTGATGGACGAAGCGAAACGGCAGGGACTGTGCGTGGACGAACGACGACTGGCACGGGATCTGGGTGTTCCGGTGGTGCCGGCCGCGGCGCGCCGCGGGGAGGGCATGCCTGAGTTGACGCGGGTATTGAGTGACGTGGCGACCGGCCGGACGGTTTGCAGGCCGCAACGTATACAAAACGAGCCGCCGGCATTGAGGAAGGCCGTCGTCAGGCTCACGGCTCAGTTGGAGGAAGCGTTTCCCGATGTACCGAATTCCCGCTGGGTGGCGCTTCGACTGCTTGAACGAGACACGCGAATCATGGAAGCAGTGAGCTCGGGAGAACTCGGGGACCTGAACCGTACCCCGAGGCGGGAAGAGGAGGTAATGGTATGAATGCCCCGACCTCAAATCAGCGCCCCGAGGAGTTGATTCGTCTGGCGGCGGAGCTCCGATGGGAAGTGGGGTCCAATTTCCACGATTCACTGATGGAAACGCTCTATTCAAACGCGGCTCAAATCGCAGACCGCGCAGTCACCCGTACCGGAGAAGCCGCCCGGTTCGATCTGGACCGGACGATCGACCGGCTGGTCACGAGCCGCTGGCTGGGTTTCCCCATCATGTTGGCCCTGCTGACGCTGGTATTCTGGCTGACTATCGAGGGTGCAAACGTGCCCTCGGCGATGCTTGCGGGCCTGCTGATCGACTCCATTCATCCAATGCTGAAATCGTCGGCCGCAGCAATTGGAATGCCCTGGTGGCTCGACGGTCTGCTGGTGGACGGCATTTACCTGGCGATGGCATGGGTAGTCAGCGTCATGTTGCCTCCGATGGCGATTTTCTTTCCGTTGTTTACGCTTCTGGAAGACTTCGGCTACCTGCCCCGGGTAGCGTTCAATCTGGACAAGTGGTTCAAAAAGGCGGGCGCGCATGGGAAACAGGCACTCACGATGAGTATGGGATTCGGCTGCAATGCCGCGGCAATCGTGTCCACCCGTGTAATCGACAGTCCCAGAGAACGGCTCATTGCGATCATTACCAACAACTTCTCTCTCTGCAACGGACGGTGGCCCACTCAGATATTGGTGGCTACGATATTCATCGGAGGACTTGCGCCCGCGCACTTCGCCGGCCTGGTTTCGGCCGGGGCAGTCGTGGCCGTCGCCGTACTTGGTGTTCTGCTCTCTTTTGTAGTTTCGTGGGGGCTTTCCAGGTCGGTTCTTCGGGGAGAAGCATCCGCCTTCAGCCTGGAACTTCCGCCGTACCGACCGCCTCGCGTCTTGCAGACCGTCTACACGTCCATCATCGACAGAACGCTGATTGTGTTGTGGCGTGCGGTGATCTTTGCCGTTCCCGCCGGCGCGGTGATCTGGCTGAGCTCCAATATCTCTATTGGCCACCTCAGCCTTGCTGAGCATTTTATCAACTGGAGCCAGCCGTTCGGCCTGCTTATCGGATTAAACGGCGTCATCCTGCTGGCCTATGTAATCGCAATCCCGGCGAACGAAATCGTGATTCCCACCATTCTGATGTTGACGGTATTGAGCGCGAGTTTGACCGGGATGGGTGAAGGCGCCGGGGTCATGTTTGAACTGGATTCCGACGCCGCGGTAGCGCAGATATTCGCTTCCGGCGGATGGACTCTGCTTACGGCCGTCAATCTGATGTTGTTCAGTCTGGTGCACAACCCCTGTTCCACCACGATATATACGATCTGGAAGGAAACACGAAGCGCCAAATGGACGTCCATCTCGTCGTTGCTTCCCGTGGGAATGGGTTTCCTGCTTTGTTTTCTGGTGGCGCAGATCTGGCGGTTGTTAACCGGATGAGGCGATTTCAGGTCTCCGCGCAGAATTGCCAGCGAAAGGAAACACATGCTTAGTCAGGCCGCACAGGACTATCTGAAGTCCATATACAAGCTGCAACATGGACACGAATCCCGGGCCACGGTGAATACTTCCATGGTTGCGGAGCGGATGGAGGTGGCGGCCGCTTCCGCGACAAATATGATCAAGAAGCTGGCTGAAATGAACCTCGTTCAGCACAAGCCGTATCAGGGTGTCGAACTCACGCCGGCGGGAGAAGCGGTTGCCCTGGAAGTCTTGAGGCATCACCGGCTGCTCGAACTGTACCTCGCGGACGCATTGGGCTACGACTGGGACGAAGTCGACGCCGAGGCCGACAGACTCGAGCACGTGATTTCGGAGGAATTCGAGGACAAGATCGACAGGGTGCTGGGTCATCCCACGACTGACCCGCACGGTGCGCCCATTCCGACAAAAGATGGAAATATAGAAGATATGGATTGTGTCCCCTTGACCCGTGTGAAACCCGGAGAGGCGGTCGTGATCGCGCAGGTAAACGACCAGAGTCCCGAGATGCTCAGGTATCTGGGCGCTCTGGGATTGCGGCCGGGGGTGACGCTGTTTGTTCAGGAGAAGGCGCCGTTCAACGGCCCGATGACCATTGAACTGGATGGAAACATCCAGCATGTGGTGGGAGTCAACGTGTCGGACAGCATCTACGTGACCGTCGCGGAACAGGGTGCATGAATTCCGCCGCGGTTACGCGCCCGCCATGCGGGCCTGAGCCGGTGCAATATCGGGTACAGGTTGAATAATTCGATGAACTGGTCAATTCGCATCTACATAGTCTCAATGCTTCTGGGCGGGGTCCAGGCAGGCGCCGGGGCCCCGCCCGATCTGTCTCCGGTTCCGCAGGTAACGGAGGCGGAACTCTTCAACCGGGCGGCTGCGATCTTCAGGCCGGATCTCTTACCGGCGGACAGTCCACATTTCCACGAGCGCGCGGTCTGCGGAACACCCGTCATTATGGCGCTGGCCACCCGGTGGCCCAGCCTGAGTGCCGAAACGCATCAAGCGTTCGCCCAGGTGTTTCAGCGCCCCGCAATGACGGACAGCCTGGTGTCTCCGGGTGGACACTTCCGCGTCCACTACGACACGAGAGGGCGGCATGCCATTTCACCAGAGGACGCCAACCGGAACCGGGTGCCTGACTACGTCGAGGAAGTCGCTGTCACGTTCGACGCCGTGTGGGCGCTTCAGGTCCGAAGCCTGGGTTACCGGAATCCGCTGGATGACGGCGATGGCCTGTTCGATGTTTACATACGGCAATTGGGCACTTCCGGCGTTTACGGGCAGACCTGGCCCAACAGTCTCGGTGTTCCTGTGACGTCCGCCTATTTGACCGTCGACAACGACTACACCGACAGGATTTACGCGACCCGGGGTCTGGACGGTCTGCACGTGACCGTCGCGCACGAGTTCTTTCATGCCATCCAATTCGCATATAACGCGCGAGAATTAACGTGGTGGCACGAAGCCACCGCGACCTGGATGGAAGACGTGGCTTACGACGATGTGAACGACTATTTTCAGTACACACGGTTCGTTCTGGATTCACCCACCGTCTCCCTGGACTGGCAGCCCAGCCTGCAGGACGGACATCAGTATGGAGCCTGCATCTACATCCATTACCTGGACCAGGTCTTTGGAAGACGGGCCATTCGGGAGACGTGGGAGGGACTGGGCGAGCGCAACACGTCGTCGTACGATGTGCAAAAACTCAATCACACGGTGCCCACCGGTGGCTTTTCAGGGACGCTGCCCGGTTATGTCGCCTGGAACTACTTCACGGGAACCCGCTCGCGGGAAGGGTTCTACGAAGAGGGCGTGTTTTATCAGCCCGCGGCGTCGGTCAGAACGGTATCAACGCCATCCGGCGGCCAGGCGTTCGGCTCAGGTACGGTGGACCATCTGGCTGCCGACTACATTCAGGTGGCGACGAAAGGGCTGCGCGGCGGTCTGAGAGCCGACTTCAGCCTGTCGGGCGATGGAAGCTGGCAGTTCTGGGCCATGCTGATTGATAGCGTTGGGGTCGGTCTGCTGCGGCCGAGCCGTTCCCGGTTGGACATCCCGAATGCGGGACAATACGACAATATCGTGTTTTTGCCCATTTCAGACGCACTGGAAGGGCAGGATTTTGATTACGAATATACGATTGCCGCGGTCGAGTCGGTTGACGGCCAGACCAATCCTCTCACGTTGTCGGTTGGTGACAGCAAGGTTCCTGTCGTACGGCTTGGCGTGCATTCAGACCGGGCGACCGTTCGCGCGGCGGGAGCCGGAGGCAATCCGGTCACGTGGACCGTTTTACGCGCCAGTGGCAACAGGGCGATCGACGTGCCCGGACAACCGGACCCTTCTTCATTTACCACAAAGACGGATTCGATCGAAATCGTGGCGGTTGGTCGCGGTACGACTGTCGTGCAGGTATCCGCCACGGGGGCGGGAACGACACCCTCGGTTGCCTGGGCCGTCTTCGGCCAGACCCCCACGGGGAACCTGCCGCCGGTGGTGACCGCGATTTCCGATACCACTATCGGCGAAGGCCAGCCGCTGACGATTTTCATCGATGCGGAAGACGAGGATGGCGACGAACTTGCCTTTTCGGCTGCAGACCTTCCGGACGGGGCGATCCTGGTTGGGAATCGCCTGACCTGGACACCCCGGTTCGATCAGGGCGATCGGACCTATGAGATTCAATTCCTGGTCAGCGACGGTGTAAACCAGGTACGCATCGGCGTGAATATTCGGGTGATGAATGTCGACCGCCCGCCCGAGATTCGGGAGACCGACCCGGCTCGAAGCATCGTGTTTGGCGTCTCGGGGGAGACGATTCGCTTTTCGGTCAGGGCTCAGGATCCGGACGGGGATGATTTGAGTTTCGCCTGGACCGTCAACGGCGTTCCGGTAGATGAAGCGGGGCCGTCTCTGCTCGTCGCAATTACCGCAATGGAAGCGGATGACCTGGTAACGGTCGTGGTATCTGCGGGGCAGAATTCGATCGAGCGGACATGGACGGTCGGCAAGACACTGAAGGGCGATTTCAACAACGACGGCGCCGTCAATTTTGCCGATTTCATCGCCTTCGCCGGCGCTTTCGGCACGGAGAGTCCGATATATGACCTCGACGGTTCGGGGCTTGTCGACTTCCAGGATTTCCTGATATTTGCAGTCTATTTCGGCCTCCCATGAACGTACCGCATGGTATGTTCCAACCATAAGATAGACCTTTAATGCTTGTTTTTATACGCCTTTTTGTTAACTTACATCTCTTGAGCCACAACCAACCTCCAAATCGGATTCAGGTGAAAAGTTGATTGCGCTTCGCTCGGAACGGGAGCTTGAGAGAATCCGGGACGCCTGTCGCGTCGTCGGGCTTGCACATCGAGCCCTTCGTGAGTGGGTCCGGCCCGGCATTCCCACCACCAGACTGGACGGGGTCGCGGAGGAGTTGATCCGTGACCACGGCGCTTTGCCGGCCTTCAAGGGATACCAGGGGTACCCCGCGGCTACATGTATCTCAATAAACGAACAGGTCGTGCATGGGATCCCCGGAGACCGGGAGCTACGGGCAGGCGATCTCGTCAGTATAGACATTGGCGCGAGGTTAAGGGGATACTACGGAGACCAGGCGATCTCCTATGCCATCGGCGAGGTGACTCCCGAGATTCGGAAACTGATTACAGTCACGCGTGAGTCCCTGTTCAAGGGCATCGAGGGGGCGCAGGAAGGCCACCGGCTGGAGGACGTATGCGGTTCAATCCAGCAGTGGGTGGAGTCGCAAGGTTTTTCGGTCGTACGCCAGTTTGTGGGACACGGTATCGGACGCCGTCTGCACGAAGATCCTGCGGTGCCGAACTATGTGCCGCTGGAAAAGAACCCGAGGCTGCGGCGTGGAATCGTCATTGCGATTGAACCTATGGTGAATCTGGGAAGGCCGGAGGTCATACTCGGCGACGACGGATGGACGGCGTCCGCAAGAGACGGACTGCCGTCGGCGCATTTCGAGCATGTCGTGGCAGTCACCGATAACGAGCCGGCGCTTCTGACCATGACCGAAGAGGAGATTTTCGAAGGCGTGTGCGCCTGTTGACTTCAGGATCACATTGGGCGCCTCCGGTCCGGCTTATACAAGTCCGGCCCGTTTTTTTGTGCGACATCAACTCGCGATGTATACGACACGATTGTTTCGAGTTCTGGCAGGGCTGCTGGTCCTCTTCGCGTGCGATCAGCACTACAGGGAGGGTGCGCATCCGCCGCCGAAGCCGCGGCGGCCCAACCTGCCTGCGGGGCATCCACCCGTCACGATGACCCGGGGAACCTCCGAGGCGCCGGACGGACAAACAGTACGCGGCACCATCCGGATCGAGCCGGGACTGCAGTCCAGAATCCCAAGCGGCGCCTATCTGTTTATCATTGCGCGCGAGCGTCCGGACGGAGGTCCGCCCTATGCCCTCAAACGCATGCGTATGCCCACGCTCCCTTATCACTACACCCTTACACAATCCGACGTCGCGCGCATGTTTGGAGACGGGATCGTTCTGGCCGAGATCCCCGAGATGTATATGGTTGCCAAAATCGACCGGGATGGCTTCGTAGGGGCGCAACCCGGCGACATGGAGGGCGCGTGCGTGAAGAATCCGATTGCCGCCGGTGAACAGCAGGCCGACATTCTGATCGAACGGGTCCATTGAATTGCCGTATCGGCGAACTGACACGCAATGTATACGGAAAAAAGCGGTGCTGCCTGAGATCGATAGATTGCGAGCCGGCCCTGGGCATCTGTCGGTCCGGGCGTGCGGTTGGTGATTTGAAATCACGGTCGATGGTGTCGATATCAGCGGCGATCGGTTCGCAACGGACTACGGGCCACCGGTCTGTTGCCTTCGCAGGCATTCGGCCCGGAACGAATCATTGAATCGAGCGTTACAGGATGAAGAGAACCAGATTCATTGGGAATGGCCAGGTCACGAGGAACGTATACATGTGTCGACATCAACTCTGCGCGGCAGTGCTGATTGCGGCGCTGCTGTCCGGATGCGGCAATCGACAGGAGAATCCGGTCGGTTCCGATATGATTACCCGTGCGCAGGGCCGGGTGGTCGAACTTCCACTGTTGCCTTCCCGGGCCGGCTCGACCCGGTTCGAGGGTACTTTCGGTCGTGCATTCGGCCAAAGCGACACGCTGATGGTCGGTCGGATGGGCGGTCTCGTGCTCAGGTCTCTAATACGGGTCCGTTTGGATCCGGATTCCCTGATTTCGGCGGCCGGCGCCAGCGCAGCGACTCTGAATGTTCAGTCCGTTCAGCTGCGAATCTGGAAACGTGAGCTCACCAGAGGTCTGGAGCAACTTCAGGTACGCCGTCCCGAACAGGCGTGGAATGAGTTGGACGTGTTTGCAGATACACTTAACCACACCACCGTGCAGTTTGCGTCATCCTTAATCGACGGAGCGACGGCGTCGTCTCTGGGCGACAGCCTCATCGAGATCGATGTGCCGCCAGAGTACCTCATATCCAATATGCGCGAGGATCCTCACGGCGCGTCGGTTGATTTGCTCCTGCAGCCAGCCGCCGGCTCCCGGTTTTTCACAAGTCTGGTATCCAGAGATGATAACCTGCCTGAAAACGTCAACAAGATACCAGAATTGCGTTTGACCTATTCCATAGGTGGCAATACATACACGCATGTGGCGAATGTATCCGCAGATACGTACTGGGCGGCGAGGGATGGACCGGAACCCGGGATGCTGGTTCTGGCTACAATTGTTCGGCTGAGCCCGATATTTCGCTTCGACCTTCCGGACAGCATTCCCAAGGGAGCGACGGTTACGTCTTCGGAATTGCTGTTGAATTTCGATCGGTCGCAATCCATGTTCGGTGATTTTGTGTTTTCGGTCGAACGGATCAACGTCAATCAGGCTTCCGGTGATACCACGTTCTCCCTCGTCAATACGTGGCGGTTCGACGAACAGACGGTGTCATACGCCGTGGATCAGAGCATGGTCCAGGGTTGGCTGTCGGGAACGACGCGCAATATGGGTATGGCGCTCAGCACCCCGATCACCGACAGCCGGAACTGGGATATCAACTGGGTCGTGTTCCACAGCCCGATGTTGAAGTTGATCTATTCGACACCTCCCGATCCATAGGCACGTTTATGCGAGGTCGCACGTGAACCGTTTCTGCAGAGTTTCATTTGCATTGTTCGGCTTTCTGTTCGTCTCCGCATGGGTGGATTCGCCCGCTGCGAAATCCATTTTCTCCTTCAATGGCGTCGGAGATACCGAACGTCGTGTCGACGTGCGGGCCAGGGGTATGGGAGGCGCGGGCCGCGCGCTTGCCGACAGCCAGAATTTCAGTTCGGCGAACCCCGCGCTTCTGGCCGCTTTTGCGCGCGCCGGCCTGCAGAGTCGCTTCTTTGTGCAACGCCGTTCCCTCAATGACGGTCAGCGGCGGCACGTGGTCTCCGACGGTGATATCGGCGCATTCCAGCTTGTGCTGCCCATTCGGAATGGTACTGTCCTTGGCGCGGGCCTGGAGCCGTTGACCGACCTGGATTTCGATCTCGTCAGAACCGTCAGCGCCACGGCGGTTCCCTACGAGTTGCGGGTTAACGCAACGGGCGGCATACAGGCGTTTACCATTGGACTGGCTCACGGATGGGGGAGTTTTCTGCTGGGTGGAAACCTGAGTATAATCTCCATCGGAACGATCAAGGAGACGTGGACGAAAGATTTCGGCTCCGTTGGACCGGACGGAGATTCGAGGTCTGTTCTGCTGGACTCCAATAACCGGCAGATTCCTGAACACCTCAACAGCGAGGATCGATATGTACGTACGCACAGCGGTGCGCAGCCCACGCTTGGCGCCGTATACAACCGGGGCGGGAAGTGGTATTTCGGTGCCTCGTTCCGGGCTCCAGCGACCATCACGCAGACACGCATTCTGCGGAATTTCTTCGCGGAAATCGGGTTCGAAGAGGAGACGCGTTCGACGCTTGATTTGAAGATGCCGGCCAGTATCGGTGTCGGGCTGGCGTACCGGCCGGGATATCGCTGGCTGGCGGCGCTCGATTTCGAGCGGGCTTTCTGGGAGAAAACGGAGTCGGGGCGCCACAATACCACCGACCTGGCGGGCGGAGTCCTCTACGGATTCGGCGATCCGGACAGCCGCGGAACGCGTCGACGAATCGAATTGACGGCGGGCGCTCACTACCGGTCGCTCTATTTCAAGACCGACGGGAACTCGCAGATCGGCGAGCTTGGAGTCAGTCTGGGTATTTCACTGCCGTTCGAGACCCGGGGTGCCGGCAGTTTTCGGTATGTAATCGAGTTTGGCAGACGAGGTGACGTCACAACACATGGAGCTTCCGAACGGTTTGTCATGCAGACGTTTTCCTTGTCTGGCTGGTTGAATTAGCGGGCGATAGACAGAAGTAATCGTCTAGAGAAGCCTTGCCATCCCACCTGAGGATGGCCTTTTTGTTTCCTCCGAAGCGCCCGGTCTCAAGGACGCCTGAATGCGCCTGCGATCCATTCGCTCGTACAGGAAGAGAGAGGGAGCCGCCAGCAAGGGTACGACAATTCCGCACAAGAGGACCACTCCGGCGGTCAGCCCGTCGAGCAACGCCGGCTCCATCGCCGGTGGGAACACTTCGCGAAGCAGGACGAATACGACGAATCCCTGAGGGAGTAGCTGAAGCCAGTCTCGAACGTATAGACGGGCATAGCGCATGGCGGACAGTCCGCCGGCTGTCTTTCCAATGAGCATCGCGGCCACATAGATGCCCAGAATCTCCCAGTGGAGCGCGGACAGTTCCAAAAGGCCGGAAAGGTCAAGGCCGGCCGCAAAATACGTGAGTACGACGTGTGAGAGAGGGACCGACAGCGGCGCCATCCCCTTCAGCGCGTGTCCGGGCCGTCCTGACCTGGCGGACACGCCTAAACCGGTCAGGAGCGCCAGAAAGAGTGGGGATATCTGCGTCGCTCGAGCGCATACGAAAAGCGTCGCCACGATTGCGCCGAACAGGACCTGACCGCCCTTTCCGGTTCTGATCGTGCGGGTCATCCTTGCTATGAGTTCGACGCCCACCGCCCACACTATCGCGGACGGGACCGCCCGATAAAGGTCCGGAGTGCGCACGATGAGATCGGCGAGGAACCAGAATGAAAGCCCCAGCATCATTACCAGGACGGAAAGGGAGAGGGCTTCCCTTCGATCAGGTTGCGAGATGAGCGTGATGATCGGTCCGGACATCCCGGCAAGGAGACCCAGGCGGATTGCATGGGCGACCGGAAAATCCAGTAACAGGAATAACGCCAGAAAGGCAGGGACGAGCGTCGCGCCGATGGTGACCAGCGCGACCACACCGAGATTCTTGCTGAAGAACCTGTGATACGAAAAACCGGCGCCGAGATACAGGCCGACCCAGACCTGCGCAAATTCAGCTAGCGGCGCGGCTGCAGTGAATGCCTCCGTGTGCCGGATTCCGAAGCCGCTGGCCAGGAATCCCAGCACCAGGGGTATGACGTGGAAGGGAATGCCTGAACCTGACAGCGTGCCGGCAAGTGTCAGCGGTACGACCAGCATGAGACCGACATACACCACGGGCTGGATCGAATGCGGAAAGTTGTGTTGGGCTCCCCACACAACCACGCACAGTATTACGCAGATCAGAAACCGCCTCATGCGATGCCTTCCACACGTTTCCTTTCAGGCGGAAACGTCTTGAGGTTTGGGCAATGGTATCACCTGGCCAATCGCGGAAGCAACCAGGATGGCGGCGATGAGGGCGTAGAGGTTGGGCCCGGAGTCCAAAAGCAGCAGCTGAGCCGCGAGGGCGACAGACAGCGCCCCGAGCGGCCTGAGCGAAGAGCCGATGATTTCGGCAAGCGAGAGATAGCAGCGCGTCAGCCGGGCGGCTACCGTCAGGCTGATACCCCTTGCCAGACTTCTTGCGACAAGAAATAAAAAGGCGAAAGCCGTCAGTCGCAAAACGGCAAGGTTCTGGGTGGCAAGAAGTCCGCCAATAACCAGGAAGAAGACGGGCTGCAGAATACCGGTCGTTTTCTCCAGGATTTCAAGCGCATCCCTTCGCCGTGTGGTGGTATTGATGAACCATACGCCTGCCACGAATCCCACGACAATCCCGGGAATCGCCTTGCCCGTGCAGAGTCCGCCGAACGTGGCGACGGTACCGGTTGCAACGATCGCGCACAGGACATCCTCCTGAAAGGTACTGAACACAAACGTGAGCAGCAGACCCAGAAGGATTCCCGCACACGCGTACAACGCCCAGAAGCTGCTGGTGCTCACCAGTGTGAAGGGCCCCAGTTCGACTACGGTGACCCCCGCGCAATAGGGATAGAGGACCGTAAGAACCGTCATCCCGGCCGCGTTGGTGATGAGAGGACCCGCAGGCGAACTGTCGATGCCGGGCGTTTCGAGCTCCGACCTGACATAGAAGATCCGATCAGGCATGCGGAGCGTGGTTGCCAGCGCGCCCAGCAGCAGCGCTACAAGGGCGGGTTCGGCCGCAATGCCCATTTGGTATCGCAACACCGGCCTCCACATCAGGGCGAGAAAAAAGACGAGCGCGGCGGTTCCCGCTACCTGTAGCCCTTCGAGCGCGTGGTGCCGAGAAGCGCGCCTGCCCAGGCGGCGAAAATCGAACCGAAGGCCCGTGACAATACCGAGCCAGACCAGAATGACGCCCAGCAGTTCCCTTTGAATGTCTTCTGCGACAGTTGCAAGATCGTGGTCCATCGTCAGGACGATCCCCACGGCGATCCCGATCGGAACAAAATGCAGATGGGTGGTTCGCAGACTGTCCAGGGGCGCGGTAAGCTTCCGACGCACGAACAGGTTGCGGCAGATCAGGCAGATTACGTAGATGAGGTAGAAGCTGGCGATGACTGGCATGGGCTGTACCCGTCTCCCCGTGGCCGATTATATTCGCGGTGAAACCACCGCACGGAGTATAGCCTCAAGTCGGTACCAAGTCAAGCTCGAACTCCCTGATCGATATGATCCATCTTCTTGACAGACACCGTATTTTGGTATATATTGCTGAACCCGCAAGAACCTATTATTTTACAGGTTATGTGCGTTGGTCTGTGAGTTCACCAGCGGAGCCCCGGGCAACCGGTTGCTGTCTTCGCAGTCCTCGTCTCCGGGCTCGCAACCACGCTCAACAGCGGAGCGCCGTGTGCAGGAAATCACGATCGCAGAAGTCCTGGAACAGTTCGGTGAAAAGCTCGCCCTGAAGTTGATCGCCGGCAAAGACAGCACGGACAAGACGCTGACGTCGAGCGATGTCCACCGACCTGGTCTCGTGCTGGCCGGTTTTGTGGGGCTGTTTACGTTCGATCGTGCACAGGTACTGGGCAACTCGGAAATGTTGTACCTCGATGGCCTCTCACCCCGCAGACTCCGCACCGTACTGGAGACCGTGTTTCAGTTCGACATCCCGTGTGTGGTGGTTACCGACGGAAACGAGGTACCGCAGACCATGGTGGATCTGGCCGGGCAGCGTGGGATTCCGCTGATGGTTACCCCATTCTCCACAACAAAGTTCTCCCATCTCTTCTCGTACTATCTGGACGACGTATTCGCGCCCCGGACCGCCATCCATGGGTCTCTCGTCGATGTCTACGGAATCGGCCTGCTGTTTACAGGTCGAAGTGGTATCGGCAAGAGTGAAATTGCATTGGACCTCGTCGAACGCGGGCACCGCCTGGTTGCCGACGATATCGTGCTTGTATCCAGAAAGCTCCAGGGCATTCTCGTTGGCACCTGCGGCGATACGCTTCGGGATCACATGGAAGTCCGCGGTCTGGGTATTCTGAACGTCAGACATATGTTCGGTATCGCTGCATTTCGAATTCAGAAACGGGTTGAGGTCGTGGTCCAGCTTGTGGAATGGGACGAGACCGAATCCTACGAGCGCGTGGGGTTGGAGGAGGACTGGGTGTCGATTCTCGACGTTGAGATACCGCAGGTGACCGTACCGATCTATCCGGGAAAGAATATCACGGTCATCGCCGAGGCTATTGCATTAAACTATCAGTTGAAAATTCAGGGTTACCATACGGCTCGGGAGTTCAATCGGAGATTGATCGACAAGATCGGCAGGAAGGGTGCATTGGAGATGCCGATTCGAGCGGACATCGAGTAGACTCGCTGGATACGAATGTCTTTCTACAACAACTCGCAAGACGTTGCGAACGTACGGAACTGCCGCCCGCCAGGTTGCATCGAATCGGGGCGTCAGAGTACAAAATCGAGGAGCGATGCGCGATGAATAGAGTGATTCCTGTTATCCTGTGTCTCGCATTGTGTGCCGGATGCGACAACGAAGCCGCGCGTAGAGAGAAGAAGGCACAGCGGCTGTATTACGTCGTTTTCAGAGACCTGGAAGAACAGGTGGATTCCCTGCCGCAGACGATCGAACAGTATGCCGGGATTGCCGGGGAATACGGGGATACGCCGTCCGGAAGAAAGGCGGCAGTGCGGCATGGCCAGCTTCTGAAGGCCCAGGTCCTGCTGGCGGAGTCTGATTCCCTCGACGCAGGCCAATGGGTGCCCCTGTATTCGCGGGTGGATTCGGTCGCACCCGGATACCCGCCGGTTGTCCGTGCGCTGGGTCGGCATTATTACAACAATACCTATCTGAACGCCCGATCCGGTGCAACGACACGTCATCCCTGGATCATCCAGAGCGTACTGAACGTCTGGGGGCGGCAGGACAGTCTCTGGTCGAAATACGAGTTTCGCCCGACCGAAGCCGACAAAGCCTGGCGTGACAAGCTCTGCCGGCAGGCGACCGATGTCGCGCGGATGCTGGAGAGCGTCAGGCGCTATGCCGACGCGCTTCAGGTTGTGAGTCGTGGCCTGGAATATGGCGTTGGTGACGACGCGATTGCCCATGCAAGGGTTTTTGCCGCGTATTACACGTTCCGGTCGGCCCGCTATGAGGAAGGCGTCGATCTTGCCAGAAAGGCGCTGGATTACGAGTTCCTCGAGAAAGAGAACAGAGCCAGGGCGCATCACGTCATCGGTCTTTGCTTCTGGCGGTTGTCCGAACTGCGTAAACAGCCTTCCGATCTGCAAGAGGCGATCGACGCGCTGAACGAAGCGTTGCGGATCGATCCGGGACTCACCCACGTGCGGGATTTGCTGAAGGAGCTTCGCCTGTATCAGAAGCGGAATCCCGCGTAGTGTCAGAAACATCCGCGGCGATTGCACAGGAATTCAAGAACGCCCGTCACCGAAACCGGCAATACAAAGTGCCGGATAGCGATCGGGCGCAGCATGGAGGTCGAACCGGTATATGGGAACGGTCGTGTGCAAATTCGGCGGTAGTTCGCTGGCCGACGACCGGCAGATGGCGCAGGTAAAGAGGATAATCGAATCCGATGCGCGACGGCGTCTTATTGTGCCCTCGGCCCCCGGCAAGCGCAATGATGAGGATACGAAGATTACAGACCTGCTCTACCTGTGCCACGAACTGGCCAGGCAGAATCTGGATTTTTCCGAGCCCTACGCAATTGTGCGCGCGAGATACGAAGAACAGGCGGCCAGGCTGGGTATCTCGCTCGATATCGGGCGGTTGCTCGACGAGCTGAAGACGAATATCGATAACGGAGCATCCAGGGATTTTGTCGCATCGAGGGGAGAGTATCTGTGTGGCCGGTTGATTTCCGATTATATGGGCGCAACCTTCATCGACGCGGCGGATGCCATCCGTTTTCGCGCGGACGGCGAACTGGACCCTGCAAGTTACCGCCTCATCCGTGAGCGGGTCGACAGCAGCGGGATGTACGTCGTACCCGGCTTCTACGGCAGCGATCCCGGCGGCGCGGCAAGGACGTTTTCACGAGGCGGCTCGGATATCACCGGCGCCATTGTTGCGCGCGCGGTCGATGCCGAGGTCTACGAGAATTGGACAGACGTATCGGGCCTGCTGATGGCGGATCCCGGCCTGGTTCCGGATGCGCGTCCAGTTCGTGAAATTACGTATCGCGAGGTCCGGGAACTGGCGTATATGGGGGCGTCCGTTTTCCACGACGAGGCCATGTTTCCCGTGCGCGCGGCCGGGATTCCCATCCACATTCGCAACACGAACCGGCCCGGGGATCCCGGAACCCGCATCCTGGCCAGCAGGGAACTGACAGACGCTCTCATTGCCGGCGTGGCCGGGCAGCCGGCATTTACGATGCTTTTTATTGAAAAGGCAATGATGAACCAGCAGAAGGGGTTTGGCCGTCAGGTACTCGAAGTGGTTGCTTCGCACGATATCAGTTACGAACATACCCCGTCCGGTATCGATACCATGTCGGTCATCATGCGTGACGACCAACTGGGCAGGAAGGGCGAGCGGCTCGTCGACGATATCCAACGGATCTTGCAGCCGGACCGCGTGGAACTGCTGCGGGGGTTGGCGCTCATCGCAACGGTTGGCGAAGGCATGTCGCAACGGATCGGAATCGCCGCCCGTTTGTTCACCGCGCTCGCCGACGCACGCGTCAACGTCCGGGTAATCGACCAGGGCGCGTCCGAAATCAATATCATCGTCGGTGTGGAAGAGGCGGACTACAAGCGCGCTGTAAGCGCCATTTACAATGCTTTCGTAAACTGATCCGCGTACGCGTCATTTCCGAAGCAGGGGCTTCCTTGAAGGAAGCCCCTTTTTTTGGTTTGCAAGTGAAAGTGGAGAGAGTATTCGAGTCGTCAGTGGAGGGGGTTTTCCCTGACCGGCGATCGGGACGCCGCATTGTACCTGCTGTCGAATCCATCGCTTCCGTCGTCGGGTACGATCACCAGTTTCGAGCCGGGCTCTGAAATCGGCTGTGCGTCTGCCACGTAGATCCGGTGGAGATCCTGACGGTCGCAGGCGTAGTCGGTGATTTCTCCATTGGCGCGGGTGTACCTGTAAAGATGACGGGGCGGGTCCACCCAGGCGTGAGAGACTGCATATCGCGCAATTGCGGTGGCGTCGACGTTGATTCCCAGGCCCGGGGCCTCAGGTACTTTGTAGAATCCGCCACGCACGTCGCGAGGCGCGTCGATCAATCCATGTTCCCATATGTTCATGCACGTGATGGCCGGCCATCTGGCCTGCGCCAGTACGGCGCCGAGGTGCGCCGCCCACGCCGTCGTGATCCCCGTCCCCACAAGCTGCAGCCAGAAGGGCTTGTTGGCTTCGTCACACACGGCGGCCTGTCTCAACAGCCCCGACGCGCCCGCACACAGCACGAAGCCGTCCGTCACGTCCTCCTTCAGCGCGGTGATCGCGGGCGGACTGCCGTAATGCATGGCCAGAGGCCGACTGAATCGGGTACGGATCTGGCGGTTGCCGGCCACGTCGTTCTGGGGAATCGGCGTTTCTACCATTGCGATCTCGGGATACGCTTCCAATTCCTTCAGGTGAGGTACGGCGTTTGCGGAATTGCCCAGCGTTCCGTTGTAGTCAAAATCGAGATGGAACCCGTCCGGGACGACGTCCTGTACGGCTCGAACCGATGCGTGCAGATCAAACCATGGACGGGCTTTGAGTTTGGCGCTCATATATCCGGCGTTTACGGCCTGTCGGCATTCCTCCGCCCAGTCTTCGGGCGGCATGTCCATGTGCCACCAGGAGATCGGGCACCAGTCCCGGATCTTCGTGCCGAGCAAACGATAGACCGGCACGCCAAGGCTCTTCCCCACCGCGTCGAACAACGCCATTTGAACGCCCGCGCCCAGACTGTCGTCCCACATCAACTCCGCGGCGGGCCGGTTAACGATGCGGCATTCGATCCCTTCGGGCACCTGGGCCCAGGTATAGTTGTGAACGGTTTCGCCGTACCCCACGATTCCGTCGTCCATCGTGAGCCGGCAAATCTGGATGATGCGCCACTGGGGCAGCCAGTATTGGAGGTGTTCGTTGCTGTGCGGCGTGAACGGCACGTCCAGGAACGTGATATCAACCTCTTTGACCTGCATCGGGATTCTCCTCGGATATGGGATCAATGCCGGATGCCAAGGCGCGACTCCAGTTTTCGAGTAACGGTTCTAAGCACCCTGATTCTGGCATAATACTTCGAGTTTGATTCGACAATCACCCACGGTGCGTTCGGTGTGCTTGTCCGATGGATCATTTCTTCCACCGCTTCCTCGTAAGCGTCCCACTTCTCACGGTTTCTCCAGTCTTCGTCCGCGAGCTTCCATCGCTTGTGGGGGTTCTTCTTCCGGTCCTTGAACCGGCTGAGCTGTTCGTCTTTGTCCACGTGCATCCAGAACTTGAGAATGACGGCGCCAAAGTTCGTCAGGTGTTCCTCCATTTCGTTGATTTCCCTGTAGGCGCGTTTCCACTCATATTCCGAACAGAATCCCTCGATTCGTTCAACCAGGACCCGTCCGTACCACGACCGGTCGAAAATGGTGATGTGGCCGGTCTTGGGCATCCGGTTCCAGAATCGCCAGAGATAATGGTGGGCCAGCTCAATATCGTTGGGCGCCGCAATGGGAATGACTTCATACCCCCTTGGGTCCATATTCTGCACAAGGCGTTTGATATTGCCGCCCTTGCCCGCCGCGTCCCATCCCTCGTAGACGAGCACAACCGGGATGCGGCGGCGGTGGACCTCGTGTTCCAGGTTCTTGACGCGGGCCTGGTACTTTTTAAGGGCTTTGCGATAGTCGGACTTCCTCATGGATTTCGACAGATCGACCTTCTTCAGCATGCCAGAGGGGGTCTTTTCGAGTTTGGGCGGCGACGTCCGGGCGGAGGCGCCGGCATTCTCCAGTTGACGGATTCTGCCTTCAACGGCATCAATTACGGTTTTGAGAATTTCGATGTTGGCAGATCGCCAGTTCTCGGCCCCGACCGGCGTCCACGGCGCAAACTCCGAATGGGTTTTTTTCAGCATTTCCGAAGCCACTGACAGGCACTCCTGGTAGTTCTCGTGCTTCTGCCAGTCGTAATCAGTAATGCGCCAGGCCGTTGACGGGCTGCTCTGTAGCTTCATGAACCGTTTTCTTTGTTCGGCCTGGGAAATGTGCAGAAAGAACTTGACGATAACCGTGCCTGCGTCGACGAGTTGTTTCTCAAATGATCTGATCTCGTCGTAAGCCCGATTCCAGTCCTGTTCAGTGATCGTCTGATCCATTCGTTCCACGAGAAAACGTCCGTACCACGACCGGTTGAAAATCGCGATCCTCCCGCCCTCGGGTATTTTCGTCCAGAAACGCCACAGGAATGGCTTTCTGCGCTCTTCCTCGTTGGCCGGATGCGTCGGGTATACGGTGAAGCCGCGGGGATCCAGCGCCAGGAGGAGCTTGTTGGTTTGCGTACCCTTACCTGACGTCTCCAGACCCTCGAAGACAACGACAATCGGGATCTTCCAGTTTCTGGCGTTTCGCTGAAGTTGCCCGAGTCTGAGTTCGAGGCCGGGTATGAGTTCCTTATATTTCGATTTTTTCACTTTTTGCGAAAGATCGACGGTGTCGAGCATTCGGTCTCCCTTCTCCGACCTCATGGAATACCCCTGTTTTGGGGAACATAATTAGCGCATTGGGACACCAATGTCAAACGGATAAACGACAGTTGGGCCTGAGTGCCGGCGGGGCGAAGGAAAATCGTGCAGCATCCTGGCGAGTTCCTTATATTGTGCCGGGCACGGATATTCATACGCAAATGGTCGCCAAGCGGGCTTTAGAGGAGAGGGTATGCCAATTCGTCTTATTCACCTTGGTGCAGGGGGCAGGGGGAGATGGCCGGTTCGTCGCGTGCTGGAACGGACGGACTTTGAGAGCGCGGCACTCGTCGATGTTAACGAAGACAATCTGAGGTCGGCACGGGAGGAATCGGGCTTGACCGAAGCCGCGTGTTACCGTTCTCTGGGCGAAGCGATCGAAGGCGTGGAGGCCGACGCCGTCGTCGTCATTACACCCCCGCAACTGCATGCCGATCAGTGCCTGGAGGCGGTTCGTGCGGGCAAACACGTTCTGGTGGAAAAGCCGTTCACCAAGAGTCTGGCGGAAGCGTGCCGTGTGGTGCGTGAAGCCGACGCAATGGGCGTCAGGGTGGCCGTGTGCCAGAACGCGAGGTACGCGGCGGCGCACGTCACGATCAATCGTCTCGTTAGAGAGGGCGCCTACGGCCGGCCCGTGTTCGGACTGATGACCAAGTACGGCTGGAGACCCCGCGTTCACCACTCCGGTGAAGACGAACACGCGTATCTCTGGGAGCGGGGTATACACGATCTGGACACGTTGCGATATCTGTTCAATGCCGATCCCGTACGCATTTGGGGGCACAGCTTCAATCCGCCCTGGAGCCCCTACCGGGGCGGCGCGGGGGTCCACGCCTGGATCGAATTCGAAGGCGGCGCGACCTGCGGGTATCTCTGCACGTTCGCGGCGCACAAGGGCGGATCGGCCTTGCGGCTGGAACTGGAAGGCGGCGCCCTGGAAGTGACCGACTCCGGACTGGTCCTGCGTGAACAGGGCAAAGACGAAGACACCGTCATCGCTCCTGATCAGGTCCCGCCGCCGGAAGAGGTTCTGCTGGACGGCTTTCGGCAGTACGTGACGGATGGCATCGAACCGGAATTCGGCGGACACCGCAATCTACCGACAGTGGGAATGGTGGAAGGAATCGGGGTGGCGTCAGACGAGGGACGCGTAATCGATTTTCACGCCTATTTGGCAAACGCGGGCGCGTAGAACGGAGGAAGGCGACGTGGCTGAGTTGACGTATCCGGACCTGGATACATATCGGCGGGAGGTGTTCGCCCGGGAAGACGAACTGTTGAAGAGCGTCATGCCGGGCGCGGCCTCGCAGGGGCTTCCGCGAATATCCATCAGTCCCGAATCGGGCAAGACACTTTATCTGCTGGCGAAAGCGATCGGAGCGAGAAGAATCCTGGAGTTCGGTTCGCTTGCCGGCTACTCGGGGATCTGGCTGGCGCGGGCATTGCCGGTCGACGGACGCTTCATTTCTCTCGAGGTGGACCCGAAACACGCTGAAGTATCGCGTAAGAATCTGGATGCGGCAGGTCTGGCGGATCGGACTGAAGTGCGGGTCGGGGAAGGTGCCGTGTTAATGCGAGACGTGGCGGACGAAGGTCCGTTCGATCTCGTCTTTATCGATGCCGACAAGGAAAACTATCCGGTGTATCTGGATTTCGCCTTGGAAAACACGAGGGTCGGCGGTCTGATCGTGGCAGACAACGCGAATGGACACGGTCATGTACACGAATCGCTGGATGCGGGAGACGGCCGGCGCGGGATCCAGGAATACAACAGACGCGTGGCCGGGCACCCGGGTCTGGTATCGAATATCATTCCGGTTGGAGGTTGGCTCGCGGTTTCCCTGGTCCTCGAAACGGTTTGAACCGACGCAGGACAAACCAAAAAAAAGGAACCGCTGCCCTTCGTCCGCGAACGGTTTTTCGGCCGAAGTACACGGGGACGTATACGCGCGTGGCTCTTTTTCGCATCAGTCCAGGAAAGCGTTGTTCAGAAACGGGAGTGCGCCGGACGGGGACAGTACATGCAGGTGAAGAAAAATCTCCTCGTGATTCTCTGCGATCAACTCCAGCGACAGACGTTGGGTGCTTACGGTGGGCGGATACCGACGCCACGTCTCGACCGGCTTGCGGGGGGAAGCGCGGTGTTCCAGGAGTTTTACTGCGCATCCCCGCTGTGCGTGCCCACGCGACCTTCAATGATGACGGGGCGCTGGCCGCACGCCCACGGCGCGACGACATTCGGGCCGGGGTACGAAACACTGAACGCCGGGGAGCAATTGCTGATCGACGCTCTGCTGGATGACGGTTATCACGTCGGATACGAGGGTATCTGGCACGTCAACCGTCAGCCTGAGGACGACCGGTCCGGAGAATACGCCCACTTTGTACCGCGCGGTTTCCCGTACAAGGACCATCTCCGGATGCTTATTGCACAGGGCGGCAAAGACGGAGATCAGAGGGCCCCCATCTCCACGCCCACCAACGGCGGGGCAATGTACGATTGGGGAATAAGCATTCCGGTTCCTGCGCGCTGGCTGGAGCCGGCTGAAGCTCATCCCGATATGAAGATTGCGACAAACGTAAGCGAGTTCATCCGCTCCGCGCCGAACGATCGGCCGTTTGCCGCGTGGTGTTCGCTGGGCGGTCCGCATCCCCCGATTCTGGTACCTGAACCGTATTTCAGCATGTTTTCTTCTGGCGAGATGGTACCTCCGCCAAGCTTCGGCGAGAACATGGACGGCCTGCCGGGTCCCGTTCGGAACGCGGCCGGAGCGCAGTGCGTGCGCGGCTGGTCCTGGGAACGCTGGGCGCTGGCGACGGCAACCTACTGGGGTTTTGTCGCGTTTCTGGATTTCTGCGTTGGCACCGTGCTGGACGCGCTGGAGGCTTCGGGGCGTGCAAACGATACGGTTGTGGTCTTTACATGCGACCATGGTGAAATGCTCGGCGCCCACAACCTCTACCAGAAGGGTGTGCTTTACGCGGAATCCATCCATCTGCCGGCCATGATCGCCTCACCGGGCATAGAACCCGGAGTTAGAGATGGTTTCGCTTCTCACGTCGATCTGCCGCCGACCATTCTGGACCTGCTGGATCTGCCGCCGATGGGTCGGGTGCAGGGCAGGAGCCTGATGCCGGACCTGACCGGTGCGCGAAACGCTACCGGCTCCGCGGCGTTTGTCGAGTTCAACGGGTACAACCGGGGCGGGATCCATACGAGGGGGGTGGTGACCGACGCTTACAAGTACATTTATCACCATCGTGATGCGGATCAACTCTTCGATCGTAAAACGGATCCGAGTGAACTGCGAAATCTCGCGCAAGATCCGCGTTTTCGCGGCGCGCGAGACGACCTGAGAACGCAACTCGCCGGTTGGATGCGTGAAACCGGCGATTTTCTGCGTCCTGCCTGGCCGGCATGACGCGAGGGGAAAACCGGGATGGCGAAGAAACGGACGTTGCCTCCGGAAAGTCCGGTGCGAAATCTCCACGCCGGGGCTTCCGTACTGGACGACGAGGAGGTTCAGGAGGTTCTGGCAGTCATAAAGAGTCGATCGCTTTCAAGAGACTACGGTCCCGACCGCCTGGACATGGTGGCGCGTTTTGAGCAGGGCTTTGCCCGGAAGATGGATTCCGCCTACGCGCTGGCGGTCACCTCGGGAACGGCGGCAATCAAGGTCGCCCTGGTTGCCGCGGGTGTCGGCCCGGGCGACGAGGTGATTATGCCCGCGGTCACATTTGTGGCCACGCCGGGGGCCGTCATCCTGCTCGGAGGCGTGCCTATCTTCTCCGAAGTCGACCGTTCGATGACGCTGGATCCGGATGATATCGAAGCCAGGATCTCGCCCCGGACAAAGGCCATTCTGCCGGTGCACCTGTGGGGCACGCCGTGCCGGATGGATGGCATTATGGAGATCGCTGCAAGGCACGGATTGAGAGTGATTGAGGATTGCTCCCAGAGCGCCGGCGCTTCGTACAACGGCAAAGCCATTGGGACCTGGGGCGATCTTGGGGCGTTCAGCCTGCAGTTCGGAAAGATTATCACGTCGGGGGAGGGCGGTGTTGTTTTGTCGGACAACGCGGAACTCTACGAACGCGCCGTGCGCTACCACGACCAGGGGCTGTTTCGGGAAAAGACCCGGTTCCCGGGCTTCGAGCCGACCCTGGAACCCTTTGTGGGCGAGAATTACCGCATGCCCGAGATGTCCGGGGCGGTCGCGCTGGCGCAGCTTCAGAAGATGGACGACGTTGTCGAGGCCATACGCGGCAAATTCCGGCGATTCCAGGAAGGAGTTGCAGGCGTACGCGGTGTGCATATCAGGCCGACAAACGACGAAGACGGCCACCTCGGGGTACACTGGGACCTGATCTTCGAAGATCGCCGCACCTGCTCACGGTTTGCGAAGGCCATGCGCGCCCGAGGGTTTTCGGCCGGTTTGGGATACGGCGGGAAGCCGGTCTATATGGGACCTCCCATACAGAATAAGGCCACGGCCTCACCCCACTCCAATCCATGGAACTCGCCGGCGTACGACGGCGACGTTTCGTACGGCCCCGGACTCTGCCC
This sequence comes from Candidatus Latescibacterota bacterium, assembly GCA_012271065.1. Next base: position 24,560 of record JAAXHE010000311.1, read on the forward strand.
GCGCACCGAAGACCTGCTTCAACGGGTACTCCTTCTGACCACCGTCAATCCCTGGTTTCCTGGAGAAAGAATCGACGCTCTCGCTGCCGCCGTTCGCGCTTCCGCCGCGGAGGTATTCTGACCGGAACGGCGGTCCATCTCACACAGCGGACCGAGGCATCGTCATGAAAATCCTGTTGCGCGTGGAATTGTCGGATCTCCACAGGGAAGAGATTGCGTCTGCAGTGAAGGACGTGGAACTGGTGGCGCCCGAATCCGAAGCTGAGATGCTGGACGTCATGCCTCAGGTGGAGGTGGTTTTTGGCAGTCTGAGCCCGGAGATGTTCCGGCGGGGAGAACGCCTGCGGTGGGTGCAGACCTGGGGCGCCGGGGTTGACGGTCAGTTATTCGAGTCGTTTGTCGACAGCAACGTAGTCTTGACCAGCGGGCGTGGAACGGTCGGCGTGCATCTGGCCGAACACGCAATGGCATTGTTGCTGGGCCTCACAAGGGGTATCGCGTGGGCCGTACGGAAGCCCGGGTGGGACCAGCGAATGCCGATCAGGAATGCGAGTTGGGAACTGGTGGGCCTGACAATGGGAATCGTGGGTCTGGGAGGAACGGGCCGGGAACTTGCCAAAAGAGCCTGCGCGTTCGGCATGCGGGTGATGGCCGCGGATCCGGAAGACGTGGACGTTCCCGCCTGCGTGGCGTCCTGCTGGAAGATGGACCGGTTTCACGACCTTCTGGCGCTGTCCGACGTGGTGGCCGTATGCGCGCCTCTGACGCCCGATACCCGGGGGCTGTTCGACGAACGCGCTTTTCGTTCCATGAAGTCAGGTTCGCTGCTGATCAATGTAACGCGGGGGGGCATCATGGACGAAGATGCGCTGGTCGACGCACTGGCGCGAGGACGGATCGGCGGAGCGGGACTGGACGTCGTACCCGTTGAGCCGCTGCCGCATGGCCATCCCTTATGGAAGCTGGAAAACGTCCTGATCACACCCCACACCGCCGGCGGGTCGCCGAACAGGCAGGACCGCATCGTCAACCTGTTTTGTGAAAACCTCAAGCGGCTGAGCGACGGGCGGCCGCTGTTGAGCGTGATCGACAAGAAAAAGGGATATTGAGCGATGCGGGCGTTTTTTTTCTGGGAAGCCGCGGCCGGCGGCCTGTCGCTTAAGGACAGGTGCAATCCCTATGGGCCCCTGCTTGCTCGCGATTTGGCAAAGCTCGGTATCCAGCTCGAACTCGGCGATTACGCGTTCCGGCAGGATTGGTTGAAAGACGCGCGCAACGACTATTCGGTGTTGCACCTCAATTGGCTCCACTGGTTCTACCGTGACGACACCCTTGAGAAATCGGTTTTCCGGCTCAACCGATTCGCGGACAACCTGCACTATGCCAGGGAACTGGGGTACCGGATTGTCTGGACGTTGCACAACCGGTATCCTCACGAACGACCGTTTCCGGAGCTGGATCATATGGCGCGGTTGATCGTGGGGCGACTGGCAGACCGCATGATTGCGCACTGCAACTACGGCGCCCGGCTTGCGCGCAGGCTATTCTACCGTACCGAACGCCTTCACGTCATTCCGCACGGCCACTACATCGACATCTTCCCAAACGAAATCTCGAAAGACGCTGCCCGGCGCCGGCTGCGGCTACCGGCGGACGCGTTTGTGTATCTGTTTTTTGGAAATGCGAGAGTTTATAAGGGGATCGAAAAGCTGATCCGGGCGTATCGTGAACGTGCGGCCGCCGACACGCGGCTGGCTATCATGACCCGAAGAGCTTTCGACGGAAGTCACGCCGACCAGGTCATCGCCCTGGCGGAAGAAGACGAACGCATACACGTGTTCACGCACTCCTTTTTCCCCAATGAGGATTTTCAGATTTATCTGAATGCAGCGGACGTCGCCGTGCTGCCGTTTTCGCAGGTTCTGACGTCCGGATCTGCAATCGCCGCACTTTCATTCGGGAAACCGGTTATCGTACCGGCGCTCGGCTGCCTGCCGGAACTGGTCGACGAATCGATGGGCATTTTGTACGATCCGAAGGACAGCCGGGCTCTGTCAGACGCGCTGCTCGACATCAGACGGCGCGACCTCGACATGGCCGGCCGTGCGGCGTTCGAACGCGCCAGATCGCTCGACTGGCGCGGGATCGCGAAGCGCGTCGCTGAAGTCTATCGGGCATAGGTCGGTGAAATGAGAATTACCGGTGTCGAACTGACCGCCGTCAGAGTGAATCACCTAGGAGACTGGGTCTTTGTTTACGTCAATACCGACGAGGGATTGCGTGGCCTCGGTGAACTGCGCGCGGGCAGGAACTACGCCGGTCGACTTCGGGCTACGAAGGAGCTGGCGGAGTGGCTTCGTGGCCGGGACCCCCGGCGGATTCGGGATTTTTCAGACCGGTTTACCCGAACTGACTGCGACAGAGACACCTTCGGCGCCGTCAGCGCACTGGAGCAGGCGCTTTGGGATCTTCTTGGAAAATCGCTCGAGGTACCGGTTTACACACTACTGGGAGGGCCGGTCCGCGATGACGTCCGCCTGTATGCCAACATCAACAGGGCATCGCAGGATCGCAGCCCGGAGAACTTCGCGACCCTGGCGGCCCGGGCTGCCGCGGAGGGTTTCGATGCCGTGAAGCTGGCGCCATTTGACGGGATGCATCGCAATATAGACTCCGCGGAAGAAGCCTGGCCGGGCATTGCCCGCCTGCAGGCTGTCCGCCGGGCGGTCGGTCCGGATGTGGACCTGCTGGTCGACTGCCACAGCCATTTCACCGTGAGGGGCGCCCTTGAAACCGCCGCGGCGCTGCGTGATCTGGACGTTTACTGGTTCGAGCAGCCTGTTTCTGAAGATCGTCTGTCGGCCGTCGGCGACGTGAGCCGGCGCTGCGGGTTGCGGACGGCCGGCGGCGAAGGGAGAATGGCTGGGAGTGAATTCCGGGAGGTGCTGGAATGCGCGGCGATGGACGTGGTCATGCCTGACGTGACGGTTGTGGGGGGTATCTCGAATCTGAAGGCAATCGCGGACACGGCGCAAACTTTCGGCGTACCCACGGCGCCGCACGGGCCGTTCGGACCGGTCGCCGTAAGCGCCGGGATGCAGGTCATGCTCTCCCACCCCGGCTTCCTGATTCTGGAATATGGATGGGGCGAGATCGGGTGGCGTACGGAGTTGACCTTCCCGCCGGAAGACATCGTCAATGGCAGACTCCGCCCTGGCCGGCGCCCTGGCCTCGGTGTGGAACTGAACCCGGAAATGCTGAAAGCGCACGCGGCAGCGTTGAATTAGTCGATGGAGGTCCGCATGTTCAAGTCTCTGGCGCCCGGCGCCATCGGTGTCGAGGCGACGTTGGAGGAAGGACTTTCATTTGCAAGGGCGGCGGGGTTTCAGGGTCTGGATGTCAATATTCGCGAGGTGGCGGGGTATGTGCGAGAGAAGGGTGCGGACCACGTCATGGGGTTGTTCCGCGATGCGGGCTTGAAGATCGGCGCCTGGGGGTTGCCGGTTGCCTGGAATGGACCACTCGAGGACTACAGGCGTGATCTGCGCGCTTTGCCCGGGTTGGCCGATGCCGCCGCGTCCGTGGGCGCGTTCAGGGTCTCGCAGTGGATTCCGCCGGCTTCAGACGATAGGCCCTTTCGTGAGCAGTTCCAGTGGTGCGTGGGCCGCCTGCGCCCGATTTGTGACGTGTTGAAGGACCACGGATGCAGCCTCGGGCTGGAGTTCATCGGACCGAGAACGCAGCGTCTCGACCGGACGTACGGTTTCATCCACTCTGTTGCCGGGATGCTTGGATTCTGCGAGGCGCTCGGAACCGGAAACGCGGGTCTCTTGCTGGACTGCTGGCACTGGTATACCTCGCTGGGAACGCTGGCGGACATCAGGGGACTTGCGCCGAACGACGTCATCCACGTCCACGTGAATGACGCGCCGGCCGGCGTGGCAGTGGGGGAACAGATCGATCAGGTTCGCGCGCTGCCCTCGGAGACCGGCGTGATCGATCTGGTGGGTTTCCTGAGCGCGTTGAACGTGATCGGATACAAAGGGCCCGTCACGCCGGAGCCATTCAGCCGGAAGGTCAGGGAACTTCCTGCGAGCGAAGCTGTACGCGTGACTCATCGGGGGCTGGACGAAGCCTGGCGCGCGGCGGGGTTGAGTTCACGCGACTGACCGTAAGGCGTTGCAACGAGGCCCGAACGGCGGAGCGTGCGGTTTCGGCGCAGGATATTGGGGGATCTCATGGAATCCATTGAAACCTTCGCCGCTGGATATATCCGTGAAAGCGGGAGACTCCTGGCGTCGTTGAATCCCGCCCAGATCGCGTCTGTCATCACGCTCATGCGGAACGCCAGGGACTCCGGAAACCGGATTTTTGCCATAGGAAACGGCGGTAGCGCGGGTACGGCCTCCCATTTCGTGAACGACATGGGAAAGGGGGCATCGGTCGGCCGGGAGACCCGGTTCAAGGTGATTCCGCTAACCGACAACGTGCCGTGGATGACGGCGCTTAGCAACGATCTGAGCTACGATGACGTGTTCGTCGAACAGATGAAGAACTTCACGGAACCCGGGGACGTATTGCTGGCGATCAGCGGGAGCGGAAATTCAGAAAACGTCCTCCGTGCCGTGCGATATGCAAACCGGCTGCGTTGTCATACGGTGGGTTTTGCCGGATTCGGCGGCGGGAAGCTGAAAGATCTGGCTCGTCACTGCATCGTAGTGGAATCGGACCACATGGGGAGAGTTGAAGACATCCATATGGTTCTCCAGCACATCGTCTGTTACTATTTCATGGATGTGGAACGATCGAGATGAGCAGGACCCACCCGGCCATGGTCGTTCTTCTGCCCCTGATTTTCGGCCTGAACCTGGAACTCGGATACTATTGGCACCTGGTTCGCGGCCAGGCGAAACTGCTCTGGAACCGCCAACCCGTAACGAATCTGCTTGCGGGTGGGAATCTGGATCAGGAGGTCCGTAAAAGGCTCGAGTTCATTCAGGAGGTGCGACGGTTCGCGGAACAACGGATCGGGCTTGCCCGGTCCCGCAATTACAGCACCTACATCGATATCGGCGAGGGACCGGTTTCGTGGCAGTTGACAGCGTCGCCAAAGGACCGGATCGAGCCCGTTATATGGACGTACCCGGTAGTGGGACGATTTCCCTACCGGGGTTATTTTGATCTGGACCGGGCGAAAGTGGATCGGAATCGACTGGATGCGCAAGATTTCGATACACTGTTGCGTCCCGTTGGCGCCTACAGTACGCTCGGCTGGTTCGCGGATCCGATCCTGAGTACGATGCTGCGCTACGGCGATGGCGACCTGGCGGAACTCATCATCCACGAGTTGGCGCACGGGACGGTGTGGATTCCGGACCATGTCTCCTTCAACGAGAGCCTGGCGACATTTGTGGGAGAAACCGGCGCCCTGCGGTTCATGCGGCAGCGTTACGGACCGGAGGCTGCGGTCGTGAAGGTCATGCTGGACAGGAGGTCCGACGAACGAACGTTCAAACGATTCATGCATGGCGTCGCGAAAGAACTCCAGGCGCTCTACGAAACGGAACGCACCTACGAAGAGAAGCTGCGGGAGCGAGAGGGTATCTTCGAACGTGCGAAGCATCGCTTTTACGGGCTGGATCTGAAGACCGGCGTGTATTCCCGCTTTCCCCGGCGCCGGTTGAATAACGCCGTGATGATGGCCTATCGAACCTACCACGAAAAGGTAGACATCTTCGATCGCGTGTACCAGACGCTGGGTCAGGACCTCAAGGCAGCCGTCCGGATCTTCAAACAATGTGAGTCGCAGACGGATCCCTCGCTGTATCTGGAAGATTGGCTGCTGAGAAACAGCGTATCGGATTGGTAGACCGGCCGTTTTCGGCACGCGGACAGGAGCAGGCGGGATCCATCACTTGCGCAGGGGTCATGCACAAAATGCCGGAATTCGAGCGCACGTTTCGAAGGATCTATCGGGTGGTCGCCAGGATTCCCGAAGGGACCGTGGCCACCTACGGACAGATTGCCAGGATTGCGGGTGTGGGGCCCAGGCAGGTGGGGCAGGCGCTCAAGGCATTGCCGGCAGGTGCCAGGTGTCCGTGGCATCGGGTGATAAACGCGCGGGGGACCGTGTCGATTCGCACAGGCGCAAGAAAGGCGCATCTGGTCCAGGAACGGCTCCTCGAGGCCGAGGGCGTGACCTTCGTGAATGGGAAAGTCGATCTGGACGTTTATCGGTGGCACGCCGACCCATAGGCCGACAGTCTGCCGCTGTTGGACGGATTGTTGAATCAGCCATAGGATTCGACATTCGTATTCAGAGTCTGCTTTTTCCTCTGACCTTTCTTATCAGCGGCGCATCGCTGGCGGTCATTCTCTGGATCGGGGGCGCACACGTGATCGACGGGCGGCTGACCTTGGGGGATTTCGTGGCATTCAACGCCTACCTGACCAAGCTGATCTTTCCGATGATTACCCTGGGTTGGATGATCGATCGGTACCAGCGAGGTCTGGCGTCCATGAAGCGAATTCAGGAAGTCCTTGGGACACCGCCTGAAATTCAGGATACGGCGAAGACCAGGGCGATAGGAACGCTGGGCGGTGAGATCGAGTTCCGGAATCTGACCTTTTCGCACAACGGCGCGCCGGTGCTGAAAGACATCGACCTTCACATCCCCAGGGGAAGCACATTGGCGCTGGTTGGACGCGTGGGATCGGGAAAAACCACGCTGGCTCGCCTGATTCCGCGCCTGCTCCAGGCGCCCGGAGGTACCGTGCTCATCGACGGCATTCCCGTGGACGAGATCCCGCTGGCCACACTCCGGGCCTGCATCGGATTTGTTCCTCAGGATACGTTCCTTTTCTCCGACTCCCTTCGGGAGAATATCTGCCTGGGAAGCGAACGGGCAACCGAGACCGACGTACGGTGGGCGAGCGAGGTCGCCGGGCTTGCGAGCGATCTGGAGAATTTCCCTGACGGAATCAACGGCCGGTACCTGAATGCAAATCTGGAGTCTACGCTGTATTATTCGCTCTATTTTCCGATTATGCAGCTGCTGGGTTCCGTTGCCACGGCACTCGTTATCTGGCAGGGCAGCAGCGATCTGATCCGGTCTCAGATCGAGTGGGGTGCTCTGGTCGCCATGCTGCAGTACATTCCGCGGTTCTTCTGGCCCATTCTGGATGTGGCGGAGCGGTACGCGATTCTTCAGTCGGCGATGGCGTCGTCGGAGCGGATTTTTGAACTTCTGGATACCCGGCCGGAGCCCGGCCTCGGCAAGGAGGGGCCGAAGAAGATCCGGGGCGAGATCGAGTTTTCCGACGTCTGGTTCGCGTACAACGACGATGACTGGGTACTGAAAGACGTTTCGTTCACGGTGAAACCGGGAGAACGCCTGGCCATCGTCGGTGCGACCGGATCAGGAAAGACGACCATTATCAATCTGCTGTGCAGGTTTTACGACATTCAGCGGGGGCGCATCCGAATTGACGGGGTCGACATCAAGGATTGGAACGTGGAGGAACTGAGGCGGCGCGTCGGCGTCGTCCAGCAGGATGTGTTCCTCTTCTCGGGAGATATCGGGGCGAATATCCGTTTGAGAAACCGCGAGATCTCGGAGCAGAAGGTCGAGCAGGCCGCGAGAGACGTAAACGCGGACCGGTTTATCAGTCGGCTGCCCGGGGAATACGGGCATGCCGTCACCGAAATGGGAGGCACCCTCTCCGGCGGACAGCGGCAGTTGCTGGCCTTTGCCCGGGCGATCGCGTTTGATCCGGACGTTCTCGTCCTGGACGAAGCCACGTCCAGCGTCGACACCGAGACAGAGGCCTGGATTCAGGATGCCGTGGGCAGACTGATGCGGTCGAGGACTTCCATCGTAATCGCGCATCGCATCTCGACTGTTCGGCGCGCGCACCGGATTCTGGTCCTCCACAAGGGTGAAATCCGCGAATCGGGGACGCACGAAGCCCTGTTGGCCGGAAAGGGTATCTATCACCGGCTTCACAAACTCCAGTACATCGGCAGCGCCCGGCAGTAGACTGTTTTTTGTTGACAAAGCGATTCCATTTGTATATCCTTTTCGCTTGTCCAAACCAATTCGACAGGTCGGTTTTTCGTTGAGTCATTAGCCAGTTTCGAAAGGGGTTCTGGTGACCAAAGCCGATATCGTCAGTCAGATTGCAGAGGCCACGGGGTTGCCGAAATCGGATACGGCGGCGGTCGTGGAGGGTTTCCTCGACTCGGTCGTGGCGGCATTGAAACATGGCGAGCACATTGAAATTCGAGGGTTTGGGACGTTCAAGGTCGTGACCCGGGCGCCCCGGATAGGGCGCAATCCAAAAACGGGCGACGTCGTAAAAATCCCAGAACGCCCCGCGCCGGTTTTCAAGCCTTCCAGGGAGTTGCGGGCGGGCCTTACGGGTGAACAAGCGGTCTGAACCCATGTCGCATCAGAGTCAGTTTCACGACAAGGAGCATTAATTGCCCTGCGGAAGAAAGCGAAAGCGCCACAAGATCGCGACTCACAAGCGCAAGAAACGTCGCAGAAGAGATCGCCACAAGAAAGCCTGACCACTTTCAAGGGTCCAGCGGGGCATTAGCTCAGTCTGGATAGAGCGCTGGTCTCCGGAACCAGAGGTCACAGGTTCGAATCCTGTATGTCCCACCATACCTTGTCACGACGAGCCGTCGATTGTTCGACGGCTCGTTTCTTTCTTTGTTTGTTCACCGATTCCGGGCGATTGAGGCTATCGAACCCGGAGTGCGATCCCCGCGTTCGTGGCGGGAGTCAGCCCGCGACTCCTGTCCGGTATCCGAAGAAATTGGAACTTTCTTGATTCCAAGTCGTTCCATGCGTACGTCGATCCACATCCGTTCCGGAAATGCCGGAGGGATTGGACGGCGGCTTCACCGCCGCAAAAAGGGGTTGCACTCAGCTTTGGACTTCCAGGAACCGACAAGGAAACGTCTGCCACACGACGCCTCCGTACAGCGATACCTGAAGGAACTGCGCCGTTATCCCCCGATGACGCGCAAAGAGGAGATGGAAACGCTCGCGCGGGCCCGGAAGGGCGATCAAAAGGCGATCGAACGGCTCGTTACGTCCAATTTGCGATTCGTCGTAAGCGTCGCCCTCGAATACCAGGGCCGGGGCGTGCCACTTTCGGATCTGATCGCCGAAGGCAACATGGGGTTGATGGAAGCCCTGAACCGTTTTGACGAGACCCGGGGGTACAAGTTCATCAGCTATGCCGTCTGGTGGATACGCCAGGCGATATTGAATGCGCTGAAACGGACGTCCGCGGTGTCCATGCCTGCCAACCGGCAGGAGGACATGGATCGCATGGCCCGGCGATGGGGCCAGATGACTCAGGAGTTGGGGCGGGTGCCGACGGTCGAAGAGGTGGCCAGCGATATGAAGATCAGTCGAAAGCGCGCTGAGCGCGCGCTTCGGTGCGCCCGGTCGGACCTCTCCCTGGAATCTCCGATCGACGCCGAAGGCGAGAAGACATTGCTGCAGGTGCTTGACTGTGCCGGAGCCTATCCCGATCTGGAGGTCCTGGAAAGAGACCGCACCGAACTGATCAGCGCCTCTCTCGCGTGCAGCCTCGATCCGCGGGAGGCAAACGTCATCCGCTCTTATTTCGGCCTTGAAGGCGGAGATCGAAGGACGCTTGGAGAAATCGGCAGGGAACTGGGTGTCACGCGGGAACGCGTACGGCAGATCCGAAATCGCGCCCTCGGCAAACTGCGCCGATATTTCAGGCAACGCGTACGCGCCGAAGAGTCGTGGCAGGACCAGGTCTGATTGAAAAACGGCACCGACTCGGTATTTCGCGGGCAGGGTACTCTCCCTGGCCCGCATTTTTCTTGATATTGCCCGAACCCCGGCGCGGCGCCTTTTCAGCCATGGATCCGGCAATGCCGGAAACGTATAAAGTCATTGATCCAACGGTATTTAATGGTTAAATTGAAAGCGTAATTCGCACTTCGTGGCGCGCCGGTTCCGACCGCATCGTCCCTTTGCGCCGACCGATCCGCGGGATGGCGTACCTGGTCGCAAACGTCCGCTCAGCCAATTCAGGAAGTGACCTGTGAAGCGCCTGATGGAATTTGTGGGCATGAAGACCGCCCGGTTTCTTTTACTTACCTATTCGATGTACGGGTATTTCCGACGGTTTCTTGGCGAACTGCCGAACGTCTATTTCTACAGGCGGCAGATCATCGAGCAGTGTTACTCGGTTGGTGTGAATTCGCTGTCACTGGTAATTCTTGTTTCGGCCTTCAGCGGCATGGCCGTATCTACGATGATGGCCTACCAGATGGAGGACTATGTACCGGACTACATGGTCGGCAGCATCGTTGTCCGATCGGTGCTGCTGGAACTGGCGCCGATTCTGATGGGGCTGGTTCTGGCGGGTCAGGTGGGTGCGGGCATTGCGTCTGAAGTGGGTACAATGAAGGTCTCCGAGCAGGTGGATGCACTGATTTCACTTGCGGTGGATCCGGTTGGGTACCTCCTCATGCCGAGGGTTCTCGCGGGTATTGTGATGATCCCCGTGCTGGTGGTCTTCTCCGCTTTTACGTCGATCTATGCAGGTTACGTGATGTCGATCCTGCTGATGGACATCACGGTTGCCGATTTTGTGAAGGGAATGAAGCTGGACTGGAGTTCGTACGATCTCGTGGTATGCGTCATCAAGTCCGTGGTTTACGGGGGCATGATCACCTTTTACGGTTCCTACGCCGGCCTCACGGCAACTGGTGGGGCCCAGGGCGTGGGCCGGGCGGCGACGGCGGCGGTCGTGATTTCTGCTGCGTCCATTCTGATCCTGGACTACTTCCTGACCAAGACATTGCTCTATTGACGGCGGTTTGAAGGCTTGAGCGTAAATCGGGCCCGTCGCGGTGCTGTTTCGGTGAATGAGACAAGACAATGGCAAAGAATGGCATTGCCGTCAAATTCGAATCGGTGTACAAACGATTCGATGAATTACAGGTCCTGACAGGTATGGATCTGGATGTCCGGTGGGGGGAGGTAACCACCATCCTGGGCCCCAGCGGATGTGGGAAGAGTGTGACACTCAAACACATCATTGGCATCGAGCAGGCCGATCACGGTCGGGTCACCGTGGACGGTCACGACATGAACTCAATCAGAAACAGAGATCTGAAGGCGTTGCGCAAAAGGATCGGCGTCCTGTTTCAGTCCGCCGCGCTTTTCGATTCGATGAATGTAAAGGAAAACGTGGCGTTCGGGCTTCGGATGCATACCCGGATGACCGAGAAAGAGATTGAGGAACGGGTCGGCGTATGCCTGGGCGCGGTTCGTCTTGCCGGGGCGGAGCAGACGATGCCCGTCGAGCTGTCCGGCGGCATGCGGAAGCGCGCCGCACTGGCGAGGGCAATTGCAATGTCGCCGGATTTTATCCTGTATGACGAGCCGACAACGGGTCTGGATCCCGGTACGGCCGCGGTGGTAGGCGATTACATTCTGAAACTTCAGAATGAGCTGGACGTAACCTCGGTTGTGGTTACGCACGACCTGCCGCTTGCCCGTAGAATATCGGACAGGATCGCCCTGCTTTACAACGGAGAAACCGCCATTCAAGGGACACCGGAGGAGATCGAGAGGAGCGGGAACGATGTCTACGACCTTTTCGTTCAGGGAAAAATCTGAAACAGGTGACAAATGATAAGTCGGGAAAAACAGTTGTTTCTGGGTGCGGTCATTTTTCTGGCAATCGCGATTGCCGTACTGGGTGCGGCATGGCTGTCCGAGAATTACGCCGGCGCGGCAGGTGGATATCAGTTGCATGTCTTTTTCGACAGTGTACCAGGGCTGCAGCCTGGAGACCCGGTGTTCATCCGGGGTGTCTGGGCCGGAAAGGTCCTCGATATTGGACTGACGCATGGCTTGCCCCTTGTAAGTATCGGTTTTGCCGAATTTCGAAATCTGCCTCAGGACTCGAAGGTTCTGTTACAGGCCGAGGGATTGCTGGGCGGCAAGATGATCGACGTGCAGGTAGGAACGGCATCCGACAGGGTGTACGCCGACCACGACACGCTTCGCGGGTCGTCTGAAGGTGGCATCGAGGAGATGGCGGAACATGCCGGCGTACTTGCTCAGCGTCTGGAAGCGGTTCTTGCCGACCGAAACCTGGGGCATGTCGAGGTCCTTCTGGCCAATCTGGACAGCGCGGCCGCGATTCTCAAGCAGACGGTTTCGGAGAACCGCGAGACGCTCGCGTCAGTCCTGGATTCCGCGGCCGTGGCCACCCGCAACGCACGCGACATGATCGGCGAGAATCGGCCCGATGTGCGCCGGGTTGTCGAGAATATACGGCTCACGACCGACAGGTTGGATGAAGTGACGCGCAACATCGAGACCGTACTGGAATCGCTCAGGAGATCACTTTCCGACCTGAACGACGTCAGCGGAAGACTTCGACGCGGCGAGGGTACGCTGGGCCGCCTTATTCAGGACGACACCCTGTACAAGGACCTCCAGCGTACGCTTGTCTCCGTAGACAGCCTTATCAACGACATCAAAGAGGACCCCAAACGCTATCTCAACGTGGACGTCAGCCTGTTCTGAGTGGAGGTAAGTGGCGTGCGGGAGGTGTTTGCTCGAAATGTGTTCTGGGTGTTGGCCTGTCTGTGCGCGGGTCTGACCCTGGCGCACGCAGGCGACATGGAGTGGTTCCGATGGGCCAGGGGGAAGGATGTGTCCTTCGGCGGCGCGCTCGGCGAAATGCGCACCGTCAGGATTATTCCCGCTGCAGCCGACTCGGTAAAGCGCCTGGTCTACGGAGACCGCCAGGGCCTTTTGCACGTCCTCGAGTTCACCGAGGGGCGTTCCCGGGAGGTCTGGTTCAGCCAGTCCCTGAAATCGTCCGTGGCAGAGGTTTTCGTAGCGGACGTCAACGCGGACGGTGTCCAAGAGATCGTCGCATATTCGCATTGGGGCGACATTGTGATTTACAATGCGGATTCATACGAGTTGATCTGGCGCAGCAAAGATGACGAGTATGCGACAATCTCGACGATGGCGATCGAAAACCTGGATGGCGATCCGCAACTGGAATTGATCTTCCTCGGAGAAGCGGCGGACGCGTCGGGAGAACGCGACTCGAGGTTGTTCGTCTACGACGCTAGGCATCTCGCGGAGGAGAGGCGCGGGGAACAGACCTTGATCGGGGAAAGCATCGTCGTCGCAAACCTGGACGAAGACGCCGAGCTTGAGATCGCCATCAACACCGGCGTCGTGATCGACGCGAGGTCTCTCGACTTCGAATGGCACTTCGGTGGATGCGACCGCATGGGGTATATGGACGTGAACTACGACGGCACGCCGGATCTGATAGGGGAGTACGGAAGTTTGCGGCCCGAAAGACACATCAGGGTGATTTCAATCACCTCCGATTTTCGTAGCAACCACGGAACGGAGGTATCGGGCAGGATTGCGGACTGCGCTTCCTGCCACAAACTCAGGGCGTTCTGCCAGGACTGCCACGAGAGAGAGGGCGTAACCAGTACCGTGGGGCATCAGAACCCTGGCGGACGTATCGACGAGGAAGCCTATCATCTGCGGGAGGCGCCGTACTTCGCACCGTACGGCAATGTGAACGAGTGTACCAACTGTCACAAACCGGAACTCCGGGAGGTATGCCTGGCGTGCCACCAGCGTACCGTTCCCGATGGAGAGGAAGCAATTCGGGCAAACACCGAGATTTATTCGATTCTGTCCGAACTGAAGGACCGATAGACATGAAACACGACGTCTGGATAGCCGTGCTATTCTGGATTGCGGCGCACATTCCGGCTCAGGCCGGAAGCGTGGACTGGTATCCCCTTCGCGACAACCGGCATATCCGCTGGGGTGGAAGCATAGATGAACTGCCTCAGATTCGCATCCTCCCGACGGGTGAAGACGCGAACCCGCGGATCGTTTACGGAGACGCTCAGGGGAACCTGCACGTTGTAAGATACGTCGACGGGCGCGGATACGAGGAGTGGAAGAGCGAGCCGCTGGGATCCGCGGTCCTGGGAGTATTTGTGGAAGACGTCGACGCCGACGGGGAATTCGAAATCGTCGCCTACACCTTTACGCGTATTGTGCTATACAGCGCGGAGGACTACAGTTTCATCTGGCAGATCCAGGAGGATATCACCCACATGGATATCGCGAACGTGGACGATGATCCTCAACTGGAACTCGTCTATCTGGTCAAGAGTCTGAGCCATAGCGAGATGCACATCCATGTGTACGACTGCCTGGAGCTGTTCGAACAGGGTATCAGCGACGTGATACCGAAGGAATCGATTCACGCGCAGAGCATGGTGATCGCGGATTTCGACGACGACTACGGCCTGGAGGCCGTGTTGAATACGGGTGTGGTCGTCGACATGGATACATTGATCCTGGAGTGGTACTTTGCCGACGGCTTTGGAGACCGTCTGGGATATCTGGATATCGACGGCGACGGCGTCCTGGAGTTGATCGGAGAGGTGGGCGGGCTTCGCCACAGCCGCTACCTTCGCATATTCAATGTAGACACCCAGTCAGAGACGTTTCTGGTCGTGCCGGAGGATGAAGAGCAGGCGAAATCGGGACAATGACCGATTGCGGACAAAGGCATGGATACGAAATCACAGTCAAAACCGGGGCATTGCGAGGATAGTCCGGACGGCCGTCTCTCCGGCGACAGGCCGTTTTTTCGCATGGCGATTCTGTTGTTTCTGGTGGGCTTCCTATTTGTGCTCCATCAGGATCTCTCCCCCTTCCTGATCGGCCTCACGCTGCTGGCCATCCTTGTCATGGTCCGAAAGGGGATTAGGTTCGAAGCCGGCGTGGGGGTTGTTGTGGTCTTGCTGTTTGGCGCCTGGCTGATGGGAGATATGGCCGGGTTGTTATGGCCGTTTGTGACCTCGTTCGTGTTGGCCTATCTGGTGTCGCCGCTAGTGGGTCTGATGGAACGCTGGATGTCGCGCACGATCGCCATCGCCCTGATCGTGGTGGTCATACTGGGGGCGTTGTCAGGGATCGGCATCGTGGTCATTCCTCTGGTCACACAGGAAATTCTCGATTTCGGGCGGCGCGTTCCCGTCTATGCGGCGATGCTGAAGCAGTTCTACGATCAGATATTCAACTCGCTGCAGTCGATCGGCGTGAACCTGCCGAAGGGTCAGATACAACAGCTGCTTCTGGAGCGGTTGCCGAAGCTGGGTGAACTCTTCGCCGAACAGACAACCGCGGCCCTCAAGGGGTTGAGCTCCGGGCTGGCAACGCTACTGAATTTTCTGATGATCCCTTTTGTGACCTTCTACATGATCAAGGATTACGACCGCATTGTCAGAACCGTCGCTCGCGTCCTTCCGCGGCGGCACGCGGCGTCCATCGGGGAATTCCTGGCGCGGGTGGACGAGATTCTGGGGCAATACCTCCGCGGGCAGATGCTGGTCTGCACCTTTATTGCGGTACTCACCGCCACCGGCCTCATGCTGTTCGGGATCCGATACGCGGTTGTGCTGGGACTCATGGCCGGGCTCTTCAACCTGATTCCATACATCGGAATCGCGGTCGGATTCAGCGTCGCGTGCCTCGTCGCGTTATTGGATGCTGACCCGGCCGGCAGCCTGCTCAAGGTCGTCGGCGTCTTCGTCGTCGTTCAAAGTATCGAGGGTAATTTTCTGTCCCCCCGCGTCGTGGGTCAGCGCGTCGGTCTGCATCCGGTCTGGGTGATGTTCGCGCTGGTTGTCGGCGCCCATTTCTGGGGTTTCATCGGCATGCTCATTGCAATCCCGGCTGCGGCGGTCGTCAATATCCTGTGCAAAGTCATCGCGGAACGGTACTATAATTCTCTTTACTACAAGACCGAATAAAAAAACGCTCGACCGGTATTTCGTTGAAATACAGGTACGAGGGTGGTTTTGGGGAACGCGGGTCTCCGAGGACGACATTTCCCTTGACGCCGATGGCAAGACCCATTAGTTTTTTCCCGTAAATAAAGAGTTGGGTTCGGAGCGTGGCGCAGCCCGGTAGCGCACTATCTTGGGGTGATAGGGGTCGCTGGTTCAAATCCAGTCGCTCCGACCATACAGACAGGGACTTACGACGTGGATCGTGAGTCCCTGTATTTCGAGTGGCGGTCCACATGGTCACGCCCGTTCCGGTGGCGAAGCGGGCGGCACGGAATTCGATACCGCAGGTCGCCGCAACGTTGCCACCGAATTATTCCGAGGTCGGGAATGCGTGGCGGAAATGGAGCCTGAAATCGTGCGGCGGGGTTGGAAGGCATACGCGGGCCTCGGCCTGCGCGGTGCCTGCATGGGCGCGGCGGACGTGGTTCCCGGCGTATCCGGCGGCACAATCGCGTTCGTTACGGGAATCTATGAGGAACTGATCCATTCCATCCGTTCCTTCGATCGCCGCTTCGCCGGATTGCTGGTGGTCCTAAGATTCAGGGAGGCGCTGAACAGGGTTCCGTGGCGGTTTCTGGGACCCGTTCTCGGGGGCATTCTGCTGGCTGTGGCGACACTGGCGCGTGGTATTCAGTGGATGCTCCAACATGAACCGGAATTGATCTGGGCGTTTTTCTTCGGACTGGTTGCGGCGTCTGTCTTCGTCGTGCGGAAACGGGTGGTCGCATGGCGCGGTCCCGCATGGATCGCTGCGGTCGCTTCAGGATTGCTGTTCTATGTTGTCGTCGGCCTCGTGCCGGTGAAGACCCCGGATTCGCCCTGGTTCCTTTTCATCTGTGGCGTCATTGCCATATCGGCGATGATTCTGCCGGGTATCTCCGGTTCGTTTATTCTGGTGCTGCTGGGCAAGTACGAGTATCTCCTGGCGGCATTGAACGACCGGGAGCTCTTCCCCATCTTCCTGTTCGTTTCGGGCGCCGCCGTCGGGATCCTCAGTTTTGCGCGGGTTCTGGCATGGATTTTCAAACGGCACCACGACGTTACCGTAGCCGTGTTGACCGGGTTAATGGCCGGTTCCTTAAGGAAAGTCTGGCCGTGGAAAACGGACGTATCGTCGCCTCTCGAATCGTGCGGCGCCGAGGTCCCGCTAATGCAAATCAACGTGTTGCCCGGGACAATTGACGGGGATCTGGCCGCCGCCATCGGGCTGGCGGCAGCGGGTTTCGCAATGGTGGTTGTGCTGGAGCGGCTGTCTGAAAGCCGCCGTTGAACGGCAGCCGCGGCCCTTTTGGGTTCCGCCTGGAGTTGTCGCGGCAGACGACTTCCGGGCCGAGCGCTCTCCGCTTGCCAATTCGGAGATTTTCCTTGCTACCGGTACGGTTTCTTGTATTTTAGAAGTCGAATTCGGGGCGTGGCTCAGTCCGGTAGAGCGCCTGCTTCGGGAGCAGGAGGCCCCCGGTTCGAATCCGGGCGCCCCGACCACCATTTCAAGGGTTTATGCCGATCTGGCGTAAACCCTTGTTTCGTGAATATCTGCGCGTATATTGAAATAGACGGCGCGTCGTCGAACTCGCAACGCGGGCGAACGCAGAATGAAAGACGGAGCGGGATATGAACAACGACATTTGCAATGAGAACTTCCTGGCCGGCGCGATGCTCCGTACACTACGGGCGCCCATCGGAGCCAATCAAGCGAGTGACGGAGCGCGAATCGCTGGCAAATCACCGGGTATTTCTGGCGGGCCTCGAACCTGGAGCCTCCTATCGGTTCAGGATCCTGGCGCCCGGGCCGGATGGGAGGCATGTGACGTGCGGACGGGTGGCTGGACGTGTCACGAAGGAACGCCGGACTGACTCTGGCGGTGCGCGATTTCTGGCAGCTGTACCCCAGATCGCTCGGCGTGCGCGGAGAAAGTGTCGAGGCCGGCGTCAGCGCGGGATTCGGGGTTGGCGCCGCCAGATGATTCCTGCCCACTGCTATTGTACGCCCCGCCACCGCGGCGCTTGTGTCTATATGCTGGCCGTTCTGTGCCGGGGCCTGGAAACCTACTTGGACGCCACCGGCGATCCTCGCGTGGTGGATGCCATCGTTGGAGGGGCCGAACAGTGTGTGGACGAAATGTGGGTCGAGCAGACAAATTCCTTCATGGGGACTTCCTGTCCCGCGGGCCGCAAGCAAGGTACCGGCCTGCCCCTCGGTGTTGCCGAGAACAGAGAACCGGAGCGACCGTCATATCATCCGTTGTTTATGGACATACCGTGTCAGACGCTTCTTTTTGCCCACCTGCGCGTCGGTCGACCCGAATTCGTCGAAATCGTCAAAAGGAATATGGCAGCCTGCTTCGCCTATGGCTATCCCGGCGTTGCCTCCTTTCCCTGGTGGTCCAGGGTGTTGTATTACCTGAACGAGATCGACCCGGAGAGCCTGGACAGGCCCGGGCGTGACAGATAGCCGGCCGGCCAGATAGCCATGCCCCGCAGTGTGCTTGTTTTCGGAACGCGTGGAGCGGATCTAAACAACCATAAATCTGAAGCCCAGACAAGGGGTCGCGGCATGTTACAGTGGACGGTTTTCGTATGCTCGCTGATATGCGTGCTGTTTGTCACGATGCCGCTCAAGGGTTACGCTGGGACCGTACCGAAGAAGCTGGTCAAGATGGGGTGGGACCTGAGGCCGCCGAGCTATGTGGCGGAGCATGTCCGGGAGATGGAGGAACGCCCTTTCGACGGGATCTTTATCCGCCCGACCTTCGGCCATACGTTCTACATGGTGGACCTGGACGAAGCGGACGCCGAGGCGGAGATCGAAGCAATGGGAAGGATCCAGTGGCGGAAATTCACCGACAATTTCATCTACTTTCACTGCGACGACAACGTGGACTGGTTCGACGATTCGCTGTGGGGCGAGAACAGCCCGTTCCTGCGAAATATCGGCTGGTGCGCGAAGGCCGCGCGGGTGGGAGGCTGCGTCGGTCTTGCTTTCGATCCGGAGTTCGTCTACTGGGGACGTCCGTATTGCGCGTGGAAATATGAGTGGCAGAAGCACAGGGAGGAGAAGAGCTTCGCCGAGTACGAGCGGATCGTGCGGAAACGGGGAGCGCAGTACATGGACCGGATCCAGGAGGAATTCCCCGATCTGGTGATTCTCACCCTCTTCTGGACGTCGATGCGTCGTTTTCAGGAGGCCGCGCTGGAGACCGACCCGTCCAGGCGCGAAGCCATCCTCAAGTCCGATTACTATGGCCTCCTGCCCGCGTTCATGACGGGCATGCTCGAGGCCGCCGGCCCGGGAACCATAATCGTGGACGGGGACGAGCACTCTTATTACAACAACAACGAACTGCATTATTTCCGGACCTACCACAACATCCACCAGACGGGCCAGGCTTTGATTCCCCCGGAGCTTCGCGGCAAGTACCGCCGGCAGGTTCAGGCGGGGCACGCCGTTTACGGGGACTATCTTTGCGGCACCATGGCCACCCATACCGAAGCGACCTACGTCACACCGGAGGAACGGGCGCGTTGGGTGGAACACAATACTTACTGGGCGCTCAAGAGCAGTGACCGGTACGTGTGGTTCTACAGCGAGCGCATGGACTGGTGGAATGGACGAAATCTGCCCGGCTATCTGGAAAGCGCCCTCAGGTCTGCAAAGGAGAAAGTCGCGCGGGGAAGGGCTCTGGGTTTCGACGTGGACGAGATTGCCCGCAAGGGCCACCTGGGGAAGGTACGGGCAGAGGAACGGCCAATTCAACCGAAGACGTTGCGGGTTCCCCGCCTGCGCGCCGCTGCGCCTGACATCGATGGGGAGTTGACGGACGAAGCCTGGAATGAGGCGGGGTTCTCGGGACACTTCGTCAACTACATTGCGGCACGGGCGAAAGAATTGGAGACGGTTACCGAGGCGCTCATGATGTACGATGACACGGCGCTCTACGTTGCTTTCCGCTGCAATGAACCCGAGATGGAGCACACTCATCCCGCGATGTTTACCGATCTGGGCGGTCGGGCCGATCAGGTGGAGGTGGCCGTCGCCGCCGACGAGGGGATGACGGCCTATTTTCATCTTCGGCTGGATCTCTCGAATGCGCGCTGGGACTCGCGGACCGGGACGGGAAGAAGTGAACACGGCAGCGATATTGCCACCGGACGGGAGGTCTACGGTCGTGACTCCACGTGGTCGGGGGAATATCGAACGGCTACCCGGAAAGAAGCTTACTCCTGGTCGGCTGAACTCGCCATTCCCTGGCGGACGTTGGGTATGGGCTCGCCGAAGCCGGGCGACCGTCTCATGGGAAACCTGCACCGGTGGACCCACCGACGCCCCGCGACCGGCGTGCTTGAGTTCAGCGCGTGGTCGGAGACCCGCTACAACCGTGGCGTGGAGTTCGAAAACTTCGGCACGTGGATATTTGAATAGTGGCGATTGGGTTTACGTCAACCCTCGATGACACGTCAGCGGCCCCGCGCGGTCGCGGAGGAATGACATGATCCGACTGGAAGGACGATTCGCCGCGGGGCAGATTACCGGCGGCCGGGAATACCAAGAGGACGATTACGGTCTGATCGATGCCGGCGGCAGCGAGGTGTTGCTGCTCGCCGACGGGATGGGCGGCCACGTCAGCGGGGATACGGCCAGCAGAACGATCGTCGAGACGTTCGTCGATACCTATAACCGCACTGAGGGCCCGGTCACGGATCGACTGCGCGCCTGTCTCGAGGCGGCCAACAATGCCCTCGCGGATGAAACGAGCAGGAATCCGGAGTTGGATGGGATGGGGCAACGGTGGCGGCGGCGGCATCGCAACGAGGACTCGAGTGGATCAGCGTAGGGGATTCACCCCTGTGGCTGTTCCGCGAAGGCCGCTTGCGCCGCCTCAATGAGGATCATTCCATGGCGCCCATGCTGGCGAGCCTGGTGGCGGCGGGCCGCATGACCGAGAAGCAGGCGGCAATGGCGTCCAATCGGCACGTCCTCCGTTCTTCGGTGACGGGCGATGAAATCCGCCTCATCGACGTCTCGTCCCGGCCTGTTGCGGTCCGGAAGAACGACCGTGTACTATTGGCCAGCGATGGATTGATGACGCTGAAGGAGGAGGAGATCGCGTGCATCCTGCGGGAAATGAACGACTCGCCCCTGGATAACGTGGTCGATTCGCTCTTGAAGGCCGTTGAAGCGGCCGGCGACCCGTTTCAGGACAACACAACCGTGTTGCTCTACGTTCCGGAAACCGATGGCGGGGTGGATACGACTCCCGATTCCGGCTGAACCATCGAGGCATCGTCATGAAATGCCGGAATTCGCTTGACAAGACAGATATTTGTCTGTTTTTTTATTAATTCGTTCCGGCCGGCAGCAAATTGCAATGGATCGAGTCCAGGAGTGAAAGATGGCCTATACGCCACCCGGGCAGACGCGTGAGAAAATCTATGAGTTTGTAAGGGAGCGGATCCTGAATGGAACCCCACCCAGCACGCGGGAGGTGCAGAAGGCGTTCGGATTCCGGGCGGTGCAGTCGGCCCGGCAACACCTGGAGGCGTTGGTACTGGAGGGCAGGCTGGTCAAGGACTCAGGCAAGGCCAGGTCGCACCGGCTGCCGAAGATGGGTAGCGCGCGTTCCTCCCATCTGATTCCCGTGCTGGGGCGGGTCCAGGCCGGAGACCTGACCGCGGCCATTCAGAATCCGGATGACTACCTCCCGGTCCAGCAGACCCGATACGACGGTGCGGAACTCTTTGCCCTCACGGTACAGGGGGACAGCATGCTCAGGGCGGGCATCCTGCACGGCGACACCGTGATTGTCCGTCGACAACAGGCCGCAAGGCCGGGAGATATCGTCGTTGCCATGGTGGGCGAGGAGGCGACGGTCAAGAGATACCGGGAGAAGAGCGGCCGCATCGAACTGCACCCGGAAAACGAAGCCTTCGAATCCATTATTCCTCGTGAAGACGGAGATCCGTTTTCGATCCTGGGAAAGGTTATCGAAGTTCGCAGATATATAGAGTAAAACATGATTAATTCGTGGTATATTACGGTGTCACAGTAAATTAAATTTATAGACATTGAATCTATTCGGGTCGACGCTGGAGATTTCATTGAAGAACTTACCAGCGCGATCCGGATGACAGGAGTGGAAATGGCATCCATCAGACGGTACGCCATACCGCACAGCAGGCTGCCCTTCATCAATGCCGAGGTGGAGCAGGTCTCGTTTCAGGGTGAAGACCATCTGGTCAGCAGTGTATGGGGCGGTAGTTCCGGGGGCAGGATTTATTTCTGGAATCCGGAATCCGGATCAAAGGGATTGCGGAGTCTTCCCGAAGGAATACCCGGCGCCTATATGTTGAGAACCGCAGCCGACGGTTGCCTCTATCTGGGCTGCGGTAACGGGGACCTGGTCCGGTACGACCCTGTTGCCGATCGCTTCAAAATTCTGGTAACCGGCGAATTGAAGTCCATTACGTGGGGCGGATGCGTGACGGACAGGTATGCGGTCTGGGAGGCATCCCGGGCTTTCGCACTTGAATAATATATCAAGTGTCCCAATTTAGCGACAAATAAAAACACCCCTGTGATCTTCGATCGCAGGGGTGTTTGATTTGTAGAATAAGGGAAACTATCAGTTATTTTGTAGATACTCTAAAGATTCTCTAGCAATGGAACGAATATGGTAAGTTCCATTTCTCATTTTAGGATCTGTTTCACTTATTGTCTTCAAAAGTGTAAAGACCTCCTGAGTGGGAAAATAACGCAATGTTATGATTGCGTGAACTTGTCCACGTTTAGTTTTAATTTGCTTGAGCAATGCTCTCTGAACAATTGCCTGTTTTGCAGGGTCCTGATTCAAAAAGCTATCTTCATTTTTCATCAATATTTGAACAGTTTCCATAGCATAAGAACCTGGTATTTCCAATGCTTTAATTATAGCTTCAAATGCAGGTTCTCCAATTCTCGCTAATCCGCGTGCAGCCAAGCCTTGTCCAAGATAATTACTTTGTGAAACAATAAAGCGAGGATCGTTTTGCCAAGAAACCATTTCGTGTAGCTGAGCATTAAGGTCTCCGCGAACTTCCCCGGTCAGGTCAGGAATAATGATAGGTTTGCCAATTAATCTCGCTTGCCTCATTTCTTCATAGGCTGTAGTCATCTTTAATAAGATCTGTTTAAGTGGTTCTGACCAGGGCTTTTCCTCCAGGTAATACATTTCTTGAATCAATGTATATAAATCGTGATACGTCATATTCTGACTCAACTTTTGCCAACGTTCCAAACGTTCAGGTGTGAGCCAATCTTTATAATATGGGTTTCGTTCAGCCCAGCCTGAATTTATAAAACCGAATACGAAAATAACACAAATTAAGCGTCGCATCTTAAACTCCTTTCTTTAACGCCAATCAGCGTGTCCCTTGGTATATGCCGTGACACCTGACGGCATCAATGGATAAGTAGGCAGGAGATCCTGATCTACTTCCTCACCATCTTGATCATATAACCTAAAACGAGTAGGTCTATCATCACTCAAATATAAAATCTCCCATAACTTATAAAGGTATTCAGTATTCTTTTCATCACTATAGATAAATACATCAAAATCAAATGCAGTGCCGTATATATGCTGTGATTCTATACTGAATCCTTTAGCCCTGTTTTTCACTGGGCAACGATATCCTGAAGTAAATGAAAACGTGAAATTAGAAACCGCATTTTTAAGATCTCGAGCCCGGACATTGGTTTCTTCTAAAATTCTCCAATTGTCATGAAAATTATGAGTATCCCCAGGATCGGCCAATTTAGGATATGCGGCGGCTTCTTGATCGAAATCTTCATCAAGAGGTACTTTACGTTGTTTTAAATCTACATATTCTTGTCGTAACCGAAATAACGCATTTTGTTCAAATACGTGTGAGTCTGTTGTAAGCGAACCGACCGTGGCTCTCACTATATAAGCTAACGGTCCCCCTCTCCCCTTAGATTTATTGACAGCATTTACGTGAAATGTAATCGTGGGTTCTTTACCTGTCTTTGGATTAAAAGTAAGACGACCACTATACCCATTTTGAGCGATCGCCTCCCACTTTTCTACTCTAGGAATATCATCTATTACAGCTTCAACTGTGTGAAAATTATCGGTAGTACCCTATGACGGCTAAAGCGCGTCGTAGTCTGGATACAGCTTTTTCAG
>JAAXHE010000130.1 GCA_012271065.1 Candidatus Latescibacterota bacterium
AGCGACTTTATCAACGGACTGTTATGCCCTGTCTGGCGGCTTTTTCGTTCCGGGTGCTGCTGTCGCGCTGGCGATCGCGGGATCAGCGCTTTCTGTCACGCGCGATCAGCAAGTCCGCAGGGATGCCCAGGTTTTCGGTGAGGCGCCTGATCTGCCGAATGGACAGGGTTCGCTTGCCGTTGTAGAATTCGGAAACACGGCTTCTTCCGCCGAGCCACTCGGCGAGATCCGTTCGCGAGAGTCCTTTCTGTTCCAACATGAACTCCACGATCTCCGTGGGCTCCATCGTTTCATCAATCGGAAACCGGACATCTTCGTACGCCTGTACCAAAACGGATAGAAACTCCAGGCGCTCGTATGCTTCTGAACCCGGTTCGGGATCGGCATCCAACAGGCCATCGATTTCACATACGGCCGCGTCGTATTCGGCTTCGTTTCGTAATACATGTGGTTTTGAGAAGTCCAGCAAACGGGTCATATTCAATAACCTTGTAGATTGTTCATAAATTGCCGCTTCGAGTAAGTCTGTTGTATTCTTCGTGTGTAAGGACGTGTCGGATGTAAATCCTTCCAAGGTCGTACCGCATATCGACAATCAGCCTGTATTTGTTGCCCCCGATGTTGAAAATCGTTCGCCATCTTCCGAGGAATCTCGCAGAGGGAAAATCACGTCGAACTTCGTAAGGGCTGAAGTAGCTTTTTGATCTTACGACGGCCAGCCAGGCCTTCAGGGGCCTCTGTGAACCAGAATGCTTTCTCCAGAATTCCTGCAGTCTCTTACGTGTGATTACGTGCATGGTTGATTACCTGAATACGCAGCGCCTATGTTCCCAATATGGTAACTTCAGAATAAGATGTCAAGAGATCATTCCTGGCTTTTCAGGTTGATCGCTTACCGAGACGCTGGATCAGGAGGCCGGCGACGATGAGAATCAGCCCGATCGGGGTGGAGGGCAGGATTGCTTCGCCGACCAGGAAATGAATGAAGAACAGGGAGACGAATGGAGAGATGAAGATCAGGTTGGCAACTCTGGCCGTTGTCTCCGAGAGACGTAAGGCGATGAGCCAGAACACGAAGGCGATGCCCATTTCGACGATGCCGACGTACGCGGCGCCCATCAGGCCGTTGAGGCTGGAAATACGGATTTCCGAGAAGAGCAGACAAAGGACGAATATGAATGGCAGGGCAAACGTGAAGTTCAGGAAAAGGCCGACGACCGCGTCCCGGTCGTCATGCGTGTTGTAGATCCAGTACAGGGCCCAGACGATCGTGCTGGCGAGGGCCAGTGTCACGCCGAGCGGATCAGACAGCCGGAAGTCCAGGAGGTTGCCGCGCGTGGAGATGACCAGGACGCCGGAATAACACACGAACCCGGCGAGGATTTCCCGCGGTCTGATGCGTTGTCTCAATAGAGGAATGGACAGGAGCGAGAGTGTGATCGCCCAGGTGTAGTTCAGGGGCTGAGCTTCCTGAGCGGGCAGAAGATCGTAAGCCTTGAACAGGATCACGTAGTAGAGGCACGGGTTGAGCAGGCCCAGCAGGAGGGACTTCAGGTATTGTCGTTTTGAGTACGAGAAGATCAGGCTTCTTTTGCCCTGGATTGCGACAATGAGCGCCAGGGTGAAGGCGGACGCCAGGCTTGCATAGAAGAGAAGCTGCAGGGGATCCAGGTATCGGAGGGTGATCTTGAAGGCGGAGGCAACGGTCGACCAGAGAAGAACCGTGGCGATGGCGTAGAGGTAGGCTTTATTCTGGTCTCGCATGAACGCCGAGAGTCGGGCGCCCACAAGAGGCGCCAAAAGGCGGTTAGACGGAAGAGGCAAGACGGTAGAAGAAATCCTTGCCTGATATCTTATCCATCCTTGCCTCCGGCACGAGAGGAAACCTCACAAGGCAGGCAATCTCTACCCTCTCCCGTCTTCCGTCTACTGCTTTTAAGGAACACGCCGTAGGCAGGGAATCTGGGGAGAAGGGTTTTTGTATTTCCCTTATGGATGACTGCTGATCGCTGCTTCTTTATTCCTTCTCCAACTTGTCCAGTTTCCGTTCGTAGGAAAGGTCGATTTCGGCGCGGATGTTGTCCACGGGTTTCCGGTGGTCTACTCGTCTTACCTCGGGCCGCGTGAGGTTCGTCCGCACTTTGTGTGAGATGACGATGCCGCGGGTGGCGTCGATGACCCAGGTGCCCTGGCCTTCTCCGGTACCGTCGACGACCAGGTGAAGAGAGCCGATATTGAGAATGGCTTTGAAACGGACATTTCTGTCTTCCTCAAGCGTGACGACTTTATTGCCCTTCTTGGTGGTGACGTTTTTCACTTTGTACGTACTCTTGACTTCGACCACGGCTTCGTCATCCAGAACCAGGATCGGCGTTTTGAAGTTCGTTTCGCCGGTCCAGGTGTCACCGGGTCCGACCGGATTCTGCGGAAATACCGGGTGAAGTTCGGGCGACCAGACCTGCAACAGGTCCGTGAGGATGTCCGGGCGGTTGAGTTCTCGCGGGGATTTATCGCTTGTGTGCCGCTGAACCGTTCCGTCCGGCGAGAGAAACCACGTGAGTTCCCAGTCGTCCAACTGCTCCAGCGTATATGGGAACTGGTCGTGCGTAAGGCGTTTGTTCTCGAAGAAAAAGCCGTTGACGGCCCTGCTTACTTTTGCGACAAGGCGGGTGGCTTTCTCTTCGGATTCACCATCCGCACCGGCATGGACAATTTCCCGGCTTCGCCACTCGCCCCTGATCTCGCCGGAGGTAAATCCGCGCCTGGTGCGTCCCGGCACGATCACTTCCGAGCGGTCGCTCTTGAAGGTTACGGAATATTTGTGCTTGTACTTGACGGTGCGTCCGTCCGGATACGTGACGTGAAGGGTGACTTTCTCCCTGGCATGGATGGATGCACCGATCGAAAATAGAACGGCGAGACACAGGAACGAAGAGGTGGCCGGAAATTTCATGTTGCATCCTCCTTTGTGAGCGATCCGTCTATTACTTGAAAAGGAGCCCGAAATAAAATAGCGGGCTGAAGAGCTTTTTCTTGGGAACGGCGTTGGCGATCATGCCGGTGATGAGATCGCTGATCTGTTGATTCCGTGCTGCTTTTTGAATGACGAGGTTGAGCAGGGGACGCCAGCGGCCCAGGTCCTGCAGGCGCTTGCTGGTTCTGAGTTCGTCGCCGATGGCATCCCAGAGTCGGTCTTCGTATCGTTTCAGGAAGGCTTCGCTGAAGTTATTCGCCGATTTGGCTTCCGCGGCGACCTGCGTTGCGAAACGCGCGGCGTAAAGGGCGTTTCCGATGCCCTCTCCCGTGAAGGGGTCGATCAGCCCGGCGGCGTCGCCCAGCAGCATGAACCCGTTGCCATAGCTCTTCCTGCGGATGCTGCCGATGGGCAGATTCCATCCGATGGGTTCTTCCATAGCCCGTGCATCGGCGAACCGCCGGTCGAAAGGCGGGCGGCTGATCACCTGCTGCAGCGCGTCCTTCAGATTGACCTTGCGGCGCTTGAGGCTGCTGTGTAGCATGCCGATGCCGACGTTCGCATAGCCGTTCTCAAGGGGGAAGGCCCAGAAGTACCCCGGCAGGACTTCGTTGACGAAGTGCAGTTCGATCTGGTCCTTCAGTCCCGTCACGTTTTCGTAGTAGCAGCGCAGGGCAACAACCCAGTGACGGCCGTCGTGGCGATATTGCCCGGTCCGCCGCGCGACGATGGAATTGAAGCCGTCGCATCCCAGGACCAGGTTGGCGCGGTAAGTCTGCTGCTGTCCGTTGGCGCTGCCGGTTACGCCACTGACGGTCCCATTTTCCCGGACAAGGTCTTTAACTGTAAATCCCTCGATGCATGCGTCGACACTGTTGCGGGCTTCCTGGAAGAGGAAGGCGTCAAAAACCGTCCGGCGGATGACAAAACCCTCCATGGGGATATTCCGCCCGGTACCGATGTCGTGAAGGGTATGCCGCTCCAGGTCGATCCAGGCATCCACGTGATCGGGGCTGCTGAAAACGATCTTGTTGATGAGCGCTCCGGGCAGATCCCGGATCTTGTCGAGAAGGCCGAGTTCAAGCAGAATGGCTACGGCTTTCCCCGACAGGGCGTCGCCGCAGATCTTGTCTCTTGGAAAAGTGGACTTGTCCAGGAGAAGGGTCTTGAGACCGTATCGCGACGCGTACAGTGCGGCTGCGGCGCCCGCAGGGCCCGCGCCGACGATTATGAGATCATAGGTGGTTCGTTGAGGGTCCGGCATAGGTTCTCTGTAGCGCAACGGCGGTAGATTCATCACGTGGTACGTTTTAACATATCCTTATCGGGTGCACGCGTCAAGCGAGAAAACCGTCCCGCACACAGCAGGAGGGACCGGAAATTGAGCCGGAGACGAGCGCGAAAATCAAAGCGGCAACGCCACATCGGAATCCGGCAACCCGCGACCGTCGCAGCCGCGTTCCTGGGTCTCCACGTTCTTCTCGCCTACTGGCGTCCCAATCCCTTCTGGGGTGCGGACCTTCTCTACTATTATCCAGATTCGCTGCGGGCTGTTTTCATCCTGCTCGCGATACTCGCTTTCGTTCCGTTCGTGCGGGAACGGATTCACGCACTTTTTGCGGCGCTTCCCGCCGCACTCTGGAGCAAGGGCGTCCGCACCTGGATCGTCCGCACTCTGTTCATTCTGCTGGCGCTTGCCGGATTCATTGCGTTGCAGTCTGCGCGGCACCTCCTTGGCGACGGCTATCTCTATTTGCGGGAACTGGACGCGGGCATGACAGAACGCGTCGACCGGGCGCCGCTCACCTTCGCTCTGATTCGACTCCTGCATGACGCAGGCGCCGCGCTCTGGCGAACCGCCGAAAACACGTACCGTGTCTACAGCTATGCTTCCGGCCTTCTCTATCTGGTGCTGGCTTTCGCCACGGCCGGCGCCGTCGGAAGGAACGGCCGTGAGAAATCCGTGGTATTCGCCTTCCTTCTCACCGCCGGATACGTGCAGCTCTTCTTCGGATACGTGGAGAACTATGCTTTCTATATGCCGGCCAGTCTGCTGTATCTGCTGGCGGGTCTTCGGAGTCTGGAGGGCCGGGCGCCCCTCTACGTGCCCGCGCTGGTGCTGGGACTGCTCGTTCCGTTCCACTTTCTGTTTGTTCTCTTTGCGCCCTCCCTGCTCATCCTCGGGTACTGCGGATATCGGCGCCGAGAGACGTCGATGCCGCGATGGAAGAACGTCGTGTACAAACTGGCCGCGATTTGCAGTGCCCCGCTGGCCGCCCTGCTCGTCTTCTGGATCGCCGGCTTCGACTTCGGCGCATTTCTGGAGCGGACCGGTGGGAAACACCACGTTCTCCCGCTGTTTGCCGATCCGGGCTTTCACGTGCCCTACAGCATCGTCTCCGTGTCCCATCTGCTGGATTTTGTCAATCTGCAGATCCTGTCGGCCCCCGCAGCGACGATGGCGGTGTTTCTGTTCGGTGGAAAGGACTGTCGTCACCATCCATTCCTGCTTTCGGCCGCCGCGGTCCCACTCTTCTTTACGTTTATTGCAAACCCTGAAATCGGCGCTTTCAGAGATTGGGACATCCTGGCGCTTCCGGCCCTGCCGTTCACACTCTGGGCCGCCGCCGCGCTGCTGGAACGCCGTCGTCAGGACGAGCGGACCCACCGAAGCGTCTCTGTCATTTGCGCGGCCGCCGCCCTGCACACCCTGCTGTGGATAGGCCTGAACGCCAACTCCGCGGCCGCCGAGACCCGATACGTACACCTCATGGGCAGGCTGAACGGGCATGCCGCATCCTACGGATGGGAGACACTCGGGACGTACTACCGGCTGCGGGGGAAGACGGTACCCGCACTGAACGCCTATAAGCGCGCGCTGGATGCGAATCCGCAGAATCCCCGCCACTGGTTGTCCGTGGGGGTCATTTATTGCGACCTTGGCCGGCCGGATCGCGGGATCGAACACCTCAGAAAAGCAACTGAGATCCAGCCCGACCTGGCGGAGGCGCATATCAATCTGGGTACAGCATACCTGGGCGCAGGGCGGCACGGGGCCGCGATAGACCACCTCAGGAAAGCGGTTGAACTCCAGCCGGAAGGCGCGCTCGGGCTTGTCAATCTCGGCGCCGCCTACAACGAGGCGGGAAGATACAGCGAAGCCCTGGACCCGCTCAGTAAAGCGCTTGAATTTCAACCCGGACACCCGGGCGCGCACGTTAACATAGGTGCGTCGTTCCATGGCCTGGGACAGTACGAAGAGGCCGTTGAGCACCTCGAGACCGCGCTCGAGCTTCAACCCGCCCTGGCCAACGCTCAGACTTACCTGAACATTGGCGGGACCTACCACAGTATGGGACAGTTTGAAAAGGCGATCCCGTACCTTCAGAAAGCCATTCAGATCAACCCCCGGCTCACGAACGCCTACTTCAACCTGGGCCTGGCCTATGGCGCGCTGAATCGACTGGAGGAAGCAAGAGCCAACCTTCGAAAGGTGCTGGAACTGAATCCAAACGATCCCCAGGCGCCCGTTATCAGGCAGTTGCTGAGAAATTAAGCTGTCAGCTCTTAGCAGTCAGCTGTCAGCCCGCCCCCCACACCATCGGCCGCGTGAGGGACCAGAGCGAAAGGTTGCACGTATTCTTGCGCGATCGCGGAATCTGCGGGAGCGACCGGCCGATCGCCCCTACGAAAACGAAATTCCGCGAACTGGTATCGCGAACTGATATCGCCGGTCCGTATCTGAGACCGGGTTTAGCTGATTGCTGACCACTGATAGCTTTTTTGCGTTGGTGACGACATTGGAACGGATCTATTTCATCTCAGACGTCCATATCGGATCGCCGGGAATGGGGGACGCAACCCGGGAGCGGGAAGACGTCCTGATCGACTTCCTGAAATCCATCCGGCGCGACGCGCGGGCGTTATACATCGTCGGCGACCTCTTTGACTTCTGGTTCGAGTACCGTACGACGATCCCTTCGAGCGGCGCACGGGTCCTGTTTCAACTATACAACCTTGTGGAGTCCGGCATTCGAGTGATATACCTGCCGGGGAATCACGACCTGTGGCCGGGCGAATACTTCTCGGGGCAGCTCGGCGTTGAACTGCCGGGAGGGCCGATCACGGTTACCCACCAGGATCTAAGGATCCACATTGCCCACGGAGACGAAATCCGGACCGACTGGCGGTTCCGCCTCAGCCGGGGCATTCTGAAAAACCGCTTCTGCGTGGGCCTGTTCAGGCTGCTTCACCCGGACCTCGGGGCCATCCTTGCGAGGTACACCTCCCGGCTGTCCGAGTACCGGATCCGGAGGCGGGGTTCCGGTAACCGGGATATTCTATACAGGGCCGCACGGGAAAAAATCGCTCAGGGCGTCGACATCGTCATCCACGGCCACTACCACTTCACGCTCCACGCCCGCGTGGGCGGTTCGCCCGGCGATCGGGCAGTCACGGAGATGCGTCCCGGGGACCACGCCGATGCCCGAAGCGAACGCACCGGCGAACTGGTCGTTCTGGGCGACTGGATCCAGCAATGCACTTATGCGGTATTGGAAAATGGCGGAATTCGGCTGGATAAATGGGAAGAGGGCGCATTTTCGGAGCAGGCGATCCCGATCGAAAAAAGGGATTCGTGAGATGGCGATGCGACAGCGACCCAATCAGACTCAAGCGTGCGATCCGCGCCGGACGTCTCTATGATTCTCTCCATCGACCAGGGCACCACCGGGACGACCGTGCTCGTCATCAACCGCGTAGGCGATATTGTCGGCCGCGCCTACACGGAGTTCAGCCAGATCTATCCGCAACCCGGCTGGGTTTCTCACAATGCGGATGAAATCTGGCGCTCCACGTGCACGGTGATCGCCGACGCGATCCGGAATTCGGGCGTCCGCACGGCGGACCTCGCAGGCATCGGGATCGCCAACCAGCGGGAAACCACGGTCATCTGGGACCGTCGCACCGGAGAACCGGTACACGACGCCATCGTGTGGCAGTGCCGCCGGACCGCGGACCTTTGCCGGCGCTACCGGGAGCGGGGCCTGGAAGAGACGGTCCGCAAGAAGACAGGCCTTGTGATTGACGCCTACTTCTCCGCGACAAAAATCGTCTGGTTAATGGAAAACGTACCCGGACTCCGTCGGAAGGCGGAGGCAGGCGACGTCTGCTTCGGCACGATCGACACCTATTTGCTTTACCGGCTTACCGGCGGCGCCGTTCACGCGACCGACCTGACGAATGCCTCACGCACCATGTGTCTCAATATCCATTCGCGTAAGTGGGACCCGGACCTGCTCGACGCGTTCGACATTCCCCGGGCTATCCTTCCGGAGATCGATTGCTCAGCCCACGTGTTCGGAAGCACCCATGGAGCAGGTCCGCTGCCGGAGGGTATCCCGATTGCCGGAATCGCGGGGGACCAGCAGGCGGCGCTCTTCGGTCAGCGCGGCGTATCCGAGGGCGACGTCAAGAACACCTACGGCACCGGCTGCTTTGCCCTGTTCCACACCGGCTCGAACGCGTTTTCCTCGCGGAACGGCCTGCTCACCACACTTGCATGCGATTCCCGCGGCGGTCCCGCTTTCGCCCTGGAAGGCTCCGTCTTCAGCGCAGGCTCGGCCGTTCAGTGGCTGCGCGACGGTCTCGGTCTGATCGCGAATGCGTCGGATTCGGAGGATCTCGCCCGATCGGTTCCGGACAATGGCGGCGTTTATCTCGTCCCCGCCTTCACGGGCCTCGGCGCGCCATACTGGGATCCCGATGCCCGGGGGACGGTCGTCGGCATCAACCGGGGCACCCAACGCGCCCACCTCGCGCGCGCCGCCCTTGAATCCATCGCCTACCAGAGCGCCGCGCTCGTGGATGCCATGGCCGCCGACACGGGGCGTCCCGTCGCCGGTATGCGGGTTGACGGCGGTGCCTCCGCCAACGACTTCCTCATGCAGTTCCAGGCCGACATCCTCGATGTGCCGGTCATCCGTCCACGCCACACCGAGACCACCGCCCTGGGCGCCGCAATGCTCGCGGGCCTCGCCACCGGTTTCTGGACGGGCCCAGACGCACTTTCAGGTCTCAATCCACCGGAACGCACCTTCGAACCTTCCATGCCAAAGAAAAAGCGCGACGCCCTGCTGAATCGCTGGCGTCACGCCGTTCGAACCGCCCGCCACCACGGGAATCCGGTAAGTAGAGAAAAGGAAGAACGAAAAAGGAAGAAGGAAGAAAGGAGAAGAGGCGGTAACTTTACTGTATAAGACGTATCGGAATGGCCGCGCATTGTGTACAACGGGAAGCGGCCTAATAGGGGTAGCGTGGGACCGTTTGGATGTGATCGGCTCCCGTCTCGCGCCTACTCAATTCATGGTTCCAATCGAAAAGTCCCAAGCCGGTCGGCCAGATCGAAAAATTCGCGGTCTTGCGCAGCGTGGACCGCAATGGCAGCAATCACGCTTTTTCTCTTGAATGGGAAAAGGACCAGGTACCAGATCCCGAATCCAACAATGGCGTATGGCCACAAACCGGTGATCGCCAGGTAGCTTGTCACCACCAGCACGATCCATTCAAGCTTTCGGGCAAACATATTCAAAATGAGATGACTCCAGGGCAGCTTCCACTCCAGCGCACACCGGTGTCTCCACGACACGTTGTAGACGACCGCGCCTCTTTCATTCACGTGCCGGGAAAGGGTTTCCCAATCAACCGGTGGCTTCGATCCATTTTCGTGGGCGCTTTCTGGCTCGCTTGTCAAGTTCATATCTGATCGTCTTCCCGCTTTTTGCCTTTTCCTCTACCTTCTTCCTTTTTTCCGCTCTACTCGTCCGTCACGCATCCCTCGGAGGCCGTGGTCACGGTCTTGATGTATTTGTAGAGCGTCCCCTGCGAGGCTTTGTACGGAGGCGCGGTCCACGCCGCACGCCGCTCGGCCAGTTCCACGTCGCTCAGGTCCACGCTGATCTCGTTGGCTTCCGCGTCGATTGTAATCACGTCCCCATTCTCGACAAGGGCGATCGTGCCGCCCTCCTGCGCTTCGGGCGTGATGTGCCCGACGACGAACCCGTGCGATCCGCCCGAGAACCGTCCGTCCGTAATCAAGGCGACGTCATTGCCAAGGCCTGCGCCCATGATTACCGACGTTGGCGTGAGCATCTCCGGCATGCCCGGCCCGCCCGTGGGTCCCTCGTAACGGATGACCACCACGCATCCCTTCTTCACTTCGTTTCGTTCGACGGCGCCAAGCAGGTCCTCCTCCCGGTCGAAAACCGCCGCGGGACCGGAGAACCGCACCCCTTCCTTCCCCGTGATCTTGGCCACCGCGCCCTCCGACGCCAGGTTTCCCCGCAAGATCCGCAGATGCCCCGTGGACTTGATCGGCCGGTCCATGGGCCGGACCACCTCCTGTCCCTCGTCGAGCCCGGGCAACTCTGAGAGGTTCTCCGCAATCGTCCGGCCCGTTACGGTCAGGCAGTCTCCATTCAGCAGGCCGTTCTCCAGCAGAACCTTCATCGCGCCGGGCGTTCCGCCGACGTTGTGCAGGTCCTCCATCACATACAGCCCGCTGGGCTTGAAGTCCGCCAACAACGGCACCCGGTCGCTCACGGCCTGAAAATCGTCGATGGTCAAAGACACGCCAACGGACTTTGCGATTGCGATCATGTGCAGCACCGCGTTGGTCGACCCGCCGAGCGCCATCACCACGACCATTGCGTTCTCGAATGCCTCGCGGGTCATAATGTCCCGCGGCTTGATATCCTGCTCGAGCAGATTGCGGATGGCCGCGCCGGACTGGAAGCACTCCTCCAGCTTGCCCTTGTCCACGGCCGGCGTCGAGGAACTGTAGGGCAGGGACATCCCCATCGCCTCGATGGCGGACGCCATCGTATTTGCGGTGTACATCCCCCCGCAGGCTCCGGCGCCCGGACAGGAATGCTGCACCACGTCCTTCCGACCCGCTTCGTCCAGTTCGCCCGCCAGGTACTCCCCGTAACTCTGAAAGGCCGACACGATATCGAGTTTCTTGTGGTCGCGAATTCCGGGCTTGATCGTACCTCCGTAGATCATCAATGACGGCCGGTTCAGCCGCCCCATCGCCATCACACACCCGGGCATGTTCTTGTCGCAGCCTGGCAGGGAAATATTGGCGTCGTACCACTGCGCGCCCATGACCGTTTCGATCGAATCCGCGATAAGGTCTCGGGACTGGAGCGAAAAGCTCATGCCGTCCGTACCCATGGAGATCCCGTCGCTCACGCCGATCGTGTTGAATCGCATGCCCAGAAGACCGGCAGCGTCCACGCCCTGCTTCACCTTCGCGGCGAGATCCAGCAGGTGCATATTGCAGGTATTGCCCTCGTACCACATGCTGGCGATGCCGACCTGCGCCTTGTCCATATCCGCTTCGGTCAGTCCCGTTCCGTACAACATCGCCTGGGACGCGCCCTGGGACTTCACCTGCGTAATCCGCGAACTGTACTTGTTCAGCGCCATGGTTTTCCTTTCTCGTTTATCCGACTGAAGCCGTCTTGTCCGCGTGCCAGGATTTTTTCCGGCTTGTTTTCATTCATTCCGGATTTAATTTAATCGAATGCAGGACATCGGTCAACAACGGGAAAAGCGGGTAGAGGTGAGACGGGAGACGGGAGAAGAAGACCTTGCCGATTTGTTCCTCCGACTCGCTTGCGGCACGATAAGCAACCTTTCAAGGCAGGTAATCTCTACTGGCTTACGTCTTCCGTCTCTGAGACCTACCACCGTTCCCCCTTCCTGAAGGAAGGGGGAACGGTGACGGTTCGATGTCATGGGTTTGCGGCGGTGCCGGGATGGCAATATCCTGTCAATCAGAGCGTTTTTGAAGTCCGGCAAGGCGACGTCCGGCCTTGCACCCCCTTTCCTTTAGGAGAGGGGGCCGGGGGGAGAGGTCCACGGGGCGGTGGGAGCTTGGGCAGCTATGGACTTCAATCTCCAGATCCGCATGAATATCTCCGCCGAGGCGATTGGCCGGCTGCCCGAAAATCCGTGTCCGCAGGGCTACCGTCTGCGTACGCTGAGACCGGTTGACGAGGTAAATCTGCCAGGACTGATGGTATCGGCCGCCGTGGGGTGGACGCCTTTCGACGCGACGAGGATGGCGGAATACCTGGCGGCGCCGGACCGGCGGGACGGTTCGCACGTGGTCGAGGCGAACTGGCGGCGCTGTGCTTCGCCACGCGGCGGGATGACGTCGTTCCCGCGTGGGGACAGCTCGACTATGTATGCGTTCGACCGGGTCACCGGGGCGCCGGACTCGGGTTTCTCGTGTGCGCGGCGGTGCTTCGATACCAACGCCGTAGCGGCTATCCCGCAACGACGCTGACCACGCTCAGGGTCACGCCGGATAATCTCCAGCTCGCCGCCATCAAGACGTATCTCAGCCTCGGTTTTATTCCTGTGAAAACCGAGCGCAACCAGAAGGTCTCCGAGACGGTGTACCGGGCGCTGGGTTGGCCGCTGCCCGTCGACTGGTGGCCGTCGAATTCTCCCTTCCCACCAATCGATGTTCCTGATGAGGCTACGCGGTGATGGCAGGCGTCTGGGCAGTGACCGTTACGGCAACTGATCTTGCGATTTATATCCGGCAAGTCTGGTGTACATTTTCAGGAAAAGAAACTTGCCGGCCTTGACGGGGAAAGTCTACCGGGGTATATTTTGTCCTGCAATCCAAATTTAGCCTGTTGAAAGGGAATCAGAATGAACGAAGTGGAAACCAGAGTTACGGATCTTGACAGCCGCCAGGCCAGACTCGAAGGCGTCATTGAGCAGATCAATGAACGGCTCAACAGCATCGACAGACGATTGGATGGCCAGCAGCAATGGTTGCGATGGATTGTCGGGATCCAGATCACATCCTTTGTTACACTTGGCAGTCTTATACTCACCGTCGTCTTGAAAGTCTTCTCCTGACGTTTCCCCAGGTTTTCGTTGAATCTGAATTGTTCCCGCCAGTTTTCCGCCTTCCAATTACCTGTTCCTCTGCTAATACGCACTCTTCCTGACAGACGTTCCGATACGGTATTCCGCGCTTTTCGGGATTCTCGGGCGGACAAAACCACGTCGTGATCCGTCGTTTCTTCCGTACAGAAACGGAAGTCGAGTCGACGAACACCCTTCCCATATCCGTCCGCGTCAACGCCCATTGAATGGGGCGAAGCCACCGCCCGCGCCTGATGGCTTGCGCCCGGGCATTCGGGACGAACAACGTCTCTCCGTTTAAACCCCCGGGGAGGCGTTTCTCGTATCACTACACCGCCACTGTCCACCCTCCCCAATACGACGACACGTTTCCCGCCAGCCTCTAATCTGCCATTGCCAATCCGCACTCAGGGATGCTCTGACACATCGGACTCTATTCGTGCATTAAAGTGGATTTGGCTCGGGGACTCAACATGGCGCGTTGAGCAATTGCGCGTGGCTGGCACCTCCCCATCCGGTTGAATTTATACCATTCTTGCAATCAGGAAAGGGAACGGAAAGACCAGGGTCTCAATCTAACAAAACGACCGCCTGAGTCTCAATCAACAACCGCCGGGGGAAAAATGGAGGCGCGTGTGAGACGGATTTTATCGATGGTTTTTTGTGTATCGGCGCTGGGCTTCAGTACGCACGCCTACGGGCTCGGGTCGGTACGCGGCACGGTGCGCGACGCCACAGACGGTGAAACATTGCCGAATGCCAACGTCGTGATCGACAGTCTGAACATCGGGGTGTCCACGGATAAGTCCGGTTACTTTGTTATCGGGAATCTCCCGCCGGGCGGACACGTCATTTCCGCGAGCTTCATAGGTTACACCAGTCGATCCGTCGATATCGTCATTCAGTCGGTCGAGACCGCGAGGGTGGTGATCGAGCTGGATCCCGTGGAGTTGACGATTGACGAAATAGAAGTCGTAGGAGACCGCGTCGCGACGACAGAGTTGACACCGGTTAGCGCGTTCGGCACCCGCGTCACCGAACTGGCGCGCATTCCAACGGTGGGGCAGCCCGATCTGATGCGTGGCATTCAGCTTCTTCCCGGAGTTCAGGCAGGCAATGAGAATTCCGCCGGGTTGTACGTTCGGGGGGGCACGCCCGGACAGAATCTGATTCTCCTCGACGACGTGGTCGTCTATAACCCGAACCATCTCTTCGGCTTCTTCAGCACGTTTAATCCCGATGCGCTGAAGGACGTGACATTAATCAAGGGGACATTTCCCGCGCGGTACGGCGACCGGCTGTCGAGCGTACTCGATATTACGAACCTCGACGGCAACCGGAAATCTCTGGATGCCAGAGGATCCATGGACCTCATCAGCGCGGGTCTGACGATCGAAGGACCCGTGGGCGATCGCGGATCCTGGATGCTGTCAGGTCGACGTACCTATCAGGAGGTCCTGGAGTCGCCGCTTTTCAGTCACCTGGTTGACGAGATGTTCAGCACCCGGATAGGCACGATTTCGGCGAGTCCTGGCGCTGGCGGCGGGCCGCCCCGATTCGGCGGCGGCGGGTTTGGCGGCGGGCGGTTTGGAGGGACGAGATTCAACTTTCAACAGCAGACAGGTGACTTCGATCAGGAATACGGATTCTACGATACGAATTTCAAGCTGAACCTGGACGTGTCGGACAATAACAGCATTTCGATCAGCGGCTACGCGGGCCGTGACGCGCTGGATCTATCCCTGCCGTCGTTCCGCCAGCAGACGCGAGAACAGCTCATGGATTGGGGCAACCAGATCGCGCGGTTCAAATGGCAGCGCATCTACACCGACAACCTGATCGGCAACGTCCAGATTTCGGCAAGCCGATACATCTCGAATTTCGACGTCGCGACGAACCAGAACGCCGATCAGGCGGGGCAAGGTGGAGAAGGCCGCCAGGGGCGTGGATTCGGGCTGAATCGCAACAACGAGCTGAACGACCTGACGGCGAAGGCGACGTTCGATCTCTATTCGGGCCCGTATCACACCACGCGTTTCGGCGCCCAACTCACGGCCTACGACGCCTTTTACCGGCAGGGTGTGGGCGATTCGATCCGTACGGGAATCAATACGGCGTCGCTGTACCAGACGGGCTACCTCGAGCATGTGATGCGCCTGGGTCGTCTGGAACTGACGCCCGGGCTTCGCGTGAGCCATTTCAACAGCGGCGATTATACCCGATGGTCGCCGCGCGCGACGGGTCTGTACCAATTCGATGAGAACATCGCGATCAAGGGCGGCTGGGGCATTTACCACCAGTTCGTCAACCTGATTTCGATAGAGGCCAACACGTACACGACGGATATGTGGCTGCCGGTGGACGAGACCCTGACGCCGGGCAAAGCCGTTCACAGCGCATTTGGCCTCATGTTGACGCCAAACGAAGGATGGCAGGTCGATCTGGAGTACTATCACAAGGCCCTCGAGGACCTCGTGGAATTCCAGTCACAGGTGCGTCTTGACGACTCCACCCCGCTCTCCGACCTGTTTGCGACCGGATCGGGCACATCCCACGGCGGAGAGGTACTGCTTCGGAAGACGGAGGGGCGTCTGAAGGGGTGGATTGGATATACGCTGAGCAAGACGGAACACACCTTCCCTGAATTGAACCAGGGCGAGCCATTTCCCCCAAAGTACGATCGGCGTCATGACGTGTCGATTGTGACCGACTATTACGTGGGCAGAGGCTGGAACCTCAACTTGAACTGGGTATATGGCACGGGACAGGCCTATACGATCCCGGAGGCGCGTTATGAGGTGCAACAGCCTACGGGACAGACCATACCCT
This sequence comes from Candidatus Latescibacterota bacterium, assembly GCA_012271065.1. The sequence goes on from JAAXHE010000130.1 coordinate 15,752, forward strand.
ATGTCCATGTTTCGGAAAAGAACGCCTACCGGCTGCCGGCCTATCATCGGCTGGATCTCGGCGTCACGCGCAAAATCAACCTTGGCGGCGTCGAAGGGGAACTGGTATTCAGCGTGTTCAATGTCTACAACCGGCGTAACGTGTGGTATCGCTCGTTCGATGCAACCGAGCCGGAAGTTCTGGTACAGGATGTGTTATTACAGCCCATTTTGCCGAGTGTCGGTCTACGATTCAACATGTAGGACGGCCGGCGGAGGAAGTAAATATGATCAATTTGCGTTTGATTCTGTGTGCGGTTGTTTGTCTAGGTTCCGGCGCCTGCAGTACGTCGCCAACCGAGTCGCTGGGGGAGTTCAAAGAGACGATCCATATCGAAGGCTATCTTCAGGCGGGTAGCAACGTCTCCGATCTATTCGTGGGCACGACGATGCCGCTTTCGAGCGAATACGATCGCGACGCCAGCGCGCTTTCCGATGCAGGCGTCACGATAACCGTGGACGGTGTAACGCATTCTCTGTCATCCGTTCCGGACAAGCCCGGCACCTACCATCAGCCGGACCTGGTCGTCCATCCGGGAAAAACCTACCATCTGTCGGTCACGACGGGGTTGGGGACGGCGACCGCGCAGACGACCGTGCCGTTCCCGCCGATGGCTTCGGGGGCGCCCGTGGTTTACGTCGGCGGCGATCCGTATCGTGTGACGTGGGAAGGCGAGACAAATGGCGGTTATGTCACGTCAAGGCAGGCTTTGGAACTTCTGGAGCGAATTCCACCGGAGAGCCAGTTCGGAGGCGGGCGGTTTGGCGGCGGCTTCGGCGGGGCGATTGACACCACAGGATTCGGCGCACTGAGGGACAGTATCGCCAGGGCGGACCAATGGCGGTTCCTGCAAGGGCAATCCCAGACGTTGAATCCCCTTCAGTTTTCCTATTATGGATCCTATTCGTTTCTGGTCTTTTCCCTGGACGAGAATTACGGAGACTTTCTGATCTCGAGCCAGCAGGACGGGGCCACGCTCGACGAACCTCGATTTCATATCGAGGGCGGAATCGGGTTATTCGCATCCATGGCCGCGGATTCCGTCCTCTTTCGTGTAGAATGAAGAGTCGCCCGCGGGACCGGATGCAGACGAACGCTCTCATATCTGCGTCCGGTCCGGTGGAACCTGTGTATCCGGATTACAGCGCCCGGCTTGACAGGGAAGTCCAGCCGGGCTATATTTTCACCTGCCCGGGCGACCAGGCTGCCCGGGACAAGGCAATACCGTGTGGGGGCGACCTGGATTCGACGGGGGTGGAGAGGCGATGGCTGCGTGTCGAGGTCCCATGTCCTCGTTAAACTGTGGGAACACTCTATAATTGCGGACGATACGTACGCAATGGCTGCGTAACTAAAACGCAGTCCGTTCCGACGGGCTTCGCCCGCAGGGCCCGACCGGAGCGCCGACTTATGCGGGCTGGCTCGCGGACCTCCGTTCGAGGGTCCGTTAGCGAGAGTTGATTGAACTGGCGTGCCGGCAACCCCGTTTACCGGGGCGCCCGCACGTGAGATTCAAAAGGTAAACTACACACGTAGACGCTGTCGTTGATCTGCTTTCGGACGCGGGTTCGATTCCCGCCGCCTCCACCAATAATCGCCAGATTGCATTCTTCCATACGGACGAACGGAAACAGAATCCACATTACGGGTAGACATGAAGGCTAATGGTCCAATGGATGGATACGACAACGGAGGATATAATGGGAGTTGTCGATGTCGCACTGAAGTTGATCGAGCGGGTCAGACGTGGCGAGCGTGCAGAAGACGTGATTCAAGAAGATTTGGAAGACCCATTTCTGGCGCGGTCTTTGCAGATAGATGAAGATATTCGTACTGGTAAGAACCGTCCGTTGTCGCAGGAGGAACAGCGGCAGTTTGCTGCAAGGATAAAACGGGGCAGGTAGTGGGTGGGGATCGGGGTCGTCCGGAACAGGTAAAGCCAGAAAACTCGCAGGGGCCGGTATATCAGGAAGTTATCATATACAGGCGGGTTTCACGATTTTTGAGCGTAAGGTGCAACCGAATGCGGGAAGTCGCGTTCTTGCGGCGATGGAAGGTCTCAAAGACCCTGTGAATAGACGCGGGTCTATCAAGATACAGGGTCGTCCTTCGAATGATCCGATGTTCAGAATTGACAAGGGTGCTTACAGGATCTACTACAAGCGGATTGAAGGCGAAAGTTCATTTGGTAGAGATGGAAAATCGGCAAAGTGCGTATGACAAGAAGCGGAGAGAGGGAAGAAGAATGTCCGGCATTCGATGAATTCCACGTTGAAAAAGCGAGATTTAATCATACTGACGCCCCGGCAAACCCGTTTGCCGGGGCGTCGTCGCGTCAGATTCATAGGTTTAGGGCCAGACTTGCAACATCCCCGCACCATTCCCATCGGTCTAGCCCTCGTCGATTTACGGCTTCTATTTCTTCGTTCGGCGCAGCTTCTCGGGCTGCGCGGTGTCAATCGTTTAGCGAGTCGGCTCCCTATCCCGTGTTTGTGTAATTCAGAATTTCCTTGTCTTTGCATTCGCGATCAGACATATTATTACCACTTGTAGTTAAGTAATAACAATTTGTCTGAGGCCGGACCATGCAAGATGAACCCGAGGCAATTTTCCGCCGGCACGGCGGCCAGCTTCGCATGAGCGAAGCCCTGGCGCACGGGATCTCGCGTTACTCACTCTATATGTTGCGGGACCGGGGCATCGTGGAGCCGGTGAGCAGGGGAATCTACCGGTTGGCGGATCTGCCTCCAATCGGCAACCCGGATCTGGTGACGGTGAGCCTGCGCTTCCCGAAGGCCGTAATCTGTCTTGTCTCAGCGCTGGCTTTCCATGACATGACAACCCAGATCCCCCGTGCGGTATCCGTCGCGGTTCCGCGAGGGTCCCGTGCGCCGTCGGTGGATTACCCGCCTGTCCGCACGCACAGGTTCTCTACAGAAGCCTACGTTCACGGCATCGAAACGCATTTGATCGACGGTGCGACCGTCAAGGTTTACAGCCGCGAAAAGACCCTTGCCGACTCGTTCAAGTTTCGTAACCGGATCGGCATGGACGTGGTGGTGGAAGCGCTGCGCTTTTACAGGGAACGACACGGCATTGATCCAGGCGCCGTGCTCGGCTCCGCCAGGGTTTGCAGGGTCGAGAACGTGATGCGACCCTATCTCGAGGCTATGCTGTGACGACGCCCCGCAACGTGTCCGCCTCAGTCCGGCAACATCTTTTCAAATGCGCCAGGAGAGGCGACTCTTGCACGCAAGTAGGTGCAACCGAATCTCTAAGGATCTGGTGTATTTGACAGACGCACGGTCGCTGATGAATTCTGCAGCGTTTCCTCGTCGTTGCAATTTGGAAGAAGAGAATGACACTTGACGATTTCAAATGGGTACGAATGTTGATATGCGCCCTATCTTTGTTCCCTTTCCCCGAAAACGCCGAGGCCGATGAGGTATGGAAAAAAGTCGAGCAGATTCTCGCGGAGGATCAAGGGCTCATGGTACTCGACGGGACCGAGAAGGTTCCGGCGAGGCACGAAGGAAATGAACGCCCTGTCTATGGGGACTGGCTGGTTCTCCACGCATTTTCTGAGCCCGCAACGCTGAACCCGTATAAAAAGGTGGACTATGGCTCTCACAGAATCCTGGAGAACATGTTCGAGCCTTTGCTGTACAGGGAGAACGCTCCACCATACCAATTCCAGGGAAAACTGGCCGTCGCTTATCCGGCGGTGTCCCCGGACAAGCTTTCATATACATTCGACATACGGCAAGATGCCCGCTTTTCGGACGGTAGGCCGGTGACCGCGGCGGACGTCTTGTTCAGCTTCAAGGTCATCAAGAATCCGGAGGTGCAGCTATCGGGATACATGCGAAGCGGGTTCAAGGATCTGATGGCGATCCGGTTGGAGGGAACCTACAGGATCACGTTTGTTTACGGCGAACCGTATTTCTATAATGCGATCAACATCGGACGAAGGTGGATCCTGCCGAAACACTTCTACGACCCCGACGGGTTGATGGAAGGCGTATCCATCGAGGCGCTCATCGACGGTTCGTGGGAAGCGGGTTCGCAGGCCGACCTGGTGCGCCGTTTCGCGGAGCGGTTCAACAGGGATTTCAACCGCCGCGTGTTGGGGTCCGGCCCCTACGTGTTACCTAGACCGTAAATAAGCGAGTAGTGTAGTTTGTTGAGCAGAAAGGCGTTTTTTGGTGCGTATGGGTTGATAAGCGCAATGGTGCATGGCAGATGGTGATGACGTGAGGTTGTTCAGAGGTCTGTCGAGGGTGAGTTTGCTGGGTAAAGCGACTGGTTATTTGTGATTTGGGCGTAAGGGTGCGTTGCGTGATGATGGACGCGAATGCTGTGGTGGTCTACGGTCATCCTAC
>JAAXHE010000051.1 GCA_012271065.1 Candidatus Latescibacterota bacterium
CCAATCGTCGCGTCTCTCCTTGTAGACGACCGTCTGGCAGTCCGCCGAAAGCAGGGCGGTGAAGACCTTGCGCGCCTGCTCCTCGAGTTCCAGCCGGTCGACAAGAAACAGGACGCGGGAGGCGTTGCCGGAGCGCAGAAAGAGCTTGATCACCGCGGCAGAGACAAGGGTCTTGCCCGTTCCCGTGGCCATTTCGAACAGAAACCTGTCTTTGCTGCCTTTCACCGCCCGCTGAAGCGCATGAATGGCGCGGAGCTGGTAGGGGCGCAGGAAACTGAGTTTGTTGGATTTGATGAAGTTCGGGCGTTCGGCTTCGTTCTTCCAGGCCGCTTCCGAAGCATAATTCGGCCGCTGGGTGAGTACGATGTAGTCGTCGCCGATCGGTTCATCGATAAGGCGCTGCGGGTTGGGCTGTACTTTGCTGTAGCCGGTTACGGAGTCCGGGGTGGGGAACGCCGTGATGACGTACGGATTGCCTCGCTCAAGGTCCCAGAAATAATGCAGATTCCCATTCGACAGGATAACGAAGCGGCAGTTCTGCGATCGGGCGTACTTCCGCGCCTGTTCTTTTCCCGCAAGCGGTTCTTTGTCTTCCGACTTGGCCTCCAGCACGATGAGCGGGAAGCCCTTCTCGTCGAGAAGGAGGAAGTCGATGCGGCCTGTCGCGTTCTCGAAGTCGTCGCCCAGTGCGTCGAGGTCCTCGCGTTTATGCACGACGGTCTGTTCGACGCGGATGTTGGCGGGCTTGCCGTCTTCGTCGAAGAACCGCCACCCCGCCGCCTCGAGCAGTTTGTTGATCTTTATTCTCGCCGCCGCTTCATTCATGGATGAGATTTCTGTGAAAAAAACCTACATGGATGGACAGGATGAACAGGATAAAACCTTAAGAAACTATGAAAACAACGAAAGCAGCGAAAGCCACAAGAGCCTTCGGAACCAGAGCCACTAATCATGGATAATGACAACAACCCTGGTTATTGAACGGTTGGTCCGGGCGATAGAGGAATTGACGACGGCGGTGTTGCGATTGGCCGCACAACCGTAACAACCTCTTGGATCAGGGAGTTCGCCCAGGGATGTTGTTTTTATATCGGATTTTGGGTATATATAGCATATGCGATCGGCTCTTTCAAGATCGGTCCCAGGCGATGACGTACCGCCTAATGAAGCTGCTGTTGACCTGAATCCTATTAACGGTGCACTTGACCGATTTCATTCATGTCCGTACTGGCGATAGACAAAGAAGCTGACGGAGATTAACAATGAGCGAGAGGAATCCGACGCAGGAACGCCCATATCCATTAGACCATGAGGGGCGTATTGCGCGGTTGGAGGGCGTGGTCGAACAGATCGACGTCCGTATGGGGCGGATGGAAACAAAGATAGACGCGGTGGACGCAAAAATCGACGCCAACCGCATGTCCTTGGAAGCCAAGATCGACGGGCTGTACCGTTGGGTAGTACCTTTGCAGGTTACTACGGTCCTGGCTATCGCAGGGCTTGCGATTAAGGCATTCAGCGGCTAGTCCCGCGCCCGGCCAGATCCGCACACAGCCCCGCATTCGCTCACGCGAGTGTGGGGCGTTTTCACGCCGTAAACCGGTGTTTGCTGCCAGTCTTCGTTGATCCTGAACGTGTCTCGTCATCCAACACTGCTTGAATCTTGCTTTGCCCAATCTGCGTGCTTGCAGTGCTTTTCCCCCTTTCCGCCTTTATCCTGCCTATCCTGTGCATCCATGTTCCCATGCGTCAATCCTCGATGGTCTCTCGCTACCAAGAACAACTCACATGGATGGACAGGATATACAGGATTAGAACCGCAAGAATCAACAAAACCCTTCCAATATCCGCATCAGGATCATCTGCCACTTGTGGTCGACTTCTCAGATCCTGAGTGCGGCTCGTCAACGGCGCGGTCTCGTGTCGAGCAGTGCCTGATTTCCCGCTTTTTCCGCCTTTTTGGTTTTATGCCTTTATCCTGCCTATCCTGTTTATCCATGTTCCCCGGCATCAATCCTCGATGGTCTCTCGCTACCACCCGCCAACCTGAGTCCTGTCCACGATATCCCGTGTCAGGATTTCAAACGCCGCGCCGAGGCCCTCCTGGCGGGCTTCTTCGCGCTGGCCGGCGGCGCTGTAGATGCCGTATCCCTTCAGGCGCTTCTCTTCCCACAGCTGCTTCTTGTTCTTCACGTCGTAGCAACTGACGTCCACGAAGACCGAGATCTGGAACTGGTCCTCCTGCCCGCGGTAGGTGAACGGGTCGTCCCGCACATCGACGATGGTACCTCGCAGCACGATGTCCGCGCGGTCTTCGTCCGTGACGCGCAGCGCCGCGTCCTGGAGAAACGCCTGGATCAGGCTGTCGGTGAGCGCCTGCTGGATTTCCGGCTCGAGGCTCTCGTTTTCCATCAGCGGAATGGCCACCGAGCGGATACCCGAGCCGCCGGTCGCTGACGTTGAATAGTACGCGCATCCGGCCAGCCAGAACAGGAACAGCGCCGCGCAGGGTAGGAGGGATCGCTTCAATCCGCTTCCCCCTTCGACTCCGACGCCGCCTCGTCCTTCGGCGCTTCCGCTTCAGCGGCTTCGGCTGCGTCGCCTGCGCTCTGCTCCGCGGGCGCCTCCTGCTCCGGCGCCTCTGCTTCCGTGCTCCCGGCGGCATCTTCGCCGCTCTCCTCCACGGGCGCCTCGGCGTCGGCGGTTGACGCATCGGCCTCATCGGCGGGCGCTTCAGCCTCGTCCGGTTCCTTGTTCGCTTCGTCGATGTAGTTCATCCTCAACTCGTACAGCGCGTGTTCCAGAAACTTCTGTTCATTGTCGCTGAGATTGCCCTTCGTCTTCGTCTGCAGCATGCCCAGGATGTCAATCGTGTTCTTCGCCTGGGCGAGGTCCCGTTCCACCTTGTTGGTGGCCGGGTTCATCACCTTTCCCAGATGCTGCCATGCCGCCCCCTGAAACATCAGTACGATCTGCGTAAACAGAAACTCGTTCATCTGTTCCTGGGTAATCGGTTCGCCTTCGGCCATGAATATAACCTCCTTGAAATGATTGACTTAAACACTTCGTGACAAAAATCTATCCATGACTGAATCCATAAGTGGGTAGACGGAAGAGGTAAGAGGGGAGAGATCGCCTGCCTTGTGAGGATTCAACTCTGGCCGCAGGCGAGCAAATCTGGCAAGGATTTCATCTCCCGTCTAACGTCTTACGTTTCTCCACCTAATGCTTTCTCCAGCTTTGCCATCGCCGTCTCGGCGTTGGCCCAGCCGCGGACGACGTCGGTCTGCGCGTCGCCGTGTCTCACGACCACGCTCGGGAATTCACGGACGCCCAATGCGCGGCGCAGGTTGAAACCCGCCTGCAAATCGGCCTCGATCTCCGGCGATCTGATATCCCGTTCGAAACGACCCATGTCCAGCGGCGGCGAAAGCGACCCGGCCACGGCGGTCAGCGTTTCGATATCCGAGGGATTCCGTGCTTCACGATAATATGCGCTCTGGATGGCGTCGAACAATTCGGGAACGGCGTCTTCACGCTGCGCCCTCGCCGCCAGCACCGCGCGACAGGCCGGGTACGTGGACCGGCGCGGTTTGCATTTGCGCCAGAAGTCCCAGTTGAATTCCGCCCCGGTCGTTGCCGCGACGTCCCGCCAGTTCCGCTGCACGTACGCGCGTGTTGCTTCGGGCATCGGCGCGTCCGAATCCTTCGCCAGCCCGCCCATCACGTACACCACGGGAACGGACTCCGGAAGGACCGAGACGATCTCCCGCAGCACCGGCCGGAAGCCCCAGCACCACGAACACATCGGGTCTCCCACGTAATAGAGTTGCGATTCCACTATTCATATCCTCAATGGAGGGGATTTCAGTGAAACAAGCCGATCAGGCGACGTGTCCGGACTCGGTCCGCCCGGAACGCGATGCCGGATTCCACGCCACCGATTCGGGTACAATATTAAAGACGTGAATCGAAAAAGGCAAGCATATCGACCCTGTCCACGCCCGGGCGATACAGCTGCAATTCGCCGTTCCCGCGGCCCGGTAGAATCCGCTTGCGGAGCTGTAATGATTATGCGTACCTTCATCCCCCCTAATTCTGCCAACTTCGTCTCGTGCGGAAAATCGTCAACGGGACCGCGATATCGGGAAACACAAAAAAAGGAGGTGGTCCGTGAACGTGGAAGTCACCATTAACGGCGAGCGCCACAGCCACGACGTGGAGCCCAGGCTGCTGCTTGTGCATTATCTGCGCGACGTCGTGGGCCTGACCGGCACCCACGTAGGCTGCGAAACCAGCCTCTGCGGCGCCTGCACCGTCATGCTCGACGGGCAGTCGGTGAAATCCTGTACCCTGCTCGCGGTACAGGCGAACGGCGCCGAAATCACCACCATCGAAGGTCTGGCCGAGAACGGCGAACTTCACCCTGTCCAGGAAGCTTTCTGGGAGTGCCACGGCCTGCAGTGCGGCTTCTGCACGCCCGGGATGATCATCGCCGCCCACCAGTTGCTGGAACGCAACTCGCGGCCTACCGAGGCGCAGATCCGGCGCGGCATCGAGGGCAACCTCTGCCGTTGCACCGGATACCAGCACATCGTGGACGCCGTCCAGCACGCGGCCAGGGCTATGAGAACCTGAAAGGAGGTCTTCCATGCCAGTCAGTAAAACCGTTGGCGCCAGAATCAAGCGCAGGGAAGATCCCCGGCTGATCCAGGGCCTTGCGCAGTACGTAGACGATATTCAGCTGCCAGGAACGCTGCATGTGGCCGTGGTCCGAAGTCCTTACGGGCACGCGCACATTCAGGGCATCGACACCGCTGCCGCCTCTGACCACCCGGGCGTGGTGGCCGTGGTGACGGGAGACGATCTTCAAGGCAATATCGGCACCATTCCGTGCGCCACCACCGATCCCGAGGGCTTTCCGGGCATCCAGGTTCCCGACCATCCGGTCCTGGCCCACGGAAAGGTCCGGTTCGTCGGGGAGCCCGTTGTCGCGGTCGTCGCCGACAGCCCCTACACCGCCAGCGACGCGGCCGACCTCGTCGAGGTGGACTACGAGCCGCTCGACGCCGTCAACTCCGCGGAGGCCGCGTTGAAAGACGACGCGCCCATTCTGCACGAGGAATTCGGAAGCAATCAGGCGTTTACCTGGGCCATTGCGGGCGGCGACATCGACGACGCCCTCGCCCAGGCCGACCGCGTGGTCAAACAGCGCTTCAACCACCAGCGCCTGGTGCCGAACCCGATGGAGACACGGGGCGTGGTCGCGCAGTTTCAGCCGGGCGACGGCAAACTCACGGTCTGGTCCTCCACACAGATCCCGCATCTGCTCAAAACCCAGCTCTCGGTTATTCTCAACCGGCCGGAACAGCTCGTGCAGGTGATCGCGCCCGAAGTGGGGGGCGGTTTCGGCTGCAAGCTGAACGTGTACGCCGAGGAAGCCCTGGTCGGGCATCTCGCGATCCAGCTCAAGAGGCCGGTCAAGTGGATCGAGAGCAGGCGCGAGAATTTCCTGCACACGATCCACGGACGCGACCAGGTCGGCGACGTGGAGATCCCCGTCAAGAACGACGGGACCATCCTGGGCCTCAAGTATACCGTTGAGGCCGACGTGGGCGCCTACTACCAGCTGCTCACCCCGGCCATCCCCACGCTCACGGGGCTGATGCTCTGCGGCTGCTACAAGTTCCAGAACGTCTCGATGGAACTCGTTGCGGCCTTCACCAACAAGATGGCCACCGATGCCTACCGGGGCGCGGGTAGGCCCGAAGCCACTTACCTCATCGAGCGTATGCTGGACTGCGTGGCGTTCGATCTGGATATGGACCCCCTGGAGGTGCGGCGCAGGAACTTCATCGGTAAGGACGAGTTTCCATTCGAGACCGGTACGGCCGTTGCCTACGACAGCGGCGACTACGAGATCGCGCTGAACAAGGCACTGAGGAAGATCGACTACGAAGGCTTCCGCAATGAACAGGCGGAAGCCCGCGAGCAGGGCCGGTACCTCGGCATCGGCTTCTCAACGTACGTGGAGATCTGCGGTATGGGGCCCTCGGCCGCCATGCCTGCCGGCGGCTGGGAGAGCGGTACCGTGCGTGTGGACCCCACCGGCAAAGTCACCGTACTCACCGGCGTCTCGCCCCACGGCCAGGGCCAGGAGACCACGTTTGCGCAACTCATCGCCGACGGCCTCGGCGTGGACATCGACGACGTGCGGATCATCCATGGCGATACGGAAGCCGTGCAGTACGGCATCGGAACGTTCGGCTCCCGCGCGACCGCGGTGGGCGGCACGGCCATGGTGATGGCCATGGAAAAGGTGAAGGAGAAAGCCATCAACATCGCCGCGCACCTGCTGGAGAGCAACCCCCAGGACATCGTGGTCGAAGACGGCAAATACGGCGTCAAGGGGTCGCCCGACCAGGGCGTTACCCTGACGGACATCTCCATGGCCGCCCACGGGGGCGTGAATCTGCCTCCGGATACCGAGCCGGGCATGGCTGCCACGCATTTCTTCGAGCCCTCCAACTTCACCTACCCGTTCGGCACCCATATCGCCATCGTGGAGGTGGACGCGGACACCGGCGAGGTGGACATTCTTCGGTATATCGCGGTCGACGACTGCGGACAGATCATCAACCCGATGATCGTCGAGGGTCAGATCCACGGGGGTATCGCCCAGGGTCTGGGCCAGGCGCTTTACGAAGAAGCCATCTACGACGAGAGCGGACAGATGATCACGGGCACGTTCATGGACTATGCCCTGCCCAAGGCGCATAACTTCCCGCGCTTCGAACTTGACAACACGGTCACGCCATCACCGGTGAACCCCATGGGCGTCAAGGGCGTGGGTGAGGCGGGAACCATCGGCTCCACGCCGTCCATCGTCAACGCGGTGGTGGACGCGCTCAAGCCGTTCGGCGTGAGGCACATCGACATGCCGCTGCGTCCCGAAAAGCTCTGGAAGCTCATGCAGGGTTAGCCTGCCCGGATCGTCAGGGGGCGCGAAAACCGGCCGAAGAACGGTAGTATGCGCTCGCGCGGAAGTTCCAATATCCGATACGTGGAGAGACCAAAATGATACCAAGCCCATTCGACTATCACGCGCCGAAGACCTTGCGAAAGGCGCTCAGCCTGCTTCAGGAACACGGCGATGACGCGAAGATCCTGGCAGGCGGCCACAGCCTCATCCCGCTGATGAAACTGCGGTTCGCCGCGCCTGCAACCCTCATCGATCTGGGAGGCATTTCCGGTCTGAGGAAGGTCGTCGCCGGAAACGATACCATTTCAATCGGCGCTCTGGCGACGCACTACGCGGTGGAGAGCCACCGGCTGCTGAAATCCAAATGCGGCCTGCTTCCGGAGACCGCGTCCGCCATTGGAGACGTGCAGGTGCGTAATCGGGGCACGGTGGGCGGCAGCCTGGTCCACGCGGACCCGGCCGCGGACTGGCCCGCGACGATGCTGGCGCTGGACGCCGAGCTCGATATCTCCGGTCCCGGGGGCGAACGGAGCGTTGCCGTCGGCGATTTCTTCGAAGACCTGCTCACCGTCGCCATCGGCGAGGACGAGATTCTCACTCGAATCAGGATCGCCACGCCGCCGGACAACTCGGGCGGCGCGTACGTCAAGATGCACCAGTCCGCCTCGGGGTTCGCCATCTGCGGTGTTGCGGCGCAGGTTACGCTCGACAACGGCAACTGCTCGTCCGTCGGCATAGGCGTCACGGGCGTATCCCCGGTGGCCTACAGGGCTTCGGCCGCTGAAGCCGCACTGCAG